>NZ_NPOQ01000016.1:0-520790 GCF_003688305.1 Bifidobacterium sp. wkB344 | reverse complement strand
CCGTCGCCGAGCTGGCCATTGCCGTTTTCTCCCCATGCCCAGGCGTTTCCGTCGCTGTCCACGACCAGCGAATGAAAGCCTCCGGCGCTGACCTGTGTGTAGGTGAGATCCGCGGGCGCGTCTGTAGGCTTCCCCACCTTGACCGGCGTAGACCGGTCGGTGGTCGTCCCGTCACCGATCTGGCCATTGTCGTTCCATCCGCAGGCGTAGGCGTTGCCGTCGCTGCCCAGGGCCAGCGAATAAAATCGTCCGGCGCTGACCTGTGCGTAGGTGAAGTCCGCGGGCGCGTCTGTAGGCTTCCCCACCTTGGCTGGCGTAGTCCGCCTGGTTTCCGTTCCGTCGCCGAGCTGGCCATTGCCGTTTTCTCCCCATGCCCAGGCGTTTCCGTCGCTGTCCACGACCAGCGAATGAAAGCCTCCGGCGCTGACCTGTGTGTAGGTGAGATCCGCGGGCGCGTCTGTAGGCTTCCCCACCTTGACCGGCGTAGACCGGTCGGTGGTCGTCCCGTCACCGATCTGGCCATTGTCGTTCCATCCGCAGGCGTAGGCGTTGCCGTCGCTGCCCAGGGCCAGCGAATAAAATCGTCCGGCGCTGACCTGTGCGTAGGTGAAGTCCGCGGGCGCGTCTGTAGGCTTCCCCACCTTGGCTGGCGTAGTCCGCCTGGTTTCCGTTCCGTCGCCGAGCTGGCCATTGCCGTTTTCTCCCCATGCCCAGGCGTTTCCGTCGCTGTCCACGACCAGCGAATGAAAGCCTCCGGCGCTGACCTGTGTGTAGGTGAGATCCGCGGGCGCGTCTGTAGGCTTCCCCACCTTGACCGGCGTAGACCGGTCGGTGGTCGTCCCGTCACCGATCTGGCCATTGTCGTTCCATCCGCAGGCGTAGGCGTTGCCGTCGCTGCCCAGGGCCAGCGAATAAAATCGTCCGGCGCTGACCTGTGCGTAGGTGAAGTCCGCGGGCGCGTCTGTAGGCTTCCCCACCTTGGCTGGCGTAGTCCGCCTGGTTTCCGTTCCGTCGCCGAGCTGGCCATTGCCGTTTTCTCCCCATGCCCAGGCGTTTCCGTCGCTGTCCACGACCAGCGAATGAAAGCCTCCGGCGCTGACCTGTGTGTAGGTGAGATCCGCGGGCGCGTCTGTAGGCTTCCCCACCTTGACCGGCGTAGTCCGGTCGGTGGTCGTCCCGTCACCGATCTGGCTGGAGGAGTTTTTTCCCCAGGCGTAGGCGTTGCCGTCGCTGCCCAGGGCCAGCGAATGGTATTGCCCGGCGCTGACCTGTGTGTAGGTGAAATCCGTCGGCGTGCCTGTAGGCTTCCCCACTTTGACCGGCGTAGTCTTTTGAGAGGTTGTCCCGTCGCCGAGCTGACCATTGTCGTTCCATCCCCAGGCGTAGGCGTTGCCGTCGCTGCCCAGGGCCAGCGAATGCCGACTTCCGGCGCTGACTTGCACATAGGTGAAATCCGCGGGTGTGCCTTCAGGCTTGCTCACCTTGACCGGTGTAGTCCTTTGAGTGGTTGTCCCGTCGCCGAGTTCGCCATACCAGTTGTCTCCCCATGCGTAGGCGTTCCCGTCGCTGCCCACAGCCAAGGAAAAACCATAGGATCTCCTACCGTCGTATGATGATCCGCTGACCTGGCTGAACCTGATGCCTCGGCTGGTGTCTGGAGGGGTGAGGATGGTGGTTTCGTTGCCGAGCCGGCTGCCCTGGTCGGGGTTGATTTTCCATGTGTTGTTGGGGTCTTTGAAGGTCCATTTGGCGGTCAGGGTCAGATCCTTGGTGACGGGTTTGCTGAAGTCGTAGGCGACTTCGCCGGTGAACCATCCGTCGAACTGGTAGCCCTCACGCGCAGGGTCGGGGGAGGGCCGCTTCGCCCTGCCGTTCGGGGTCGGGAATTCCTGGTCTGCTGGTTCGGGTTTTCCTCCGTCCGTGTCGAAGTGGACCGTAAACGTGGATTTTTGCTCGGTGCCTCTGTTCAGCGTCTGGTCGACGGTGTAGTTGAGGTTTTTGGTGAAGGGCTGGCCGTCCTGTCTGCCGGCGAGTGTGATGGTGGCTTGTCCCGGCTTGTGGGCGGGTATGTCTGTCTGCCAGGCGTCGTTGTTCTTGGTGAGGTTGAGCGGCTGGCTGTCCATGCCGGCTGATTCCAGTGTGGGTGCCTGTGCGGTGTCGGGTCTTGCCGGCTGGCCGGGCTTACCCTGCCCGTCCAGGCTCCACGTGAGCATGTTGCCCTTCGTGCTGATGGCGGTGATCCTGCTGCCTGTCTTGGCGGCTTGCATGTAGTGCTGGTTCCCGTCGTCCGCTCGGGTGGGTGTTTCGCCTGGCTTCCAGGCCCAGAGGTGGCCGTTCGTGTCGGTGATGACGGCCTGTCTGTCGTTGGCGCTGATCGAGTTGGCTTTCATGCGTTCCGGCAGGCTGACCGCTGTGGGGCTAGTCGTGTTGTCGGCCAGGTAATGGATCTGCCTTTCTGCGTCCAGAAGGAGGAACCCCTGGTCGAGGGCCTGGGCCTGGAGAATGCGCATGCCCGGGTCCTGCCTGATGCGTTCGGGTTCGACGTTGCCGGTGTTGCTCGCATCCCAGGTCCAGGCCTGCCCGTCCGCGTCCAGGGTGAGGGTCCGGCTGCTGGTGGCGGCCGAGAGTACTGCCTGAGCCTGACCGGGCAGGTCGACTGTGGCGTGTTCTGTGGGTTTCATGTTCGGACCGTCGGTTTGGCTGGCCTGGTAGGCGTGGACCTGTCCCTGCCGGTCCACCGCCAGCAGCCGGCCGCCGTTGATGCTGATGCTGGTGAACCTGGTGTTCTGTCCGGTGTCGAGAATCGAGGGTGTGGGCTGTTGGCTGTTCCAGGTGTAGATCCGCTGGTCGGATCCGAGGGCCGCCTGCCGGCGGTTGCCGGCTGCAACCTGCAGGTAGTGGAATCCGTCGGCAGCCTGGACGGGAGCGGGGACCTGCTTGGGTGTGCCGTCTTGCGTCCATGTGTAGATGCGGCCGTCGCCTGTCAGGCTGACAATCTGGTTTCCTGCGGCTTGGATGCTGGCGAATTGAGGCTCCTGCCGGTTGGGTGGGCTGATGGTCAGGACGGTTCCGGAGGCGGGCCCGTGATCCGGGCTCAATGTCCAGTCCGTGGTTTTTGTCCATTGGGCTTTCAGGTTGGTGTCCTGGAGTATGGGGGTCTGGAAGTCGAAGGGTTGGCCGTCGAGTGTCCACCCGTCGAACCGGAAGCCTTGACGTTGGGGATTCTGTTGTGGGGGAGCGGCGAGGGCGCCGGTCTTCACGGTTGACTGTGTCGGCTTGCTGCCGTCGGCGGGGTCGAAGCGCACCATATGCGGAGTTTGATCATCGCTATCGGATGGCTTGGTTGAAGCGGATCCTGTGGTGTCAGGCGTTCCGGTCGGCGATGACGGGGTGTTTGGGCTTGGTGTCGTGGTGCTTAATGGTGAGGAAGGTGTCAGCGGTGATGGTGTGGGTAGTGGGGTGTTGGCTGCGTTGCTGGGGAAAGTGCCGGGGGTTTGCTCAGCTACCCGAGGGGTCTGAAGTCCCCCTGTGAGGATAGGAGCGTCCGACTGGGCGGATGCGACGCCCAGGCCTGCCAGCAGGCCCAGCAGGACGATCATCATCGCCATGATGCGACGCAGTTGGGAAACCAGGTGCATGACTTGTAAACCCCTTCACCAAACACCAAGCGAAGCCAACAGCTCGCTGATAAATGTCGTCTTTGTCGGAAAGCTGCCCTGTCTTTCAACGCCGGATCTGTACCGGATCGCAGGAACCATGGCGGAAGCCAGCCGTCTTTCCGTTACCCCTGTTTTTCACCATACCACCCATCCAGCAAACAATACACATAAACCAGCTCAGCAGTCCCGTGACAATAATCATCCTGGGTTGGTGGAATGCTGTTGTTCAAAGCAATTATGCCAAGTCGTGAGGCAAGGATGTGAACTGAGCTGGCCTGGAGTCATGTGACCTTAGTGGGTCTGGCCACGTCAATATCTGTCTCAGGCGGGAATGAGAGCGGCTCGCCCGTATTATCGTCGATAAAAGTGTGGTGGGGGCGCAGGAGGAGTGTCGGCTTCTTGGGGATTGAGCCTTGTATGACACTTTCCTCCATGCGCCCCAATGAGGCGGGTGGATGGGAGTTGACCCATCTGCCGGCCTTCTTACTCGTGTGAAGTGTGCAGGAACCGTTGCGTTTCTCTCCGGTGTCGGCGTGAGGCCAGCACTGCGCCCATGCTGGTCATGCCGGTGGCTAAAGCCAGCAGAATGCCTTCTCCGCCAGCCCTGGGCAGCACGCCTAGGGGCTTGTAAGTGTAGGTAAGTGAGGTGTCTGGCTTCTGAACTTTGTCGCCAAGCTTGTAGTCGACGCTGACTGTGACTGGTCCCGGCTCATGCGCAGGAGTCACCACGGTGACGTTTCTGCTGTTGCTGACATGGGTCAGGTTCGTGCCGGGGCTGGTGTCGAACTTGGCTGCAGTGATCACCGGCTGTAGAGGGAACATCACTGGCGTAGGAACCAAACTCAGGCTTCCTGCATCGGTATTGCCGATCTGGCCATTGCTGTTATCTCCCCAAGCTTTGGCGTTCCCGTCCATGTCGATGGCCAGCGAATGCTGCCATCCTGCTCTGACTTGCATGGCGTTCAGCCAAGATCCGGCCGAGTTCGTGTGTTGCGCGGAGGCAGCCACCTTCACGGGAGAAAGACGGAGATTCGTAGTATTGTCACCGAGTCGGCCATCGCCGTTGTTTCCCCATGCCCAAGTGGTCCCGTTCTCGTCGATTGCCAGCGAATGAGAGCTTCCGGCGCTGACCTGTACAGCTTTCAGCCCTGTGCTCGCGACCTTGGGATCAAGCAGCACCTGTTTAGGAACAGGATTCGCAACGAACTGTCCGGTGACGTTGCCAGTGCCGAGTTGGGCGTAGCGGTTCCATCCCCATGCCCAAACATTCCCGTTCTTGTCGATTGCCAGCGAATGAGAGTCTCCGCCGCTGACCTGTACAGCTTTCAGCACAGTGTTTGCCTCAGTGGGATTAAGCAGCACTTTTTGGGGATTAGGATTCGCCTTGTCATTTATTTCGCTGTTGGTGTTGTTGCCGAGTTGGCCATAGTAGTTGTACCCCCACGCCCAGGTGTTTCCATCCTCGTCGATTGCCAGAGAGTGATAGCCTCCGCCGCTGACCTGTATGGCTTTCAGCCCTGTGTTGGCACCGGTAGAATCAAGCTGAACCCGTTTGGGGAAAGGATTTGCTTTTTCAGTGAAGTTGTTGGTGTTGTCGCCGAGCTGACCGTTTTTGTTGAGTCCCCATGCCCAAATGTTTCCATCCTTGTCAACGGCCAACGAATGATAGTATCCGGCGCTCACCTGTATGGCCTTCAGTCCTTTGCTCGCGTCGGTGGGGCTGGCAGGGTCGCGTACACGCACGGGAACAGCCGAGTAGCTGCCGCTAGTGTTGTTGCCGAGCTGGCCATAGCTGTTGCCTCCCCAGGCGTACACGTATCCGTCGCTGCCTAGGCCCAGCGAATGTTGCCATCCGGCACTGACTTGCATGTAGTTGAAATCAGTCGACACGCCTGCAGGCTTCTTCACCTTGACCGGCGTAGTCCTATTGGTGGTCGTCCCATCCCCGAGCTGACCATAGCTGTTGCCTCCCCAGGCGTAGGCGTTTCCATCGCTGCCAACCGCTAGAGAAAAGCTATCGGGACTCTGTGAGCAGTTGACCTGGTTGAATTTGACGCCGCTGGCGTCGGTCGGCGGGGTAATGGTGGTCTGTTGCCCGCCGAGCTGGCTGCCTTTGTCGGGGCTTATCTTCCAGGTGTTGTTGGGGTCTTTGTAGGTCCATTTGGCGCTGATGGTGAGGTTGCTGGTGACGGGTTTGCTGAAGTCGTAGGCGATTTTGCCGATGAACCACCCGCCGAACTCGTAGCCGTTGCGCGTCGGGTCTGGGTAGGGGCGTTGCACCCGTCCGAATGGATAGGTGACCTGCTGGGGTTGGGGTGCCTGGCTTCCTCCTGCTGTATCGAAGGTGATCGTGTGGGTGGAATCCTGTTGAGCATCCCTTAACAGCGGCTGGTCGACGGTGTAATTGAGGCTCTTGGTGAAGGGCTTATCGTCCTGCCTGCCGGTGATGGTGATGACGGCCGGCCCGGGATCGTGGGCGGGGACATCTGCCTGCCAGGCATCGCCGGTTTTGCTGAGTGTCAAGTCTTGGCCATCCAGGCTGGCTGATTCCAGGGTGGGAGCTGTGGTGGAGTCGATTTTTGCCGGCTTGCCCGGCAGGCCTTGAGCATCGATGCTCCACTGATATAGGCTGCCCTGCCTGTCTAGGGCGGCGATTTCGTTGCCGATGCGGACTGCTTGCATGTAGTGCTGGTTCCCGCTGTCTGCGCGCGTGGGTGCCTCGCCTGACTTCCAGAACCAGAGGCGGCCGTCCTTGTCTGTGATGATGGCTTGGTCATTGCTGGCGCTGATCCGGCTGGCTTTCGTGCTTTCTGGCAGGTTGACGGCTTTGGCACTGGTCGCGTTGTCGGCCAGGTACCAGGTATGCCCGTCAGCGTCCAGCAGGAGCAGCCCCTGGTTGAGGGCTGCAGCCTGGATGATGCGCACATCCTGGTCCTGCATGATGGGTGACGGCTTCGTGTTTCCTGCCTGGTCTGGCTTCCATGACCATGCCTGCCCGTCCGCGTCCACGATGAGTGTCCGGCTGGGGGAGGCGACGGCCAGTGTCGCCTGAGTTTGCCCGGGCAGGCTGATTGTGGAGTGCTCAGTGGGTTTCATGTTCCGGCTGTCGGCCTGGCTGGCCTGGAAATTGTGGACACGGCCCTGCTGGTCCACGGCCAGCAGCCGGTTGCTGCTTGTGCTGATGCTGGTGAACCTGATGTTCCGATCAGTGTCGAGGATGGTGGGCGTGGGCTGTTGGCTGGTCCAGGTGTAGATGTGCTGGTCGGACCCGAGGGCCGCCTGCCAATGGCTGCCGGCTGCGGCTTGCAGGTAGTGGAACCCTTCGGGAGCTTGGGCAGGGAGAGCAACCTGTTTTGGTGTGCCGTCTTGTGCCCAAACGTAGATGTTGCCGTCGCCGGTCAGGCCGACAAACTGGCTGTTTGCCGTGTGGATGCTCGTGTAGTAGGGCTCCTGCTTGTTGGGCGGGCTGAGGGTCAGGCGGGCGCCGGAGGAGGGTCCGTGGTTCGGGCTCAGAGTCCAGTCCGTGGCCTTGGCCCAACGGGCGGTCAGCGTCGTGTCTTGCAGGATGGGGGTCTGGAAATCGAAGGGCTGGCCATCAAGCGTCCACCCGTCGAACCGGAAGCCCTCACGTTGCGGGTTCTTTTGCGGAGGTGAGGCAAGGTTCCCGGTCTTTACGGTCGCTTGGGTGGGTTTGCTTCCGTCGGCCGGATCGAAGCGCACCGTGTGCGCGGCCTGATCATCTGTCTGCCGGGATGGCCTGGTTGAAGCGGAGTCTGCACTGCTTGGACTATTTGTCGGCGATGACGGGGTGTTTGGGCTTGATGTCGTGGGGCTCAGGGGCGAGGCAGTTGTCAGAGGCGAGGGCGAAGGAAGCGGCGTGCCGGTTGTGCTGCTGGGAAGAGTGGCGGGGGTTTGCTTAGCTACGCGAGGGGTCTGACGACCCCCCCCCCCCTCCCCCTCGATCAGCATAGATTCAGTAGCACTGTCGGTTTCAGCTTCGGCTTCGACTATGCCCAAGCCTGACAGGAGCAGCAGAAGAATAATCACGAACGTCAGTGAACCCGCTCGGGAGCCTATACGCATGACTTACAAACATCTTCCCCAACAACAGGCTTGCCTGTCTTCTGTTATTCCCCAACGGCCGGCCAACACCACTGCTACGTCTTACTTGTAGAGGAGTCTCTCAGCCATTCAAGGCTGATTTGGCGCCAATTGCGCTGATGCAGTCAGAAGACGAAAGACCCCTCAACATCCCCACAAAAATCATACCATCTGAGCCTATAGGCATCGGCCAAATCCCCGTCCAGGCGGTTGGGAAAGAGCGACTGCTTATAGTAATTATTTGGGATAGAGAAACAAACAGCGGCCGGGCTGGCTGGGGGCTGTTGAGCCTCCTGGCCGGCCTGGCCGTGTTTCCTCCTCTCCCGGGCGGGGGCGGGGGCGTGCATGCCTGCCCTCGGCTTCTGCCTGCAGAAGTGTGGTGGGGGCGCGGGAGGAAAGTATCGGGCTCTCTTGGGGTTTGAGCCTTGTGTGGCACTTGTCCTGCCTGCTCCCCCTTGATGGGCCGGGGGCGGGGGGATTGATACGCCGCCCGGCCGCTCTTACTCGCGTGAAGCATGTGACAGCTGGCGTGTTTCCTTTCGGTGGCGGCGGGATGCGAGGACCCCGCCCATGCCGGTCATGCCGGTGGCCAGGGCGAGCAGGATGCCTTCCCCGCCTGCCTGGGGGAGCACACCTGCAGGCAGGTACGTGTATCTGAGGGTGGTGTCGGGCGTTTGGGGTGCGCCGCCCAGCGTGTAGTCCACGCTGACGGTGACCGTGCCCGGCTGGTGTGCGGGCGTGAGCACGCTCACGCTGCCGCCGTCGCCGCGCGTCAGCCCTGATGCGGGGGTCTGGTCGAACCTGACGCCGGTGATCACCAGAGCCAGGTTGAACGACACCGGCACAGGAACAGTCGATAGGATGGTGTTGCTGTTGTCGCCGAGCCGGCCATAGTCGTTGTCTCCCCATGCCCAGGCGTTGCCGTCGCTGCCCACGGCCAGGGAAAGATAGTATCCGCCGCTGACCTGTGCGGCTTTGAGCCCTTTGCTCCTGTCGGCGGGACTGGCGGGGTCACGCACGCGCACAGGAACAGACGAAGAGCTGGCGCTGCTGTTGTTGCCGAGGTCACCAGACCCGTTGGATCCCCAGGCGTAAACGTTGCCGTCGCTGCCCAGGGCCAGGGAATGATCCCATCCGGCGCTGACCTGCAGGTAGGTGAAATCCGCTGGCAGGTCCGGGTAGGTCTTCCGGTCGGGCGTCTTCACCCTGGCCGGCGCAGCCCGGTAGCTGACGTTTGTCCCGTCGCCGAGCCGGCCATAGTCGTTGTCTCCCCATGCCCAGGCGTTGCCGTCGCTGCCCACGGCCAGCGAAAGATGGTATCCGCCGCTGAGCTGTGCGGCTTTGAGCCCTTTGCTCGTGTCGGTGGGGCTGGCGGGGTCGCGCACGCGCATAGGAACAGGATTCGTGTCACTGTATCCGCTGGCGGTGTTGTTGCCGAGCTGGCCATACCAGTTGCATCCCCAGGCGTAGGCGTATCCGTCGCTGCCCACGGCCAGGGAATGATCGACTCCGGCGCTGACCTGCAGGTAGGTGAAATCCGCTGGCAGGTCCGGGTAGGTCTTCCGGTCGGGCGTCTTCACCCTGACCGGCGCATCCCGGTCGGTGGTTGTCCCGTCGCCGAGCCGGCCATAGGTGTTGTGTCCCCAGGCGTAAACGTTGCCGTCGCTGCCCAGGGCCAGCGAATGATAGCCTCCGGCGCTGACCTGCAGGTAGGTGAAATCCGCTGGCAGGTCCGGGTAGGTCTTCCGGTCGGGCGTCTTCACCCTGACCGGCGCATCCCGGTCGGTGGTTGTCCCGTCGCCGAGCCGGCCATAGGTGTTGTGTCCCCAGGCGTAGGCGTTGCCGTCGCTGCCCAGGGCCAGCGAATGATAGCCTCCGGCGCTGACCTGCAGGTAGGTGAAATCCGCTGGCAGGTCCGGGTACGTGCTGCGGTCGGGCTTCCTCACCATGACCGGCGTGTACCGTGTGGTGCTCGTCCCGTCGCCGAGCTGGCCAGAGTCGTTGTATCCCCAGGCGTAGGCGTTGCCGTCGCTACCCACAGCCAAGGAAAAATAACCGTTTGTTGATCCGCTGATCTGGCTGAATCTGATGCCCCGGCTGGCGTTGTCGGGCGGGGTGATGGTGGCGGGTTCCCTGCCCAGCTGGCTGCCCTTATTGGGGCTGATGCTCCACTTGGTGTTCCGGCTTGCCGGCGTCCAGTGGGCGGCCAGGGTGAGGTCCTTGTCGACGGGCCTGCTGAAATCGTAGGCGATGTTGCCGGTGAACCATCCGTCGAACAGGAAGCCTTCCCGCGCCGGGTCGGGGGAGGGGCGCTTCGCCCTCCCGTAGGGGGAGGGGACAGTCTGGTCTGCTGGTTTGGGGTTTCCGCCTCCCGTGTCGAAGCGGACCGTGAACGCGGATCCTGGCTCCGCAGCCCGTGCCAGCGGCTGGTCGACCGTGTACGCAAGGCTCCTGGCGAAAGGCTGCCCGTCCTGCCTGCCCGTGATAAGGATGGCGGCCGGCCCCGGCTGGCGGGCGGGGATCTGCACCTGCCAGGCGCTGCCGGTCTTGCTGAGGCTGAGCGGCTGGCCGTCCAGGCTGGCTGATGCCAAGGTGGGCGCCTGCGTGGTGTCGAGCCTGTCGGGCTTGCCGGGCTGGCCCTGCCCGTCCAGGCTCCATGCGAGCATGCTTCCTTGCCTGCTGATGGCGGTGATCCTGCCGCCGGCAGCGGCGGCCTGCACGTAGGCTTGGTTCCTGCTGTCCGCGCGCTTGGGGGTCTTGCCGGGCTGCCAGGCCCAGACATGGCCGTCCGCATCAGTGATGACGGCCTGGTCCTTGTTGGCGGTGATCCTGTTGGCCTGCGCGCCGTCCGGCAGGCTGAGCTGGATCATGGCGGCAGTGCCGTCTGGCAGGTACCGGGCCTGCCCGTTTGTGTCCAGGAGGAGGAACCCCTGGTTGAGGGCCTGGGCCTGGACGATGCGCATGCCCGGGTCCTGCTTGACGCGTGCGGGCTTGGCTTTTCCGGTCTTGCTCGTATCCCAGGTCCAGGCTTGTCCGTCCTCGTCCACGATGAGCGCCTGGCTGGCGGAGGCGACGGCGGTGACGGCCTGCGCCTTTCCGGGCAGGCTGGTTGCGGCCTGCTCCAAGCATTTCGGGTTCTGATTCTGGCTGTCGGCCTGGCTGGTCAGGAAAGCGTGGATTTGTCCTTGTTGGTCCACTACCAGGAGCCGGTCATCGTTCATACTGATGCTGGTGAACCTGATGTTCCGATCGGCGTCAAGGATGGCGGGCGTGGGCTGTCTGCTGGCCCATGTGTAGATGTGCTGGTCGGATCCGAGGGCCGCCTGCCATCGGCTGCCGGCTGCAACCTGCAGGTAGCGGAACCCGTCGGGAGCCTGGGCGGGGGAGGGGACTGGTTTGGGCGTGCCGTCCTGCGTCCAGGTGTGGATGCGGCCGTCGCCGGTCAAGCCGAGGAACCGGTCTCCAGCGGCGTGGACGCTGGCGAACTGAGGCTCCTGCCTGTCGGGCGGGCTGATGGTCAGCTTGCCGCCGGAGGCGGGCCCATGATCAGGGCTCAGCGTCCAGTCCGTGGTCTTCGACCACTGGGCTTTCAGGGTCGTGTCCTGGAGGATGGGGGTCTGCAAGTCGAAAAGCTGGCCGTCACGCGTCCACCCGTCGAACCGGAAGCCCTCACGTTGAGGATTCTGCTGCGGGGGAGCGGCGAGAGTCCCGGTCTTCACGCTCGTTTGGGTGGGTTTGCTGCCGTCGGCCGGGTCGAAGCGCACTATGTGCGAAGCCTGACCATCCGTGTTCTCTGCTGGTTTGGCTGGAGCGGAGCCTGTGCTGCCGGGTGTTCCCGTCGTCGATGACGGGGCTTCTGGCGTGGGGCTTAACGGTGTGGTGGCTTGTATCGGCGAGGGCGAGGATAGCGGGGTGTCTGGAGTGCTGCTGGGGGGAATGCCGGGGGTTTGCTCAGCTACGCGAGGGGTCTGACCCCCCCCCCCCCGGTGTGGATGGGAGCATCCGCCTGGGCGGATACGACGCCCAGGCCCGCAAGCATTCCCAGCAGGACGACAGCCATCGCCAGGATGCGACGCAGACGGGAAACCAGATGCATCAAACCAAAACCCCTTCACCAAACACCAAACGGAATCAACACCGCCTGTTTATCAACGTTCTGCCTGCCAGCGCCAGCCCTGCATCACATCGCAGGAGCCAATGGCGAAGCCAGCCGTCTTCTCGACATCCCCCGCTTTTCACCCTACCACCCAGCCCGCAAACAACACACGAGCCAGGTCCAACCGCCCGGGGACAATGAACCCGACTGATCTCGAAGAAAGGAGCCAGCGTATGACCAACCAGGGATACTATCTGCCGGGACTCTACGTTCGGGAGGGGTCCATCCCCGTTCCCTTGGACTGGGCGGGCAGTGAACCTGGCGTCTGGCGACCCGAAGATCATTCGGACCAGGCGGTCATCCGCTGCTTCTACCGCGTGGTCTGCGCCCCCGAGCACATCCACGATGACCTGCCGCTGCTGGTCTACCTGCAGGGCGGACCAGGCTCGGGCGCCCCACGGCCGCTGAACGCCACTGCCGACGGGTGGATGGCCGAGGCCCTGCGCCACTTCCGCATTGTCCTGCCCGACCAGCGGGGTACGGGCCGGTCCAGTGCCATCGATGGCTCCACCATGGCTTTCCTGGGCGAGCCCCGGGCCCAGGCCGACTATCTGAAGCATTTTCTGGCCGACTCCATCATCCGGGACTTCGAGCACCTGCGTCGCACGGTCTTCGCCGGCCGTCCCTGGGTGACCCTTGGGCAGAGTTTCGGCGGCTTCCTGACCATGGCCTACCTGTCGAACTTCCCCGAAGGTATTACTGCGGCTTTTACTACCGGGGGCGTGCCGCATATCCCCGCTGATGCCTATGAGCTCTATTCCCATACCTTCACCAAAATGGCCCAGCGGTCCCAGATCTTCTATCAGCGCTATCCAGGGGACCAAGACCGTGTGGCGGCCATTGCCGACCGGCTGTCCCAGGGCGATGTGGTTCTGCCCGGCGGCGACCCCCTGAGCGTGGAGCGGCTGCAGACCCTGGGCGCCGACCTGGGCAAGAGCGGCGGGTTCGAGCGTCTCCATTGGCTGCTGGACACAGCCTTCCTGGACGGGGACGGCAGCCTGCCCGCTTCCGGCGCCAGCAGCTCCCGGGCCACCCTCTCGCAGGCCTTCCTGGAGGGGGTGCGGGCGGACACTGCGGTTACACCGCTCTACTGGCCCCTGCAGGAGTTCATCTACGCCGATGGGGACTGCGAACCTCTGCGCTGGGCTGCGCAGCGGGTGCGCGATGCCCGTCCTGAATTCGACACTGCTGCCCGCCCGCTCATGTTCACCGGGGAGGCGATCTTCCCCTGGATGTTCGAGCAGGAGTCGGCCCTGCGTCCCTTCGGCCCGGCGGTCAGCCTGCTCATGGAGGAGGGCTCCTGGGGCCACCTGTACGATCCCGAGCGCCTTGCCGACAATCAGGTACCCCTGCAGGCCGCGGTCTATGCCGACGACCTCTACGTGCCCTCCGAGCTTCAGCTGGACACCCTCTCGCGCGTGGGCCACGCCCATGCCTGGGTGACCAACGAGTTCGAGCACGACGGGCTGCACGGGGACAGGGTCTTCGCCCACCTCTACCGGCTGGCCCTGGAGCGCGGCGATTTGGAGGGGCTCTTCCCGGCGCGCGGCTAGACTTGAGGGCATGAACACGGAATCATTGACTCTCGGATTCATCGGATACGGCAACATGGCCCAGGCCATGGCCCAGGGCCTGGTCGACGCGGGCGTGCTGCCCGGCGGCCGGATTGTGGCCTGCGCAGCCCACTACGACCGGCTGGTGGAGCGGACGGCCCAGCTGGGGGTGCGGCCCATGCACTCCGGCACCGAGGTGGCTGCGGCCGCCGATCTGGTGATTCTGGCCGTCAAGCCTGGGCAGGTGGCCCAGGTCTGCGAGCCCATCCGCCATGAGCTGGCTGACCCGGACCGCATGGTCCTCTCGGTGGTGGGCGGCATGACCCTTGAGGACTATGCCGACATCCTGGAGGAGGGTACCCACCTGATCTGCGCCATCCCCAACACCCCCATTTCCGTAGGGCAGGGGGTTCTGGTCACCCAGGAGGACGATACCCTGACCGACCAGCAGCGGGAGCTCTTCACCCAGGTCTTCGACCCGGTGGCCATGATCGAGCGGCTGCCCCGGGAGCTGGTCTCGGTGGGCACGACCATCGCCGGATGCGCGCCCGCCTACACGGCCATGTACATGGAGGCCCTGGCCGACGCCGGGGTGGAGCATGGGCTGCCCAGGCAGGCGGCCTACCGGCTGGCGGCGCGAATGGTGGAGGGAACCGGAGCCCTCTACCTGGCCACCGGCACCAACCCCGGGGCCATGAAGGATGCGGTCTGCTCGCCGGGCGGAACCACCATCAAGGGCGTTGCATCCCTGGAGAAGCACGGCTTCCGTGGAGCGGTTATCGAGGCCATCGATGCGGTGGAGCGCGGCGACTAGGGGGGAGCCACGCCGGGGCAGTCCGGGCAATAGACTGGTGCATATGTCGTTAACCATAGGAATCGTCGGGCTGCCCAACGTCGGCAAGTCCACACTCTTCAACGCCCTCACCCGCAACAACGTTCTGGCGGAGAACTATCCCTTCGCCACCATCGAGCCCAACACCGGCATCGTGCCCCTGCCCGACGACCGGCTGCCCGTCCTGGCCAAGCTGGTCCACACGGACAAGATCGTGCCCGCCACGGTCACCTTCGTGGACATCGCCGGCATCGTCAAGGGGGCCTCGGAGGGGGAGGGGCTGGGCAACCAGTTCCTGGCCAACATCCGCGAGGCCGATGCCATCTGCGAGGTGGTCCGTGCCTTCAATGACGACGACATCGTCCACGTCAACGGCAAGGTGGATCCGGCCGACGACATCGACACCATCAACACCGAGCTGATCCTGGCCGACATGCAGACCATCGACAAGGCCCTGCCCAAGCTGGAGAAGGACCAGCGCGGCGGCAAAATCAAGCCCGCCTACCTGGACACCGTCCGCAAGGCCAAGGAGATTCTGGGCCAGGGCCGGACCATCGACCAGGCGGCCCAGGCCGGGGACATCGACAAGGACGAGCTCTACGACCTGCATCTGATGACCGCCAAGCCCTTCATCTACGTCTTCAACGTGGACGACGACGAGCTGCAGAACGAGGACTTGAAGAAGCAGCTGGCCGACTCCGTGGCTCCCGCGCCCGCCATTTTCTTGAATGCCCAGTTCGAGTCCGAACTGACCGAGCTGGACGAGGCCGACGCCCGCGAGATGCTGACCGATGCCGGGCTCAAGGAGTCCGGCCTGGACCAGCTGGCCCGGGTGGGCTTCGACATTCTTGGCCTGCAGACTTTCCTGACCGCCGGGGTCAAGGAGGTGCGCGCCTGGCAGATCCACCAGGGCTGGACCGCCCCCCAGGCCGCCGGCGTCATCCACACCGACTTCGAGAAGGGCTTCATCAAGGCCGAGGTGGTCTCATACGACGACTTCGTGGCCGCCGACGGGTCCTACGCCAAGGTGCGCGAGGAGGGCAAGATGCGCCTTGAGGGCAAGGACTACGTCATGCAGGACGGCGACATCGTGGAGTTCAAGACCGGCATCCCCTCCGGCTCCAAGAAGTGAGCGCCCGTCCCGGGTTCGCCATTCGCCGGGGTCATGGGCTGCCGCTGATCTTCGTGCACGGGTCCGGCGTGGATCACCACATCTTCGATGAACTGGACCCCGTCTTCGAGCGGGTGGGCGGATTCGAGCGGATCTATCTGGATCAGCCCGGCTTCGGCCGCACACCGCCCGACCCGTCCATTCTCGACCTGGACGGTCTGGCCCGGTGGCTGGATGATCAGGTGGACATTTTCAGCGGTGGCGGCCCCTTCGCCCTGGTGGGCAACTCCCTGGGCGGGCTGCTCAGTCGCCATGCTGCCGCTGGTCGGTTGGACCGCTGCCGGGGGATGGCTCTGCTCTCCTCGGTGGTCGACCCGGTGACCGCCCACAGGCGCCTGCCCCCGCGTCAGGTGCTGGTCCGGGACGACCAGGGCCTGGCCGATGTGGACGAGTTCACTAGGCATGCCTACCGGCAGATGGCAGTGGTGGAGTCCCGGGAGCATCTCGAGGCCTACCAGCGCACCATCATGCCCGGCATTCGTTCGGCTGATGCCGACACGGTGGCTCGAATGGAGGGGCACTACCAGCTGGATATGGAATTCGATCAGGTCTGGTCCGGATTCATAGCCCCTGTGCTCTTTGTCTGCGGCCGCCAGGACGACCGGGTGGGCTACCTGGACCAGTTCGACCTGGCCTGCCGCTTCCCCCGGGCCTCCTACTCGCTGCTGGACCGGGCCGGCCACAATGTGCAGATCGAGCAGACCGCCCTGGTTTGCGACCTGCTGGAGGATTGGGCCAGGCAGGTGCTGAACGGCTGAGTCTCTCCCGGTTTCGTCTGTCACTACAATGAACTATGCATACAGGTTCGTTCAATGGCGACGAAGGGGAAGGACATGGCTGTCTGGGGATTGGATAGCGAACGCCTTAAGCGGCGTGCGCTTGCCATGCTCCGTTGGCTGCTGGACCCTATCCGCCGCACGCCTGTGGTAGTGACAAGCGCCCTGCTGACACTGCTGCTGACAGTCCTGATCGTCAACCTGATCCAGCCGGTGGATGCGGCTCACGCGGAACGATCGGCAGGTGCGAGCGCTTCCAGCACAGCCACTGTTTCGGCGAGACAATTTCCCAAGGCGCATCATTCCGGCAAATCTGCCTCCTCCTCTTCATCAACCACAAAGAATCAGACAACACGGCAGAAGCCAGACCCTGCTGCTACTTCTGCTTCTCCTGTTGATTGGCTCAAGCCTTCGCAGCAGGTCGGTTACCCGGATCCTGCGGCCCACCCTGGCCTCTCCCTGGAGGTCAGCCTTCAGGATCAGCGGGTCTATGTGCGCGACGGGTCTGAACTGCTCTACACCATGTACGCCTCAACGGGCATGGATGACTCCACGCCCAGGGGCAGTTTCCGCATCCAGTCTGAGCGCGGCGACCACTTCTACAATCCCGGCGAGGGGATGGGCGCCCGCTACTACACCAGTTTTCTGAACCACGGGGTCTTCCTCTTCCACTCGGTCCCCACTGATTCCAGGGGCGGCTACATCAAGGAGGAGGCCGATATGCTGGGCATCCGCCCTGGCTCCCACGGCTGCATCCGACTGACGGTGCCTGACGCTCGATGGATCATGCAGTCCGTGCCAACCGGCACGCCCGTCTTGGTCAAGTGAATTTCTCTGGCAAGCCGGGATTGCCTCGTCCAAAATGTGACCATTCGCCGTCGTGCCTGCCCTCGGTTTTCTAACTTTGCTCTACCACAGAGAGAACTATCGAGAGGAAGTGGTCAGGAATCATGCAAAAGGTGCAGCGGTTCAGTGACTGGTTGACTAAGTGGTTCATCCTGGTGGTCCTAGCGTGGGCCGCCATAAACTTCTTTGTCCCGCAGATTAGCATTTGGGCCCGCAGCTACACCAACTACTTCCTGAGCATTATTCTCTTCGGCATGGGGCTGACCCTGAGCCTGGACGACTTCAAGCGAATCCTCAAGATGCCGCTCATGGTCATCGTCGGCACCATAGCCCATTACCTGATCATGCCTCTGCTGGCCGTGCTGCTCTGCCGCATCTTCCGGCTGGACGGCATGATCGCCGTGGGTGTCATCCTGGTGGGCTGCTGCCCCTCGGGGACATCCTCCAACGTCATGTCCTACCTGTCGCGCGGCGATGTGGCCCTGGACGTGTCCATAGGCCTGCTTTCCACCCTGTGTGCGCCCCTGATGATCCCCATGCTGATGAATCTGCTGGCCAGCCAGTATGTGGACATCCCCACCAAGCAGCTCTTCCTGACGGCCCTTGAGGTGGTGCTGATCCCCATCGCCCTGGGCTTGGCCGTCCACGCCATATTCAAGGAGAAGGTGCAGAAGGTGACCGTGGCCCTGCCGGCGGTCTCGCAGATCGCCATACTGATCATCATCGGCGTGGTGGTCTCCGTCAACCATGCCAAGCTCTTCACCGCCGCCACCGCCCTGGTCCTGCCGGTGGTCATGCTCCACAACCTGTGCGGGTACGGGCTGGGCTTCCTCTTCAGCCGGCTCATGTACCGCCTCTACCCCAAGGGGTTCCGCTACGCCCAGCAGAAGGCCATCACCTTCGAGGTGGGCATGCAGGATTCCGGACTGGGCGCGACCCTGGCCCTGCAGGCCTTCGCCGCCGACCCGATTGTGGCCATACCCTCCACCTTCTTCAGCGTCTGGCACAACATCTCCGGCTCGGTGCTGTCCGCCTGGTGGCGTCGGCATGACGACCGTCTGGGGATTGCCGCCGACTCCGCCCAGGGTCGTCCGGAACCGGTTCGCGCCTAGGTTCCGCAGCCCCTTGATTGCTGGCTGGATCTGCTACAGGCCCGGTCCGGCCAGCAGGAAGCCCAGGGCCGTCAGCAGGGGCGGCAGGAGCATTGAGGCTGCCAGATAGCCCAGCGCTGCCAGGTGCCGTCTCAGCCGGGCCAGGGCCAGCACCTCGTTGACCGCTGTCGAGAAGGTGGAGAAGCCGCCCAGCAGTCCTGTGGCCAGCAGCAGCCGTCCCCAGGCGGGCAGTCCGTGGAAGGTTGCCAGGGCGGCCACCAGTCCTGCAGCCAATCCGGCCAGCAGGTTGATGACCATGGTCGACAGGGGCAGGTCCACCTGCCAGCGGGCCTTGACCAGGGTGTCCAGCAGGTAGCGAAGTCCGGCCCCCAGGCCGCCGCACAGGCAGATCAGCAAGGTAAATGTAAGGGTCATCGCGCACCTGCTTAGATGTGTGCGGACAGACGGGCTCCCAGCGCTGCCATGGCCCAGGAGACCATCAGGCCTCCGGCAAAGGAGACCAGCAGGTAGGCAAGGGTTGCCCGGACTTGACCGCCCGACAGGCCTTGGACCAGTTCCAGCGAGAGCGTGGACATGGTCGACAGCCCTCCGCACAGGCCCATACCCAGGCCCTTGTTGGTCAGCTGCCTTCGGCGCTCAAGTGCGCTTTTGGGCAGTCCGGCGAGGAAGGCGGTCAGCAGGGCGTAACCTGCGCAGGCGATCAGGTTGGCCAGGAGGGTTCCCGGATGCAGTGGGCCGCTCTGGCCTGGCAGCAGGCTCAGGGCGTACCGGCAGCCGGTGCCCAGTGTTCCGCCCAGCATCACCACCAGGGCTGTGGCCATATCAGGTCCGGTAGGGGATTTGGTCATTGAAGGCTCGGTTCCCGACGGATCAGCGTCCGCAGGGTCGGGCTGAATGGCATGCGCCTGCACCCGGCCCATAGACGGGGTCGTCGAATCATGGTGCAGGAACTATCAGCAGTTTGCGGTTCGGGGCTCAAGCCCCGGGCGGGTTCCATCGCCCGAGGCTCATTCTAGGAGCCCAAGGGGACCGCAGCCGTCGCAGCTGCGAGACTGTTCACTCGGTGTGGTTCTCCGGGTCCAGGGTCAGCCGGTCGTCATCGGAATCGTAGTCGAAGAGCTCACCGTAGCGGCCCCAGGTGATGGCGGTGTCGAACTGCTGGACGGCCTCCTTGTCCGAGTGGTGGGCCCGCAGCAGGTCCAGGATCAGGGAGCCGTGCAGGCTCTTGTCGTCGCTGTTCTTCAGGGCCCGGTCGATGATGCGGATCAGGGGAACGTGATCCATCAGCATGCGTGAGAACATCTCCTTGCTCTCCAGGATGTCCGCGTCGTGCCAGGCACGGCCCTGGTCGGTCAGCCTGACGTGCCCGTTGTCCGCCTGGAAGATGCCCAGCATGAGCCCGGCGTCGATCAGGGGGAAGAGGTCGTCCACCTCGAAGGAGAGCTTGGCGGCCAGGTCGGCCAGATCCATGCCGTTGGGCTGGTTGACCATGACGTCGGCCAGACCGGCCAGGCCGCCGGGGGTGGCGTCGGGCAGGTTGCGCTCGGCGGTCTCCTCGTCCCGGACCGAGTCCCGCACAGCCTGACGGTTGCGCACTTTGGTCTGCAGACGGCGGCGGATGTCCTCGCTGTCGCGCTGGCCGGTCAGGATGGAGTAGAGGTAGTCCACGCAGGACTGGAAGAGGTCGGACTGCTTGTCCCGAGGCCTGTCCAGGTTGATGGGCACGTTGGCGATGACCCGGCCCGGATGCGAGTCCAGGACCAGGACCCGGTCGGCCATCTCCACGGCTTCTTCGATGTTGTGGGTGACGATCAGGACCGACTTGACGCTGCCAGCCTCCTCGGACCAGACCTTGAGGACCTCCTGGCGAAGATTCTCGGCTGTCAGCACGTCCAAGGCGGAGAAGGGCTCGTCCATGAAGAGGGCGTCCGGCTTGAGGACCAGGGCCCGGGCGATGCCCACGCGCTGGCGCATGCCGCCGGAGAGCTCCTTGGGGTAGGCGCTCTCGAAGCCGTCCAGGCCGATGGCATCGATGGCGGCCAGGGAGAGTTTCTCCCGCTCCTTCTTGGGCACGCCACGGGCCTGCAGGCCCAGCTCGACGTTGTCCTTGACGGTCAGCCAGGGCATCAGGGCGAAGCTCTGGAAGACCAGGGCCACGCCGGGGTTGGGCCCGTCCAGCTGCTTGCCCCGGTATTCGACGCTGCCCTTGCTGGCCGGAACCAGGCCGGCCAGGATGCGCAGCAGGGTGGACTTGCCGGCGCCTGAGCGGCCCAGGATGGCCACCACCTCGCCCTCGTGCAGGGTGAAGTCGATGTTGTCCAGGACGGTCAGCTCCGCGCCCTTGTCGGACTGGTAGGTTTTGGTCACGTGCTCGGCCGTGATGATCCCGTTGGAATTGATCTTGGTCATTGTCGAACCTCTCAGACTTCTCATGTCAGGGAATAGCGCCGTTGTGCCAGTGATTGCAGGGGAGACCAGAAGAACCGGTCGGCCAGGACCACGAAGATGCTCATGACGGCCACTCCAAGGATGATGCGGGGAGTGTCGCCGGTGGCGGTCACCTGGGCGATGTAAGCACCCAGGCCCTTGGCCGTCAGTTCGGTTTTGCCGTAGGAGACCACCTCGGAGACGATGGAGGCGTTCCAGGCCCCGCCGGCCGCTGTGATGCCGCCGGTACACCAGGAGCCGAACAGGGCCGGCAGGATCAGGGTCTTCCATCGTTGCCAGCGGTTCTGCCCCAGGCTGCGCGACATCTCCAGCAGGTCGTCGGGGATGGCCGAGGCTCCGGCGATGACGTTGAAGAGGATGTACCACTGGGTGCCCAGGGCCATGAGCAGGATGCTGCCCCAGTTGATGTCGATCCGCCAGATGATGAAGACCATGGTGACGAAGGGGAAGATGAAGTTGGCCGGGAAGGAGGCCAGAATCTGCACCAGGGGCTGCAGGTAGCGGGAGATGCGCGGATTCATGCCGATCAGGGCGCCTATCGGGACCCAGACGATGGTGCAGACCACCATCAGGATCAGCACGCGCAGGAAGGTCAGCAGGCCCAGCTGGAAGACGTGTCCGACCTCGCCAAGGCCCAGCGGGCGGATGACCAGACGGTCCAGCTGCCAGAGACCCCACAGGCCGATCAGCGCCAGGCAGACCCACCAAACCAGGTCGCTTGCCCGCCGACGTCCGCCTCCACGGTTCCAGCGTGCCCCGGTGCGGCCCAGAGGGCGGGTGATCCGGTCCAACATGTCGGCCAGGGGATGGCCCACCAGACCCAAGAGGTCCTTGACCCCGGACAGGCGGATGATCGTCAGCACCAGACTGCGCCGGGGCTCGGTGGACTGGCTGCTGGTGTAGCGGAACTTCTCGGCCCAGGCGGTCAGCGGCTTCCAGAGCAGGAAGTCAATCAATAGGACCACCACGATCATGGTCAGGATGGCCAGCCCCACCTTGCCTAGATCCTGCTCGGCGGTGGCCTCCTCTACGAAGGAACCGATGCCGGGCAGGGCCAGGGTCCTGTTGTTGACCGAGATCATCTCGGAGGCGGTCAGGAAGAACCAGCCGCCGCCCATGCTCATCATGCAGTTCCAGAGCAGGGGAATCATGGAATTGGGCACGTCCAGCTTCCAGAAGCGCTGCCAGCGGGTCAGGCGCATCAGCCGCACCGCCTCGTCCAGGTCGGCGGGCTCGCTGGTCAGGGAGTTATAGAAGGAGAAGGCCATGTTCCAGGCCTGGCTGGTGAAGATGGCGAAGATGGAGGCCGCCTCCACGCCCATGATGGACCCGGGGAAGAGGACCAGCCAGATGGAGATGGTGGCCGACAGGAATCCCAGGACGGGCACCGACTGCAGGATGTCCAGCAGGGGGATGAGCACGGCGCCCAGGCGGCGGGAGCGCGCGGCGGCCAGTCCGTAGAGGAAGGCGAAGACCAGGGAGATGATCAGGGCCGCGAACATGCGGAAGAGGGAGCGCAGCGCGTAATAGGGCAGGTTGGTAGGGTCGGTGGAGACGTGCGAGGATACGCCCGCCGGGCCGATGGGTGCGCCCAGGGCCGGCAGCAGATAGGCCAGGGACCCCAGCAGGACCAGGGCGCCTATGGCTACGGCCAGGCCCGTCCATATGCGGGTGGAGCGCGATGCCTGGCTGCGGTCGTCGTTCAGTGGAGAACGGAGCATTCCTGGCAGTGCGACAGTATTCACGATGGCCTCCCTCCAAGGTGCGGAACATCCTTGTCGGCAGCCTCGAAGACGGCGTGGCGATCGGCCATGAGCCGACCATTGTCATCGTTCAAGCTTCGGCTTCGCATGGTATTTGGCCCTGCATTAGTCCCTGCCTTGATCCGACGGGGACTGTTGACCTGCGCGGGGTGTCTCCACCACTTTGCGGCAGCATGCCTTGTCCATGCGGTAGCTTCACCTACCGACCACCCAATAACATAGATGGGCCCAAGAGCAGTGTCAAGCATTTGCGAAACCAGCGTTGCCAGCCTTGCCGTCCTTGCCAGGGCTGACAATGACAAGGGTCTGCACGCAGTCATTGCAGGCGCGAAATGGAATGTAAGGAGTGAATCCCTATGAAGATCGTGGCAGTCACGGCCAACCCCGAACCCAAGAGTCTGACCGATGCGGCGGGCAACGCCCTGCTGGACGGTGCGGCCGAGGGCGGGGCTCGCACCGAGTTGATCGACCTTTGTGCCGAGGGGTTCAATCCCGTCTTCGGCATGGAGGACAGGACCCACTACCTGGGCCAGGGACCCATGCCCGAGGATGTCCAGGCCATGCAGGAGCGGATCAAGGATGCGGACGTGCTGGCCCTGGTTTTCCCTGTCTACTGGTACAGCATGCCGGCCATCATGAAGGGCTTCATCGACCGGGTCATCTGCCGGGGCTTCGCATACCACGCTGATGGAACCCCGGGTGCCTTGGCCGGGCGCCGGGTGGAGTTGGTCATGCTGACCGGCGGAGACAAGGAATGGTACCGGTCCAGCGGCATCGGTGAGGCCTTGGACAACCAGCTGGGCAAGCAGACCTTCCTCAAGTACTGCCAGGTCGCCCAGGTGGAGACCATCTATGTGGACAATCTGGATTCGGGCAACGATGAGCAGGAGGCGCGGGAGGCCGCCGACCGGCACCTGGTGGCCTTGGCCCTCAAGGGTCGTCGGCTGGCCGCAGGCACCGAGCCCGGAGCAGGCCAGGACGCTCAGTGACGCTCAACATCGGGTTTGTCTTCGATGACACTCTGGATGTGTTTGACGGGGTTCAGCAGCACATTCTGACCCTGGGACGGGAGCTGGGCAGGCGGGGCCACAGGGTCCAGTACCTGGTCGGGCAGACCGCCCATCCGCCGGTTGACGGGGTTCACTCCCTGTCCCGCAACGTCATGGTCTCCTTCAACGGCAACAGGATGCGCATACCCCTGCCGGCGCCCAAGGCGCCCATCCGTCGGGTTCTGGAGGCCGGGCACTTCGACCTGCTGCACGTCCAGGCCCCCTACAGCCCCTTCCTGGCCGGTCGGGTCATCCGCGCCGCGCATCCTTCAACGGCCCTGGTGGCCACCTATCACATCGCCCCCACGGGAAACCTGCAGTTGCTGGGCGGCCGACTGCTGGGGATTATCAACCGCAGGACCCATAGGCGCGTCGACAGGGTCATCGCGGTCTCGCCCGTGGCGGCCAGCTATGCCCGGCAGACTGCCGGTGTGCCCAGCAGGGTGGTGGCCAACCCCGTGGACGTGGCTGCCCTGCGTCGGGCCCGTCAGGCCGCTGGCGACCAGGAGGTGGCGCGCCTGCACGGCCAGGGGCCGCATCTGGTCTTTCTGGGACGGTTCGTGGCCCGCAAGGGGGCGGGGATCCTGCTTTCGGCCCTCCAGGCGGGGGAGCGGGCCGGCATCCTGCCTGAAGACCTGCATGTGACCATGGCCGGCAAAGGGCCGCTGCTGGAGGACTGCCGTCGAAAGGCTGCCACCCTGCGCACTCCGGTGGCCTTCCCCGGCTTCGTGGCTGAGAAGGACAAGCCCGCCCTGCTGGCCTCCTCCGATCTGACCGTCTTTCCTTCCACCGGGGGCGAGTCCTTCGGTATCGTCCTGCTGGAGGCCATCGCCTCGGGCACGGCTCCGGTGCTGGCTGGGGACAATCCCGGCTACCGGTCCACCCTGATGGGCGATAAGCGGGCTCTGGTGCCCGTCGACTCGCCCAACACCCCCGAACTGCTGGCCCAACGAATCGTCCAGGCTCTGGGGGACTCCTCCTGGAGGCGGAATGTGCGCCATGACCAGCTGGCGCTCTTGGACCGCTACGACGTGACCACCGTGGCTGATCAGGTGGAGGAGGTCTACCGGCAAGCCATTCAAGACCGCCGTCTCATGTAGGGTAGGTACATGTCATTCTTTGATTTCTTCGGTTCCATGTTCGACCCTGAGGGCGGTCCAGGCGGACCAGGCCGACGTCGCAATGACGACGACCCGGTCATCCTGCATGTGCAGACCGATGGGGAGGGTCCCGGCCAAGGGGGCGGCAGCACGCCTCGTTTCCGCTTCGCCGGACCAGGTGACCCCCGGCTGACCTCCCGCAAGAAGGACAATAACGGACCTTCCCGGGGCATGCGGATTCTGGCCGTGGTTGTCGCCGTCGTCCTGGTCGTCCTCCTGCTGCTGTTCGGGCTCAGCCGCTTCATCACCGACGTCATGTGGTTCTCCCAGCTGGGGGCGGCACGGATTGTCTGGACCCAGTTGGGCATCAAGGTGGGCTTGTGGCTGGCCTACGCCCTGCTGCTGGCCGCGGTGACCCTGCTCTCGGCCTTCCTGGCCATCCGCAGTCGTCCCGATTCGCCCGACGGGTCCACCATCAGGGTCAGGGGCGATCTGATCGAGGTCGGCAAGGGGGTCTCTTCACGCAAGGCGCTCAAGGTAGCCGCGGTGGTCTCCCTGGTCGTCGGTGTTTTCTTCGGCTTCCAGTTCAACGCCGACTGGAAGCAGGTGCTCCTGCTCTTCAACGCCCAGTCCTTCGGGGTGCGCGATCCCCAGTTCGGCTTGGATAACGGTTTCTATGTCTTCATTCTGCCCGGACTGCGGCTGCTGGTCTCCTCCTTGCTGATGATGCTGCTGGCGGCCACGGTCTTCAGCCTGGTCACCAACTTCCTCATGGGCGGCATTCGCTTGACCATGCCCGTACAGGGCCGCGGCATCCTGGAGATGACCCGTGCCGCGCGCAGGCAGGTAGCCGTCTGGCTGGTCCTGTTCATGCTGGTCTGGGCCGGCGATACGGCCTTGGGCGTCTTCGGCAGGCTGACCGAGGAGGGCGATCGGATCACCGGCGCCTCCTACACCTCGGTCAAGGCGGCCATTCCCGTCACGCTGATTATGGCCGTGGTCATGGCCCTGCTGGGCATCATCCTGGCTGTCTGGATTCTGCGCTCGCCCACCCTGGAACCCGGCCGTGTCCATGCGGGATCGCTGGGTTCGGCCGTCAAGCAGTGGCGGGTTCCTGTCCTGGCTGTGGCCGTCACCATTGTGCTGTCCCTGCTGCTGACCGTCTTCTGGCCGGCACTGGTCCAGCGCTTCCGGGTCAACCCCAACGCCCAGGAGATGGAGTCCGCCTACATCCAGCGCAACATCACCGCCACCGCCCAGGCCTATGGGCTGGACAGGCTGAAGACCGAGGCCTATGACGCCACCACCGAGGTCCAGTCGGGCGCCCTTTCCCGGGATGCGGAGACCACCGCACAGATTCGTCTGCTGGATCCCCAGGTGGTTTCGCCCACCTTCCGGCAGCTGCAGCAGTCCAAGCAGTACTACACCTTCGAGGACACCCTGGCCGTCGACAAGTACGACATCGACGGAGTCAGCCAGGATACGGTCATCGGCGCTCGCGAGCTGGACCTGGAGGGCAACGACAACCGCAACTGGGTCAACGACCACACGGTCTTCACCCACGGTTATGGCATTGTGGCCGCCTACGGCAACAAGGTCACCCCGGACGGGCAGCCAGAGTTCTTCGAGCAGGACATCCCTACCAGGGGCAAGCTGACAAGCAGTCAGCACTACGAGCCGCGAATCTACTTCTCACCCAACGCGCCCGAGTACTCCATCGTCGGCGCGCCCCAGGGCTCTTCAGGCTGGGAATTCGACTATCCCACCGGCTCCAAGGGAGCCACCAACACCTTCAATGGCAACGGCGGCCCCTCGGTGGGCAACTTCCTGGCCAGGGTCCTCTACGCCATCCGATTTGGATCCGACCAGATCCTCTTCTCGGACCGCGTCACCCCCGACTCGCAGATCCTCTACAACCGCTCGCCCAAGGAGCGCGTGGCCCAGATCGCCCCCTATCTGACCCTGGACGGACGCGTCTATCCGGCTGTGGTTGATGGACGGGTCAAGTGGATCGTCGACGGCTACACCACCTCTGACGCCTACCCCTACTCCCAGAAGGTGGACCTGGGTCCCATCACCCAGGACACGACCACTCTGAGCTCGGAGGCCGTCAAGGGCCTGGGCTCCCAGAAGGCCAACTACATCCGCAATTCCGTCAAGGCCACGGTCGATGCCTATGACGGCTCGGTGGACCTGTATGCCTGGGATGCCAAGGATCCGGTGCTCAAGGCCTGGCAGAAGGTCTTCCCCGGCCAGTTCAAGCCGCTCTCGTCCATCTCGGGCGACCTGATGAGCCACATGCGCTACCCGGAGAGTCTGTTCAAGGTGCAGCGCCAGCTCCTGTCCCAGTACCACGTCAACTCGGCCAGCCAGTTCTTCTCCGGCGAGGACTTCTGGCAGACTCCTGTGGATCCGACCGGCACCAGCAAGGAGCAGAAGGCCGGGGTCAAGCAGCCTCCCTACTATCTGACCCTGCAGACGCCGGGGACCGACAAGCCCGCCTTCTCGCTGACCTCCACCTTCATCCCCGCAGGCACCTCCACCAGGGAGATTCTGACCGGGTTCCTGTCTGTGGATTCCGACGCCGGGTCGACCAAGGGGGTGATAGGCCCGGACTACGGGACCATCCGGCTGATGGAGCTGCCCAAGAATTCCAATGTGCCTGGCCCTGGGCAGGCCCAGAACAACTTCAACTCGGATGCCGCGGTCTCCACCGAGCTCAACCTGCTCCAGTCCGGGTCCACCAAGGTCAAACGTGGCAACCTGCTGACCCTGCCCATAGGCGGCGGGCTGATTTACATCCAGCCGGTCTACGTCCAGTCCAGCGGCGCCACCAGCTTCCCCCTGCTCAAGCGGGTTTTGGTGGCCTTCGGAGACAAGGTGTCGTCGTCGGCCACACTGGATGCGGCCCTTGACAAGACCTTCCAGGGCAACTCGGGTGCGTCGGCCGGCGATGCCGACAACACCGGACGCACCAAATCTGATGCTGATCAGAGCGACCAATCCGGTAAGGCCCCGGATAAGACCGCCGGGTCCGGGGGGGCGTCGGCCACAGCAGGGCAGGCCCTGAAACAGGCCTTGGACAAGGCCAACCAGGCCATGAGCGACGGCGATGCCGCCCTGAAGAAGGGCGACTTCAGCGCCTACGGCGAGGCACAGAACCGTCTGCGCGAAGCCCTCAAGGAGGCTTCCGACCAGGAGGGCGGCAACAAGTGAGCGCCACCCCGCGTATCAGGCTCTGCCGTCGCGGGGACCTGGAGGCGGTCACCGCCATCTACAACCAGGCGGTCATGGATGGCGGTTCCACTGCGGATACGGCCCCGGTCAGCCTGGATCAGCGCCTGGAATGGTTACTGGTCCATGATCCTGACCAGGGCCATCCGGTCCTGGTTCTGGAGCAGGAGGGCAAGGTGCTGGCCTTCGGCTCCCTGTCGGCCTACTACGACCGGCCCGGCTATCAGGAGACCTGCGAGCTGAGCTACTACGTGGATCGCGGCAGCCGTGGACGCGGCCTGGGCGCCCTGATGGTCCATTCTCTGCTGGAGCGTGCCCGGCAGGAGGGCATGCGTCTGGCCGTGGCCACCGTCTTCGACGACAATACGGCCTCCAAAGCCCTGCTGCAGCGGTTCGGATTCAGCCGCTTCGGCCTTCTGCCCCAGGCCGCCTGGGACCGGTTCGTCCTGCATGACGTCTCCTACTGGAGCCTGTCCCTTGAGCGAAACGGGGTCGGGGAGCCTGTGTAGAATCTCACCGTCCCGTTTGAGAGCAGGAGGTATCACCTACATGGCATCCGATTTCTGGCTGATAGCCGGACTGGGCAACCCGGGTGACGAGTACAAGGGCACCAGGCACAACATGGGCTTCATGTGCGCCGATCTGCTGGCCGAACGCTGGTCGGTCAACCTGCGCGACCACAAGGGTCTGGCCAAGCTGGGCCGTGGCACCCTGGATCTTGACGGACGCCGCACACCCTTCTTCCTGGCCAAGCCGCTGACCTTCATGAACGACTCCGGCGATGCCCTGGCCTCCATCTGCTCTTACTACCACATACCGGTTGGCCGGGTCGTGGTCATCCATGACGACATGGATCTGGAGTTCGGCAGGATCAAGGTCAAGGCCGGCGGGTCCTCGGGCGGGCACAACGGCATCCGTTCCATCGACCGCTCCCTGGGCAGCAACGCCTACGCCCGGGTCCGTATGGGCGTGGGGCATGCCCGGAGAGGTCCTGACGCCCACCGCCGCACTGTGGACTGGGTTCTGGGCACCTTTGTCGGCGATCAGCGCAAGCGTCTGCCCGAGTTCCTGGCCGACGGCGCGGATGCCGCAGAAACCGTGATCATCAAGGGCCTCAACCAGGCTCAGGAGCAGTTCAATGGTCGATGAGCAAACCCAGAAGACAGAGCCCCAGGAATCGCTGAACGGGTCCCTGCGTCCTCTTCTGGACGATCTGCAGGCGGATGCTGCCTTCAAGAGGTTGGTCCAAGGAGACTCCGAGCCTGCTGCCGACACCGACACCTCCCTCATGGTGCAGGCTCCCCAGGGGATTAGGCCAGCCCTGGCGGCTGCTGCAGCCGGACGTGCCCCGGTCGTTCTGGTGGTTCCCTCCGAGCGTGATGCCCAGGAGATGACCGGCGCCATCCGCTCCTGGTACGAGGGCGACCCGGGTAATGTGGCCCTGCTGCGTTCCTGGGAGACCCTACCTCATGAACGGCTCTCGCCCCGGGCAGACACCGTGGCCTCCAGGATGGCCGTCTTCAGGCGGCTGGCCCATCCAGTCCAGGACGACCCTGACTTCGGGCCCATCCGCATCCTGGTCATGCCCGTGCGTTCTCTCTTGCAGCCGGTGGTCAAGGGTCTGCAGGATGTGGAGCCCCTGGTCTTTCTGCGCGGCCAGGAGCTGCCATTGGATCAGGCCGTCGAGGCTCTGGTCCGCAACGCCTACACCCGGGTGGACCTGGTCATGGAACGCGGCCAGTTCGCCGTCCGAGGCGGCATCCTGGATGTCTTCGTCCCCACCATGGCCCATCCGGTGCGCATCGAGTTCTTCGGCGACGAGGTGGACACCATCCGCAGCTTCCACGCCTCGGACCAGCGCACCTACGGTCCCGACCTGGACCGGATCTGGGCGCCGCCCTGCCGCGAGCTGCAGCTGACTGACCAGGTCCGTGCCCGTGCCCGCTCCCTGATCGGGAGCATCCCCAACGCCGACGACATGCTGGAGTCCATCGCCCAGGCCATTCCGGTGGAGGGCATGGAATCCCTCCTGCCTGCCTTGGTCGACGACCTGGTGCCGGTGGGGTCCATGCTGCCCGAGGGCGCTCTGATTTTGCTCTCGGAGCCTCAGCTGCTGGCCCGCTCCGCCCAGGATCTGGTCAAGACCGCCAACGAGTTCCTGGCCGCCAGCTGGCATGTGGCCGCCTCCGGGCAGGGCTCGGGCGCACCCATCAGCTTCGACAGGGCCAGCTTCCTGGACTACGACGAAGTCATCTCATCCCTGGAGTACCGCAAGGGGGAGGTCTGGAAGCTGACCGACCTGTCGGTGGAACCGGACCGGGAGGGGGCCGAGCGTTTGGATGCCCTGGCCCCGGACCAGTACCGCGGCGACGAGGATCGGGCCGCCTCGGGCATCGCCTCCCTGCTGGAGCGCGGCGACCGGGTTGTGGTGACCGCTCCGGCCCAGGGAACCCTGAGCCGTCTGCGTCGGGCCGTACAGACCACGGGGGTTGTCGGGGTGGAGTACCACCGCTCCCTGGCTGTGGACGGCTTCGTGGACCAGTCCGCCCATCTGGCCCTGCTGACCGAGCGTGACCTGACCGGCCGCACCAGCGTGGCCGCCGGAAGCAAGACCTCCAACCGCCGGCGCAAGGCCATCGACCTGGACGAGCTCAAGCCCGGCGACTACGTGGTCCACGACCAGCACGGCATCGGCCGCTTCCTGGGCATGCGCCAGCGCAGCGTGGGCGTAGGCCCCAGCAAGGGCAGCCGGGAGTATCTGGTCCTGGAGTACGCCCCCTCCAAACGCAACGCCCCGCCCGATAAGCTCTTCGTGCCCGCCGACCAGCTGGACCAGGTCAGCCGCTACATCGGCGCCGAGATCCCCAGACTCAACAAGCTGGGCGGATCCGACTGGTCGGCCACCAAGGCCAAGGCCCGCAAACACGTCCACAAGATCGCCCAAGGCCTGGTCAAGCTCTACTCGGCCCGGCAGCGGACCAAAGGCTTCGCCTTCAGCCCCGACACCCCCTGGCAGAAGGAGCTGGAGGATGCTTTCCCCTACCAGGAGACCTCGGACCAGCTGACCGCCATCGACGAGGTCAAGGCGGATATGGAGAAGCCGGTGCCCATGGACCGCCTGATCTGCGGGGATGTGGGCTTCGGCAAGACCGAAATAGCCATCCGCGCCGCCTTCAAGGCCGTTCAGGACGGCAAGCAGGTGGTGGTCTTGGTGCCTACGACCCTGCTGGTTCAGCAGCACTACCAGACCTTCACCGAGCGTTTCGAGGGCTTCCCGGTGGATGTGGCCGCCATGAGCCGCTTCCAGACCGCCAAGGAGAACCAGGCCACCATGGAGGGTCTGGCCAGCGGGGCTGTGGACGTGGTCATCGGTACCCACAAGCTGCTCAACCCGCGCATCCGCTTCAAGGATCTGGGTCTGATGATCGTGGACGAGGAGCAGCGCTTCGGCGTGGAGGCCAAGGAGACCCTCAAGGCCATGCGGACCAACGTGGACGTCCTGTCCCTGTCGGCCACGCCCATTCCTCGAACTCTGGAGATGGCGGTGACCGGCATCCGGGAGATGTCCACCCTGGCCACGCCCCCCGAGGACCGCCTGCCGGTGCTGACCTATGTGGGTGCCTATGAGGATGCCCAGGTGACTGCGGCCATTCGCCGCGAGCTCCTGCGCGGGGGCCAGATCTTCTACATCCACAACCGGGTTGAGGACATCGGCAAGATCTCGGCCAAGGTGCAGACCCTGGTCCCCGAGGCCAAGGTGGGCGTGGCCCACGGCAAGATGGGGGAGAAGCAGCTGGACGGGGTCATCCGCGACTTCTGGCATCGGGACATCGATGTGCTGGTCTGCACGACCATCGTCGAGACCGGCCTGGATATACCCAACGCCAACACACTGATCGTGGACCGTGCCGACCGCTTCGGACTCTCCCAGCTCCATCAGCTGCGCGGCCGAGTGGGACGCGGTCGGGAGCGCGCCTACGCCTACTTCCTCTATGACCCCAGCAAGCCCATGACCCAGACCGCCCACGACAGACTGGCCACCATCGCCCAGAACACGGCCCTGGGATCCGGCTACGACGTGGCCATGAAGGACTTGGAGCTGCGCGGCACCGGCAACCTGCTGGGTGACGAGCAGTCCGGCCATATCGAGGGCGTCGGTTTCGACCTCTACGTGCGCATGGTCTCCGAGGCGGTGGAGGAGTACAAGGAGCCTGGACGGACCGAGCCGGTCACCGTCAGCATCGACCTGCCTCTGGAAGCCTCCATTCCAGTGGACTACATCGATTCGGACAAGCTGCGTCTGGAGGCCTACCGCAAGCTGGCCTCGGCCCGCAACGAGCAGGATCTGCGCGACCTGCATGAGGAGCTGACCGACCGCTACGGTCGTCCGCCGGCCCAGTTCGATACCCTCTTCGCGGTGGCCAGATTGCGGGCCAAGGCTCGCTCCCTGGGCATAGCGGAGATCGCCTCCCAGGGTTCCAGGGTGCGGATCAGGCCTGTGACCATGCCCGACTCCCTCCAGGCCAGGATCGCACGAATATACAAGGGCAGTCAGTACCGCCCGGTGACGCAGACCCTGCTGATTCCGGCGCCCTTCGCCGGCTCCCTGGGCTCTGGTCCCATGGATTCGGCGGCCATGACTGCCTGGGTGGATACCCTGCTGGACGACCTGGCCTGGGGGCTGCCCAAGTCCTCCGACGATGGCACGCCAACGGATCCCGCGCCCGTCCAACAAAACTAGTATCCTGTAAGAGACATCACAACAACTTATTGAAGGAGCAGTTGTGGCAGCAATTGAAAGCGTGTTCGCGCGCGAAATTCTTGATTCCCGTGGCAACCCGACCGTCGAGGTCGTTCTGCAGACCGAGGACGGCGCCGAGGGGCGTGGTCTGGTTCCCTCCGGTGCCTCCACCGGCGAGGCCGAGGCCTGGGAACGTAGGGATGGCGACAAGAAGCGCTATCAGGGCAAGGGTGTGCTGGACGCCGTCAAGGCAGTCAATGAGACCATCGCTCCCAACGTCATCGGTATGGACGCCACCGATCAGCGCGCTCTGGACGAGACCATGATTGATCTGGACGGCACCCCCAACAAGGGCAAGCTGGGCGCCAACGCCATTCTGGGCGTCTCCTTGGCCGCGCTCTATGCGGCTGCTGAGTCCGCCGAACTGCCTCTCTACCGTTACCTGGGTGGCACCAACGGCCACATTCTGCCTGTGCCCAACATGAACATCATGAACGGCGGCGCCCACGCTGACTTCGCCACCGACATCCAGGAGTACATGATCTCCCCCTACGGCTTCGACTCCTACCGGGAGGCCCTGCGCGCCGGCGTCGAGGTCTACCACACCCTCAAGGGCATCCTGAAGAAGGACGGCCACGAGACCGGCCTGGGCGACGAGGGCGGCTTTGCCCCCAAGATGAAGTCCAATGAGGACTCCCTGAAGTACATCGTCGACGCCATTGAAGCTGCCGGCTACGAGCCCGGCAAGCAGATCGGCCTCTGCCTGGACGTGGCCTCCTCGGAGTTCTACAACAAGGACACCGATAAGTACCACTTCGACGGCGAGGACCGTGACGCCGACTACATGCTGGACTACTACCAGGGTCTGGTCGAGCGCTACCCGCTGGTCTCCATCGAGGATCCCTTCGCCGAGGAGGACTGGGGCGCCTGGCAGAAGATCACCGCCGCCATGGGCGACCGCCTGCAGTTCGTGGGCGACGACCTGCTGGTGACCAACCCCAAGAGGCTGCAGAAGGGCATCGACCTGAAGGCCGCCAACTCCCTGCTGGTCAAGCTCAACCAGATCGGCACCGTGACCGAGACCCTGGACGCCATCGAGCTGGCCACCGCCAACGGGTTCACCTCCATGGTTTCCCACCGTTCCGGCGAGACCTCCGACACCACTATCGCCGACCTGGCCGTGGCCAAGAACACCCGCCAGATCAAGACCGGTGCCCCGGCCCGTGGTGAGCGCATCGCCAAGTACAACCGGCTGCTGGAGATCGAGGAGGAGCTGGGCTCCACCGCTGAGTACGCCGGCTACAGCGCCTTCAAGGCCTGCAAGAAGTACACCAAGTAAGGCCTTGCCGGTCAGGTCTTGCCCTCTGCAGGTTTTGACCCGACTGTGAAGTCTTTCACCCGTGGCAGTCCGCGTCGGCTGCCGCGGGTATTTTTATGGGTATGGCCAAGAACAAACGTGACGGCGGCGACCGGCGGACAAGCAGGCGGTCGTCGGGACCCATCACTTTTTTCGTAGCGGTCATCATCGTGGCCCTGGGGCTGATCCAGCTGGTTTCCACCTTTCATGCCTATGCCATCAATCTTTCCGAGCTCAACGGCCTGCGCAACCAGCAGGCCCAGTTGGTCGAGCACAAACGTGACCTGGAGAACCAGATCCGGCGCTGGGACGACAAGGCCTATGTGACCGCCCAGGCTCGGGATCGGCTGGGATTCGTCTTCCCCGATGAGGAGGCTATCCGGGTCCTGCATCCGGAGGCCGTCACGGGCAACAAGGACAAGGACCAGGCCGGCAGCAAGGGGGTTCGGGCTCCCAGGAAGAACTCTCTGCCCTGGTATCAGGAGATGGCCTACTCCTTCGCCAAGGCCGACCAGGACCCGGCTGCCAATGGGAGCAAGGGAGCGTCCGGTCCGACCGGCTCTGCCAGTCCGTCCGGTTCAAGTAGTCCAGATGGCTCTGATAGCCCCTCCCCATCCGAGGGCGGGGGAGCGCAGTGACCTCCGAAGGTTTGGATTTCGCTGCGTCAACGGTTAATGCGTCAACAGTTAATGAACTTAGCAGCAAAGAACAATCAGGAAAGATGAGGACAGCGTGATCAAGGCCCAGGGAAGTCCCCAGGCAGCAGTGGAATCTCAAGCCGCAGACAAGACCCGGGTCGAGTCTACAGTCTCCAGCCTGGTTACTGACCGGGACCTGGCGGCGATAAGAGATCGAATCCAGGAGCTTCTGGCAACTCCGGCCACACCGGATCAGGTAGCCGTCGTGAACAGGCAGCTGGGCCGCTATCCGCGCGGCATGGTGGCTGTGGGCGCCCGTTGCGTCTGCGGCAATCCGCTGGCTGTGGTCACTCGGCCCCAGCTGGAGGATGGCACGCCCTTTCCGACCACCTGCTATCTGACCAGTCCCGAGGCCGTCAAGGCTGTCTCGCGGCTGGAGGCCGACGGCATCATGGCCGACTGGAATACCGAGCTCGGTGCCGATCCGGACCTGGCCAACGCCTACCGCAGGGCCCACGAGCTCTATCTGGCCTTCCGCTCCGCTCTGGCCCAGCGGCTGGGCGACGACGAGGGTCACATTGCCGGAATCTCGGCCGGCGGCATGCCCAGGCGGGTCAAGTGTCTGCATGCTCTGACCGCCCAGTCCCTGGTGATGGGACCCGGGGTCAATCCTCTGGGTGACCGGGTTCTGGATCTGGTAGGCCAGGTATTCGACCCACAGGTCTGCAGGTGCGCCCGGCCTTGGACTGAGGCATCAGGGCAAGCGAACCAGCAGGAAAACCAATGAAGGGGGCTTCCATGGATCAGGTAACGGTGGCGGGCGTGGACTGCGGCACCAACTCTATACGTCTGCTGATAGCCCAGGTGGACCGGCAGGGGCTGCATCCGGTGGCTCCCAGGTTGATGCGGGTCATCCGGCTGGGGGAGGGCGTGGACCGCAACCACCGCTTTTCCGACCAAGCTCTGGAACGTGCCTTTGAGGCCTGCCGGCTCTTCTCCCAGCAGCTGCAGGAGCACCCGGTGGATGGCCTGCGCTTTGTGGCCACTTCGGCCACCAGGGACGCCGACAACCGCGAAAGCTTTGAGGAGGGGGTGCGCTCCATCCTGGGGGTCACGCCTGAGGTCATCAGCGGCTCCCAGGAGGCCTCGCTGAGTTTTCTGGGCGCGGTCAGCGTGCTGGAGCAGCGGGGCAACGACGATATGCCTCCCGCACCCTACCTGGTGGTCGACCTGGGTGGCGGTTCCACCGAGCTGGTCCTGGGTGGGGACGGAAAGAGCCTGCCTGTGGACCAGGTCAGGGCCTCCTACTCCATGAACATCGGCTCGGTGCGGATGACCGAGCGCCATCTGCTGGACGATCCGCCCAGCCAGACACAGATCGACCAGGCGCTTGAGGATGTTGACGGCTGGATTGACCGGGCCTTCGACCAGGTCCCTGTAGCTGGGGTAGGCAGTCTGATCGGAGTCTCCGGCACAGTCACTACCATGAGCGCCCTGGCCCTGGGATGCCAGGTCTACGATCGCCAAGCCGTCGACGGTCAGTCCATATCTGTTGAAGCGGCTCGTCGGGTTGATGACCAGGTGCTGCACATGAGTCGGCAGGAGCGTCGGGAGCTCAAGGTCATCCATCCCGGGCGTGTGGATGTGATCGGCGGTGGCGCCTTGATTTGGAGCCGTCTGCTGGAGCGGCTGGGCCAGGCCAGCCCGAGTGCTTTGGCTTCGGGAACCTATGTGGCCAGCGAGCACGGCCTCCTGGATGGCCTGGTCCTGGACTACGGCAGGACCCTCCTGCGCGAATGATATACTAAGGCGTTATGGGTTAAGGCCCCGGTGGCGAAATGGTATACGCATCGGACTTAAAATCCGCCGCCTTCACCGGCTTGTGGGTTCGATTCCCACCCGGGGCACCACGGCCTCATCGGCTTGGACGGCAGTGTCGCAACTTGTCACCCGGCCGACGAACCGATACTCTGGTACGCAAGAAAACCAAAGGAGTTGTCATGAGTGACCAATCCATGCCCGAGGTGAACGCCGAATTCGGCGCCACGCCGACCATAACCTTCCATGGTCCGGCGCCGAGCGGGCTGCGCGCCGTGGAGCTGGTCGAGGGGGACGGGCCAGTCGTCCGCAAGGGCGATACCGTCACCGTCAACTATCACGGTGTCGTCTGGGGTTCGGATCAGGTCTTCGACTCCAGCTTCCAGCGCCATCAGCCGGCCAGCTTCGGCATTGGCGTGGGGCAGGTCATTCGCGGCTGGGACCAGACGGTGCCCGGCCACAACGTGGGGTCCAGGTTGGTGGTCTCCATTCCGCCGGAGTATGGATATGGTCGTCAGGGGATGCCCCAGGCGGGCATCGGCGGCGACGATACCCTGGTCTTCGTGATCGACATCATTTCGACACGGTAGACAAGGGTCTCCAGGCGCCGGTGAGGGCCGGCGCCTTTTTCATACCCTTGACTTTGCAGTTCAGGTCGGGCCACGAGACAAGCGCATCAAACAAGGAGGAATCACATGGCTGAGGAAAAGACGATTCTGCTGACACAGGCCGCTTACGACAAGCTGAAGGAGGAGCTTGACCACCGTCAGGGCGAGTACCGCGACGAGATTACCGAACGCATCGCGGCGGCTCGGGCCGAGGGTGATCTGAGCGAGAACGGCGGCTATCAGGCCGCCCGCGAGGAGCAGGGCAAGAACGAGGGGCGGATCAACGAGCTGATCGTCAAGCTGCGCAACGCCAAGATCCTCAAGGCCCCCAAGGCGGGCACCGTGGGAAACGGCTCCCTGGTGACCCTGACCATGGCAGGCAACGAAATGGTCTATGTGCTGGGCTCCAGGGATCTGACCGTGGCCACCGACTACGACGTCATCAGCCCCGAGTCGCCAATCGGAGCGGCTCTCATGGGTGCCAAGAAGGGCCAGACCGTGACCTACAAGGCCCCCAATGGCAAGGACATCTCGGTCACCGTCAAGGATGCCCAGCCCCTCAAGTAGCGGGACGACCCCTCACCGTCCCAGTCCGGCCTGAATGAAGCCGCCCCCAGCCATAGTTTGCAGGGGGCGGCTTCGTCTATGAGCGACCGCTCTGTGAATGACTGCCTGATACTTAACGGCATGCCGAATCTCGTTACCCAAAAGGCAGTGAGACCGGCGAGCTGTTCAGCGTAGGTTGCAGACCACCAGGTAGATGGCCACGATATGGCAGGCGTAGCCGATGACCGTGCCGCAGTGGAAGATCTCATGGAAGCCGAATACCCGGGGCCAAGGGTCCGGTCGGCGCAGACCATAGACAATCGCCCCAAGGATGTAGGCCAGGCCACCGGCCACGATCAGCCAAACCACTGGTGGTCCGGCCATGGGGGAATCCCAGAAGAGCTTCAGGAAGCCCACACCCGAGACGCCGAAGACTACGTAGACCAGGGTGTAGAGCCAGCGGGGAGCCTCGATCCAGAAGACGTGGACGATCATGGCCACCAGGCTGGCCCCCCACATGCCCAGGATGATGATCCGCCGCCAGAAGGGGTCCAATGCGAAGGAAATGGGTGTGTAGGTGCCGGCGATGAGCAGGAAGATGTTGACGTGGTCCAGGCGGCGCAGCACGTCCGTGGTCCCCGGGGTCCAGTCGCCCAGATGATAGAGGGCGGAGTTGCCGAAGAGGGCCAGTGAGGCCACCATAAAGACCGCACAGGCCAGCTTGAGCCCAGTGCCATGGGCCAGGCAGATCAGCACAATGCCGGCGGCCAGGGCCAGGGGGGCGGCCACGGCGTGGATCCAGCCGCGCAGGAGGGGCTTGGGACGGCCGTGGACATCCAGGCGGACCTTGCGCTCAATCTCCATGTCGGGGATGCCCTCGATCCGCGAGGCCTTGATCTCGGCCTTGGTGATGATCCGGGCCGCCTTGGCCTTGGCCTTGGCGCGCACCGCGTCAGCTTTGGCCTGCAGATGGGCCTCATGGGCCACCTCGGCATCCCGGCGCAGATAGGTCAGCTCCTGACGGCGTTGCTGACGGCGGCGTTCGAGATCGGGATCGACCTCCTGATCCTCGGACGGTTTGCCGTCCTCGCTGGTCCTGGTTGCCATGACCCTCCCTTGGCCCCTTGACTGGTCCGGACCTGTCGGGTTCGGTCGCCGGGGTAAAATATCCGTGAACCACCCTACCCTAGACCTGTGTATGGGACGCGCTGCCATCATCGCCTTTGGCATGACCTGCCTGTCTGCTTGCGCAGGCCCTTTGTATGATGGAGGGCATGGCTGATTTTTCCGAGATTCTGGCATCCTGCGACGACTGCAACGAGGAGGACCGCGAGTGGCTCCACCACCTGGTGGCCGACTGGCAGGTCATCGCCGATCTGAGCTTTGCGGACCTGCTGCTCTTGCTGCGCACCGGCGAGGGGGAGTTCACCGTGGCCGAGCAGTGCCGGCCCTCCACGGTCATGTCCCTGCGCACCGAAGACGTGGTGGGGGAGCACTTCCCGGCTGATCGCCGCGAAGAGCTGGAGGCGGCCATGCAGTCCAAGGGGGTGTTACGATCCAACAAGCTGCGCACCATCGGCCGCGCCACGGTCTGCGACGTCTATGCTCCTATCAGGCACCAGGGCAGGACCCTGGGTCTGGTGGTCCGCGAAACCAACATGGCCACCCGCGAGTCCAACGGCCGTTACGAGAGCGAGAGCATCAACGCGGGCAAGGAGCTCTTCGAGATGATCACCCGCGGCGAGTTCCCCTACGCGGATTCGGTGCTCAACCAGCGGCACAACGCCAGGGTGGCCGACGGTTTTTTTGTGCTGACGTCAAGCGGCGTGGTGCGTTACGCCTCGCCCAATGCCATCAGCTGTTTCCGCAGGCTGGGCTCGGTCGAGACCATGATCGGCCAGTACCTGAGCGAGATCGGCACCTCCCTGCTCAAGGAGAACGATCCCGTGCCCGACTCCCTACCGCTGGTTCTGACGGGCAAGGCGGCCGTGGATTCTGAGCTGGACGCCAACGGGTCGGCCGTCTCCATGCGCTCCCTGCCCCTGTATGGCAAGCAGGGCAGGATAGGCGCCATCGTGCTCTGTCGGGATGTGACCGAACTGCGCCGCCGGGAGAAGGAGCTGCAGACCAAGGATGCCACCATCTCCGAGATCCACCACCGGGTCAAGAACAACCTCCAGGCCGTGTCGGCCCTGCTCAGGCTGCAGGCCAGGCGCACAAAGTCCGACGAGGTCCGCAAGGAGCTGGAGGAGGCCCAACGACGCGTCCAGACCATCGCTGTGGTTCATGAGGGCCTCAGTCAGACCGCCGACGAGATTGTGGATTTCGACAAGGTGATCGCCAACCTGCTGAAGATGAGCGTGGATCTGGCCACCACCAGCGACCAGCACATCACCATCTCCTACGTGGGCAAGTTCGGGATGATGCCCGCCCAGGATGCCACACCCCTGTCCTTGGTGCTGACCGAACTGGTCAACAACGCGGTCGAACACGGCTTCGAGGGCCGCGACGAGGGGCATATCACCATATCGGTGGGCCGGGGCGGCAACAATCTCAACGTGGTGGTCGAGGATGACGGCAACGGCTACAGCACCGAGTCGGATCAGGGCCAGGCTCGTTCCACCGGATCCGGGCTGGGCACGCAGATCATCAACACCTTCGTCACCAACGACTTCGGCGGCACGGTCAAGTGGGAGCCCCGCCGGGATGGTGGCACCCGGGTGGTCATCAACATCAAGCTGCGCGTGGCCCAGGACGTGTGACGCCAGGTACCTTTGAGAAAAAGAGAGGGGCGACGGCATCAAGCCATCGCCCCTCTCCTGTTTTGCGCAATCGGGAAGGTGTCAGGACTGCATCTGCATGGCCTGGGACCTACGCGCACGCATGGCCCTGCGCTTCAGAGCCCTGCGTTCGTCCTCGCTCAGTCCGCCCCAGACACCGTAATCCTGGTTGGTGTCCAGCGCGCACTTCAGACAGGCGTCAATGACCTTGCAGGTCCTGCAGACAGCCTTGGCCTCCTCGATCTGCTGATAGGCTGCACCGGTGTTGCCGACGGGGAAGAACAGCTCAGGGTCCTTGTCACGGCAAGCAGCCTTGGCGCGCCAATCAAACGCATTACTCATCTACCTAAGCCTCCAAGAAGTTTTTATCGATGCTTTTATCACTACCCTATGCAAGATAAGCACGATGAGTGACTTTTTTCAAGGGTTCATTTGTTTTACGGCTAAAGAGAACACCTGTAGCGGAATGGCGAGACCCGCTTCCAGAACCAGACACCGTCCGGGAATGGCGCTGGCCCGGGTGGGGAGGGTGGCCAGCTGATCGGCGGGGATGCCAGCTGCCAGATCGGCCCCCCGTTCGCCGCAGGGGAACACCAGACGACGGCTGAAACGCTCTGGTCTGCGCAGGGCGCTGGCCGTCTCCACGGCCAGGATCACGGTGGTTCCCTCCTGTTCCAGAGCCTCCTGTAGAAGAGGGGCCAGAGGATCCCGACAAAGCGGATCCAACAGATCCTGGGCATCGTCAAGAATCCAGACCAATGCGTGGCTGCCATCCTGACGGCCTTGAGGCGGCTGACGGCCTTGAGGCGGTGACGGCACCGGGCCGGGAAAGTCCCGACTGCTGTAGCTGTGACCTGTTCGACGCGTGATGCGCAGGTCGAAGCTGGGCTCTGGTCGGGCCCCTGGCTTCATCAGGGTGAGCAGGGAACGAGCCAGCAGCGCCAGCAGGGTGCTCTTGCCCCGTCCTCGAGGTCCGATCAGGGCCGTATGACCGTCGATCGGCAGGCGATAGAGATGGAGCAGAACCCCGTCGTCCATGTGTCCCAGAGGTATCTGAGGCCGTCCCGATTGCCAGAGGACCTGCCCGCAGGCCGGATCATGCTCTGGCAGGGGAGGGGAGAAAAGCGGTGCCGGCGGTCGGCTGCCGCAAAAGCGGCTGGCCTTGACGATCTGGCCCACCAGGGCCTGCGGATCAGTTGCTGGGCAGGTGCGGAAGGCCTGGGGACCCCGGCCCTGCTCCAGGAAGCCCAGACCTGGGCAGGCAGGGTCGATCGCCGTAGCACAGGAAGAGCCCAGCAGCTCTCTGGACTGCAGGGGATCCCGCACCCGCAGACAGATGCCCAGGTTCATGTTGGCACGCATCTGGGCGCTGACCTGCCCCATGGTCTGCTGGGTGCAGGCCACCAGGTTCATACCCAGGGATCTGCCCTGAGAGGCCAGAGAGGTCAGCCTGTCCAGGTAGTCGGGCAGGAGTTGGCGCAGGGCCTGGAACTCGTCAATGACCACCACTAGGCGTGCCGGTGGATCGGCCATACGGGCGGTGTCCTCAACCCCTGCTCTGGCAACCAGGCGCTGGCGGCGTTCCAACTCCCGCTGAAGGCCGTTCAGCGCGCGTATGGCCCGGTCCAGATCCAGATTGGTCACGCAACCCACGGTGTGCGGCAGTCGGGCCAACAGGCCAAAGCCGGCACCACCCTTGAAATCCAGCAGGACCAGATTGAGCCGGTCTGGCGGCTGACTGGCGGCTAGGGCCAGACACCAGGTCTGCAGAAAGACTGATTTGCCCGAACCTGTGGTGCCTGCCACCAGGGCGTGGGGTCCGTCGCAGGGCAGATCGATGACCAGCGGACCATGATCAGGCCGGATACCGATGACCGCAGGTGCCGACCTTCCTGATGTGGCAAGCCATGCGTGGACGATGCCCTGCCAGGGCAGACCTTGTGATCCCGAACGCCCTGATCCCAAGAGCCGGGACTCTAGCTGAGGGCCTGGGTTAGAGGCCAGTTGAGCCAGATCCTGCAAGGTCTCGTTCTCTGTAGTCGTCGAGAGGGATGCACGATCCGATACTGTGCCGTACTTCAATTGTGCGCCTGCCGGCGGAGCGGACGATGGCCGGCGATGCATTCGCAGCAGGCTCAGAAGCACCATGGCCAGGGTGCCCGTCAAGCTGGGCAGCAAGAGGAGGAGCAACATCCAGCGGCCCTGGCCTACTACGTACCAGATCATGCCCGCCTGGGCCAGGGCCGGAGTCGTCTGTGCAACCAGGGTCAGAATGACCTGGGCGCTTCCCTTTTTGGTCTTCTTCTCTTTGGAGCCGGCAGAGCGCCAATCGCCACCTGCAGCCCCGCTCGGGTCTGTCGATATGGTTGCTGATGAATTGGCCTTGGTCATGCCCTCAGCATGGGCTGCCCGGGGCAGGAGCGCTAGAGCAGGCCTGGCATGTGGTCGAATGTGGACGATATTGGTGGCGTGTGTAAAGCAGTCGCTACATGCCACCGACCGTTCCAGCGGCATGACTGCCCTGGGCCAGCTGGTTGAACAGGTCGGTGTTGCGGGCTTGGTCCAGCAGAACGGTGGAACCGATGCCTCCGCCCGGATAGTAGTCGGGATCTGTCCAGTAGACGCTTCCGGTGACCCCATTGCTGCTGCTGGCACTGCGGAAGGCCAGGACCATGCGCACGAGGTCTATGGGGTTGGCCCGCTCATCCACCACCAGGGCATCCAGACCTGCGGAAAGAACCTTGCCGGCCCTCGACGGGTTGAGCATGACCGAGGGCTGCAGGGCCTTGGCGGTGATGGCCGAGATGGCCTGACGCTGGCGTTCGGCACGCCCAAAGTCTCCCTTGGGATCCGAGTAGCGCATGCGGGTGAAGGCCAGGGCCATGCCGCCGTCGGCCTGATGGCAGCCGCGAGACCAGACCATGCCGGAGTTGGGGTCGTTGACGTCTGCGTCATAGCAAAGCCTGACGCCGCCCAGGGCGTCGACCACCTTGCTGAGGCCTCCGAAACGGATCAGGGCCACATGATCGACCTTATGACCGGTGATGTCCTCGATCTGGCCGGTCAGGGCCCGGTAGCCCGATGTGTAGGCCACGGCGTTGATCTTCATGTAATCCCCATCCTGCTTGACCAGGGAGTCGCGGGGGATTGAAATCAGGGAGGCGGCTCCGTGGCGGGGCTTGGTCAGCACCAGGATGGTGTCGGTGCGGAAGCCGGTGATGCTGGCATCCTGTCCTGCCCCCGGAGAACCGTCGCGCTGGTCCGATCCCAGCAGGAGCCAGGTAGTGGCTTCTGAGCCAGGGGTATCGGTCAGCATTTTGTCGCGGGTGAGCTTGCCGTTGACCCAGAACCATCCTCCACCTGCGAGTACAACCAGTGCCAGCAGCAGGACCAGCAGCAGAATGATTACGAACTTGCGCACTGGGTGTTTACGGACGAGGGCAGTGCCGTTCCGCATGTTCCGGTTGTTGCTGTTGCGCCAGTCGTTTTTAACAGGTGCAGCTGCAGCCGCCGGCCTGGGTGTGGTTTTCGAGGAGCCACTGGTGCGTCTGGCTTTCTGATGTCCAGTCCCGGAGGAGGGGGAGAAGCTGGGAGGCGTCTGGCTACGGCTGTGTCTGGCCTCGGTGCCTGGAGATCCGGGGTCGGCCGCCGGACGGTGATGCCCGGAGGGCATGAAGCTAGGAGGCTCCTGTCCTTGTCCGCCTTGGTCTGATCCAGTCCGCATACCCTTAACCTCCGTAGCTTTGCCGACTAGGTAAGCAATAGCATGTCAGAACGACTCGGGGGAGCTTAATCGTCTATTTCCGTGCCGGAACCGCACAGACCGTAGCAAACAGGTAGCGGTCTGCCATGCCGATGTACTGTCCGGTGTTCGCATCCCTGATGGTCCCGTCGTCCGGATCGACAGTTCCGCCCGTGTTGGGATCGATCAGGGTCTTGTCGGGCATGGTGATCAGTCCGGTACGGGGATCGGGCTTGGGAGCAGCGGCGGCGGATGCAGAGGGGGACTGGGTGCCGTCCCCTGTGTCAGAGCCGTTGCCTCCTGTCTGAGCGGCACTCTGTGAGTTTTGGGCGCTCTGGGCATCCTGACCATTGCTGGCCTGGTTGCCTGACGAGGAAGCTGACTCTGCGTCCTCATTGGCCTGGGTCAAGGGCTTGCCCTCTCGCAGCAGATGCCAGATGGTTTCGGCCTCGTCCGTCCATACCACCCGGTTGTTGTCCTGGGACCATTCCTCGACAGGTATGGTCCGGGCGTAGATATGTGTGGTGTCTATGTGCTTGAGCGAGTTGCCCAGGCCCAGCAGGGTCTGGAAGTTGCCCAACCCCTCGCTCAGCTGCAGGGTGGACATGGAAGTGGTGGCCAGACGGTAGGCCTTGGGCAGGTCGGAATAGATGTCGACGGTCTTGGCCTCGTTAACCAGGCTCTTGATCAGATACTGCTGGCGGGTGGTGCGCATGATGTCCGACCCATCGGCGGCGGTTCCGTGGCGCATGCGAGCGTACTCGGTGGCCTGGGTGCCGTCCAGATGCTGCAGGCCACGCTTCAGGTTGATGCCGGTATAGCCATCCCAGGTGTCCTTGGGGATGCACACGTCAACCCCGCCCAGGGCGTCGATGATGGACTTGAGGCCGTTGAAGTCAGCCACCACAAACTGCTGAATGTCCAAGCCGGTCAGGGAACGGACCGCTGCCAGGGAGCAGCTGGCGGCCGAATTGGCATCGCCGCCCTGGCTGTAGCCCTCGGCGAAGATGGAGTTGAACATGACCTGGCGGCGGGCCGGGATGGTATCCCCCTTGCTGGTGGTGCAGGCCGGGGCGTTTACGATGGAGTCCCTGGGAATGGAGACCACATTCACATAGGAGCGGTCGGCGGCGATCTGGACCACCATGGCCGTGTCCGACTGGTGGTTCTCCTCCAGGCCGTCGCCGCTGCCGCCCACCTCGGAGTTGCCCTTGCCGTCCCGGGTGTCCTGTCCCAGCACCAGGACGTTCAAAGTCTTCCCCTTGTAGATGTCTTCCGGGGCTTTGTGGGCTTGAGTCAGGCTGACGGGCTCGAGCACGTGCATGTGACCGTTGATGTCGGTCCAGAAGGCCGCCACCGTCGAGGCCAGGAAGCAAAGAACGAAGGTAAGGGCCAGGCAGATGCCCGTGCGCAGACGGTGGCTGCTGCGAAACCCGTCGCTGTGCTGGGGCTTGCCGTTCCTGCCCGCCTTGATGTTGGGCAGACCCATCTTTCTGGTTGGGGACGTCAATGGTATGCCTTCCTCATCGGCTGTCGCTGTAGGGCTCATTCCGGCGGGAAGAACCGGGATGGCGGTGACGCGTGCTTGAACCAGTCATAGTATAGTCTGACCCCCATCCGCAGCTCCTCTTCGGGCGATATGGCTCCCTGCACGTGTTGCTCAGTTGCGCTGGCAGATATTTAGGGGTTGACAGAAGACCCCTGCAGCAGCTGTAATAAAAGTGTGTAAACACACTAGGGACTGGGGGGTCGCTATGAGTGGATTTGTTGACACTCGCTATAGCAGTACAACTAAAAACAGGCTGACGCCGCTGATGCAGTGGTTCGAAGTCAACGTCGGACCATCCTGGCGAAGCGAGGCGCTCTGTGCGCAGACCGACCCGGAAGCATTCTTCCCGGGCAAGGGGGGCTCCACCCAGGAGGCCAAACGGGTCTGCGCCGACTGCACCGTCCGCAAGCAGTGCCTGGACTGGGCGGTCGAGCATGACGAGCGCTTCGGCATCTGGGGTGGCATGAGTGAACGGGAGCGCCGCCGTTACAAGAAGAGGATGCGCGCGCAGCGTCAGGTCTGAATCGCCGCAGGTGCCCAAGCGAGGCATCCGGTGACCTGGTTTGCGTAGACTGGAACGCATGAGTTTCGTCGCGCCTCAAGCCCAGGATGTCCGGCAGGTCCTTTCTTCAGTCATGAACGAATGTTCGCCCGCCGCCAGCCCTCATGTGGAGGATGCCGTGGCGGCGGTGATCACGGTCGAGCATGATCTGACCTATTTGCCGGACACCCTGCGTGCCCTCTTGCGACAGAGCCTCTTGCCACGGGTCCTGGTTATCGCGGACTGTTCGGGGTCCACCACAGAGCCGCTCTATGCGCAGTTTCCGGTGGATGGTCCCGCGCGGGTGGAAGTGCAGGTGGTCCGCGCGCGAGGTGCCTCCTCCTTCGGCGATGCCTTGGACAAGGCGCTTGGCTACGCCCGTCTGCCTGGTCGGATTCGCGCTCTTTGGCTTCTGCACGACGACTGCCGTCCACTGGATAATCATTGCCTGGACGAGCTGGTGGACACCTGGCACAGCAATCCCACTGCCTCCCTGCTGGGTGCCAAGCAGTATGACTGGCAGGGCCAGGGACTCCATGACGTGGGTCGGTATGCCTATCATCACCGAACGGTGAGTCTGGTGGTGGACAGTGAACCCGACCAGCAGCAATATGACGCGCGTCAGGATGTCTTCGCGGTGAGCCTGGCTGGCGCCCTGGTGCCCATGCAGACCATGAAGGACTTGGGCGGACCAGGCGCCTGGGCTGGCACCTTTGGCCAGGCCGACGATCTCTGCCGTCGTATCTGCCTGTCAGGGGGGCGGGTGGTAATCGTACCCGACGCCCGGGTGGCCCATGCCGGCGCCCGTATGAGCGGGTTGCGTGATCGGAATGGGCGGGCGGTGCAGCCCGACCACCCCTTGGATGCCTCCATGGGTCCTATACTGGCCCGGGAACGCTACCTGCTGACTGATTTTGCCCTGCCCTGGTGGCCGCTGGTCTGGCTCTGGCGGGTTCTGGCGGCATTGTGGTTCATGGCGGTTGATCTTATGGGCAAACGGCCCTACAGGGCCCTCTGCCGGCTGTGCGCGCCTTGGCGGATTCTGGCCAACCCTGCAGCCTTGTTCACGATGCGTCGCCGTCTGACTTCCGCCTGCCATGGCGGTCCCCGCCGGTTGGACATTCTTCAGGCCAACGGTCAGCAGATCAGGCAGTGGCGGCAGCGCAGGCAGGCCTTCCACGACCAGCAGGAACATCCCATGCTCAGCCACCTGGCCCTGGCTCATCTGCGCCAGCAGTTCCTGCGCCGCCTGGCCTGGGCTTCAGGGATGACCATAGCGGTCTTGGCGGCCCTGGTGGCCACCCACTGGCCACTCTGTCGTGCCATCTTCTCGGGAGAGGCCATCCACGCGCCCTCCCTGCCCTCGTCCGGAGCCGACTGGTCCCAGCTGCTGACGGCGGCCACCACCTCCTGGTCCTGGGCCGGGGGAGTGGGGCAGCCCGCAGTTCCTGCCCCCTTCCTCCTGGTGCTCCTGCCCTTCGCTCTGCTGACCGGCGGTCACGTAGCCCAAGCCATGGCCCTGATGCTCCTGGCGGAGACGGGACTGGCCGCGCTGTCTTTCTGGGCTCTGGCCGGCGTGGTCACCAGGTCCAATCCCATCCGGGTCCTGCTGGGATTGCTCTGGGCTTGTCTGGCATTCGCACTGGGCATCGTGGATGGCCTGCAGCTGCCCATGCTGACGGTCATGGCCTTCATGCCTGCCGCCTTCGCCTTTGTTTTCAAGGCCGTGGGGCTGTATCAGACCGAGGCTCCCGTGCGCCCCAAGGCTTCGGTGCAGCAGGCGGCTCTGGCCTCTATTTGTTTTCTGCCGGTCCTGGCTGCCGAACCTCAGCTCATGCTGGCCATGATCCCGCTCTTCATTATGGCGATCTGCCTGGTGCCCTCCCATCGGGTCATGCTGCTCCTGATGCCCCTGCCTTCGGCGCTGGCCCTGGCGCCCACCCTGGTCAATTCCTTGCACCATGCCAATCAAGGACTTTTCAGACAGCTGTTCGCAGATCTTATGATCCCCTCGACGGGCTTGACCGGTCAACCCAGAACCGGGAGCCTGGGGCAACTGCTGGCCCGCCTGTTGGGCCTGGATCTTTCGGCCCTGTGGCCCGTCAGGTGGCGACCTGAGCTCTGGCGTCCGGCCACGCTGGCCTGCTGTCTGCTGGTGGTGGCCCTGCTGGCCTTCATCACTTTGGTTCTGCCTCGGGCACTCAAGACTGCCAGGATTCTTTGGAGTACGGTTCTGCTGGGCCTGATCCTGGCGCTGATCTCCCAGGCGGTCTGCACCGGCTTGGACGAGACCGGTCCAGTGGCCGGTTCGGTCCTGCCTGGGGTGATGCTTGCCTTCATGGGGCTGCTGGCCTGTCTGGGCCTTCTGGCTGGCAGGGCCGTCCGTCCCTTCTCGCCCCTTGCTCCTGGGCACGATCAGGTTCCAGAGGGCGATGCTGATCGTCCGCCCCTGCCTCCTGCACAGTCCTCTTCAACCTCTGCAGCTGCGGTTGATGGCGGGGGACGGATTGTCAGGCTCTTGCTGGGCCTGGTTCTGACCCTGGTCACGGCAGGCGTGGCGGCGGCTGGTCTGGCGGCGCCAGTCGGAGGACCCCTGTCTGCTGATGACCGGCAGCTCCCGGCAGTGGCGGTGGACTACCTGAACAAGGATCCATCCCATCGGGTGCTGGTGCTGACATCGCCCTCCCATGGCCGCGTGGCCTACACGGGTCTGCACACCTCACGAGGGGATCTGATCGATGCCTCGCCTGCCCTGCGTGCCCAGATGGTGAACGGCGGGCAGATGGCCGGTCAGGATGTCCTCTCGCGTTCGGCGGCGGCGCTGATGGCCAACGCCGACTCCAAGGCTGTAGCGGCTGTATCCGGCATGGGCTTCGGGGGAATCTATGTGCCCGCCGACCGTTCCGGAGCAGTCGGCATGGGATCCACGCCCAACGATGACCTGGTATCCAACATCACCGCCAGCGATGGCGCCCAGCAGGTGGCGACCAATGCCCAAGGAACCTATTTCCGTTTGAGCTCGCAATCCGGCAGGGATGTGGGAGTCAACATGGCCGGGGCCCATCAAGCGGCGGCCAGCACCTGGAGGAGGATCTGGCTCTGGACCCTGGGCCTGGTCTTGCTGGGATACTGTTTGGTGGCCCTGCCGCGTCCGGGCAACTTTGGAGGGGAGCAACTATGAGTGTACGAAGCAAGGGATCCCTGGTGGCTGCTCTGGTCACGGCACCTCTGGTGGCCGTTTTGGTCGCTGCTCTCTTGGTATGGACGCCCCCGGACTCCTTGGCTGATGGGGCCCAGGGCTCGTCAGTCGTTGCCACCCGGGTCAGCCAACGTGAGGTAGCGTCCTACTGCCCGGCTCGAATGACGGTAGCGGATGAGGATAAGGTCGGCGATGACCAGTTCAAAGCCTCGGAGGGTGATCTGAGCGCCCGTGTCACAGCCGCCGCCTTTGGGTCCATCGGCAGTGCCAGCCTGACCCCGCTTGGAGACGGGCGACGTACCACGATGACTGATCCCGACCTCTTGGATGGGCAGAAGACCATGGCCGCTTCGCTCGATCCGGGTGCTTCGGCTACGGCTTTCGATTCCCGGATGCTCAAGTCCCAGCCGGGCACGGGGGCTTCTGTCGGTATGGTCTCCTGGGCCACCAAGGGCGATCTGCGAGGGGTCCAGGCGCTGGCCTGCCCTCGGGCCGTCATGGATGCCGACTTCCTGTTGCCTGCCACCGGTCGAGGGTCCACACAGCGGCTGGTGGCCTACAACCCGTCATCCAAGGCCACGGTGATCAGTCTGGAGATCCAGGGTTCGCATTCCTCCGGCAACCTGTCCCTGGAGACCGGGAACACCATGACTGTGGCGCCTGGCGGCCATGCCTCATACGACCTGTCTGCGGCGGCTCCCGGACAGCAGGCCGTCTACGTTCGGGCTCGCAGCTCCCAGGCGCCAGTGGTCATGTCGGTTTCGGTCAATGTCATGGCTGGACTGGATCCGCGCGGGTCGGATCAGGTAACGGCCTTGGCGGCGCCCGGCCGTGATCTGGTTATTCCCGGCCTACGCGGGGCAGACCAGGCCACCCTGCTTCTGCAGGGTTCCAAGGCCACCGCGGCGGAGCTGTCCTGGATGGATGAAGACGGTCGGGAATCCTTGCGGCGGGTGGATTTGCAGGGTTCCAGGGCCACTGCGGTGGACTTGGGCGGCGTGCCTGACGGCAAGCTGGCTCTGCAGGTGCATGCCGACCGGCCTGTCCGAGCAGTCCTGCAGGTGACCAGTCGGGGCAGCCAGGATCAGTCGCAGTCCGACCTGGCTCTGATTCCTGCGGGTACTGCTGCTGCCTCCTCGGCCCTGACCATATCTCAGCCCGCCCAGGCCGCGCTGACCTTGGTCAACCCATCGACGGATCCGATCAAGGCCGAACTGGTTGGATTCGACGAGAAGGGCAAGAAATTGGATGAGCGCTCGCTGACCGTTGAGCCGGGTCGGGCCCATGAGCTTTCAGCCCACGACCTGGGTGACCAGGTGGCCGCCGTACGGCTGAACGAGGATTCTGAGCATGGTTCCTCCCGGCTGATCTGGAATGCCCGTCTGAGCGTGGACGCGGTCAACCAGGCTGGCCTGGCCGGTCTTGCCGTCATGGCTCCTGACGGGCTCATGCCTGCCACCACGCTGATCCGCTCCGGCCCCGACTCCACTGTCCTGCCCTGAACGTCGGCTGTCAGCGTCCCCACATGGGGTCGATTTCCTCCGGGTCCCGCCCGTAAAGGTCTGCCAACTGCAGGACCAGTTCGTCGCGGATAATCAACTCCAGCTCGGTGCGGTCCCGGGTTTTGCTCTGGATGGGCAGCCGGTAGAGGACGATTCTGGCGGGGATGCCACGGCCTGCCGGGAAACTGCGTGAGAAGAGGTCCGCCCTGTCCTCCCAGGGGGTGGGGTCGGAGGGTGGCACGTCCTCGACTGCGAATTGGACGGGTTTGACCAGCTGGGGCCAGCCAGCTCCCAGACGCCGGATCTGGGCCGCGGTCAGGTCGTCGAAGATCCCGCATCTGGTGCGATAGCGGGGCAGACGGGTGCCGAAGGTAGGCCGACGAATCCCCCGGCCATGACTGTCCCGGTAGACGCTGCGGGACCAAGGCGGCTGATCGTTGATCATGACACTCACCATAACCCCTCAACTCAGTGACAGTTTCGATTCAGGGTGTCTTGTAGCATAGAGCGATGATCGACAAGCGGATGGGAGCAATCATGGCGGAGGACGGTGCGATGAACGTGGCCTGGTGGGGCAGCCAAGACATAGGGTCCATCTGCGCACGAGCACGAGTGCTGGCCTTCGATCTGGACAATACTCTGGCACTGTCCAAGACCCGTATGGACCAGACCATGGCCGTTCATTTCGCCGCCCTGACCCGGCTTCGGCCCGTGGCCATCGTCTCTGGCGGGCGGTTCAGCCAGTTCCGCGACCAGGTGCTGGATGCCCTGCCCGACGATACCCGTTTCGACCAGCTGCATCTGATGCCCACCAGCGGCACCCGCTACTACCGCTGGCAGGATGGAAGTTGGAATTGCGTCTATGCCCACGACCTGAGCGCCCAGGACCGGCAGGCCGCCGAGGCCAGCCTGGAACGCAGAGCCAAGCAGCTGGGCGACTGGGAGGAGCAGGTCTGGGGGCCGCGCATCGAGGATCGCGGCAGCCAGATAACCTTCTCCGCCCTGGGTCAGCAGGCCCCTGTCCAAGCCAAGGAGGCCTGGGATCCGGACAATAGCCGCAAGGATGCCCTGGCCCGGGCCGTGGCCGCCGATCTGCCCAATCTGCAGGTGCGTTCAGGCGGCTCCACCAGCGTGGACATCTCGGCCAAGGGTATTGACAAGGCCTACGCCGTGACCTCCCTGGCCAGGATACTGGGTGTGGATGTCGGCGATATCGCCTTCGTGGGCGACCGGATGGATCCTGATGGCAACGACTATCCGGCGGCCCTGGCGGGGGCCATGGCTCTGCGTGTGCGCGATCCTGCCGATGCCTTGGCCCTGATTCAGGCCATGGAGGCTGATCTGGCCTGAATCCGCTAAACCTGTCCGCAGGCAATCATGTGAACGGATAGCCTGTTCATCCACATGGCCCTGATCTGCTTGTCTATTCTTTGCGTCTTGGGGTTGGCTGGGCGATATGTACAATCCTTCATCGGCATCCAGCCGTCTCAGACGAGCCGCTTATGCTGTCGCCTCGGCCATGGCTGGCTCGGCCCTGGACCTGCTGGCTCCTCGAGCCTGCGCCGGCTGTGACCGCCCGGACCTGCTGCTCTGCCCCAGCTGCAGATCCCTGCTCTTCCGGCCCCTGTCGGTGCCCGCGCCCGCCTATGCCGTGGGTCTGGCGCTGGCCTGCGCTCCATATCGTGGATCTGTCAGGCGGATCATTCTGTCCTGGAAGGACCATGACAACCGGCCCTTAGACAGGCCCTTGGGCCAGGCCATGGCCGATCTGGCTCCGGCTCTGGCCAGGCTGATCGATCCCCTACTCCGGCCCAAGCCTGCCAGGGCCATTCTGGTGGTTCCCGCCCCCTCCTCCCGCGCCTCCCTGCGAAAGCGGGGGAGGGTTCATCTGGAGCCGATCCTCCTGTCCCTGGTCCAGGCCCTGCAACGGCAGGGTCTAGCTGCCCAGGTGGAACCGGCCCTGATCATGAACTCCGTGAGAACCAAGTCTGTCCAAGCGGGCGGCCGCCGGAACCGTTCGCGTCGGCTGGCAGGCCGGATTGCGGCTGCGGATCCCTCACGACTGGCCGGTCATCCTGTCCTGATGGTGGACGACATCATCACCACGGGCTCCACCATCCGTCAGTGTGCCCGAGCCCTGGAGACTGCAGGTGCCCTGCCGCTGGCTGCCCTGGCATTGGCGGCCGTTCCTCCAGGCCATGAGGATCTCTAGCGGGCCTGGGCCACGGCCATCTCGTCCCAGCGGGTGGTGGCCCGGGGGGAGAGCATGCCCCGGTTCATGGCCCAGTCGGCCCCCGTATCCTCGTCGCTCCGGCCCTGGCCGCGGATGCCTCCGTAGCCCACGCCCACGCGGAAGGGGCCGAAACGACGGGTGGCATCCTCCAGGACGTCCCCCAGACCATGGGTGTCCCGGGCTGCGTCCAGGCCTTCCAAGGTGTGGAAGTGGTCGGCGTCGGTCAGGTCCAGCAGAACCACCCCGGCCCGGATCCAGCGGGCGTGCGGATCCACTCGGCCCTTGAGCGCCCGGCTGGCTGCGCCGGCGATGACCAGCGGGTCGTCGCTGGGATCCTCCAGGACGACGGTCCGGCCAGCTGAGCAGAACTGCTGGGGCGCATAGGGGCTGGTGGAGCAGAAGACCCGCACTCTGCCACATAGGCCGTGCTGTCGACGCAGGCGGCGGCAGGCCTTCTGGGCGTAGATGCTCAAGGCTTGGGCCAGGGTGGCGTAGCCCTCAATGGGGTGAGAGAACATGCGCGAGCACAGAATCTGATCGGTGCGCACGCCCCTGGCGGCATCCGCCTCGGGTTCGATACAGGGTCGTCCCCTCAACTCCAGTACGGTGCGCTGCAGCATGACGGAGAACCGATGCCGGATCAGGGAGGGATCGGCATCGCGCAGATCCAGGGCGGTGGTGATGCCCATGCCCATGAGTCTGCCGGTCAGCCGTCGGCCTACTCCCCAGACCTGGTCGACGGGCACGGATGCCAGAGCCTGGTCGCCATACTGGGACTCCACCTGGCTCCAGAGGGTGATCCCCTCGGTCGAGGGATGGTCCTTGGCCCAGTGGTTGGCCACCTTGGCCAGGGTTTTGGTAGGCGCCACGCCCACGCTGACGGGGATGCCGGTGCACCGCAGGACCGCGGCGCGCAGCTCCTGGCAGATCTGGACGGTGCGCTTGTCGTTCCAGATGCTGTCCATGAAGCATTCGTCGATGGAGTAGATCTCCTGGTTGGGCAGGAAATGGGCCATGATGGCCATCATGCGTCTTGAGAGGCTGGCGTAGAGCTCATAATTGGAGCTGCGGGCCACCACCCCGTCCTGCAGGGCCCTGTCGCGAATGGTGAACCAGGGTGTGCCATTGGTGATGCCCAAGGCCTTGGCCGGGCGGTTGCGGGCCACTACGCAGCCGTCGTTGTTGGACAGTACAACCACCGGGCGATCGGCCAGGGAGGGGTCGAAGACGGCCTCACATGAAGCGAAGAAAGAGTTGGCATCAGCCAGGACTACCTGGCCTGTCAGAGCGGTCCCGGATGCCGGCTGGGCCGGTCTCTGCGCGCTCATGCCGACCCCCAGCCCGTGGAAGGATAGGCGGGCTTCCGGCCCTGGCTTCCCGTGTGCCTGCGACCGTGCGGGGTATGCCCGGGATAGGTGACCTGGGGCAGGGGAGAGCCGCTCCGAAGTTCGCCCTTGGTGTCCACTCGCTGCCAGTGATAGTTACCGATGACCACCCCCCAGATGACCAGTTCCTCGCCCTCCTGGGGCAGGAAGTCGGGGTAGGCGGGGTTCTCGGCCCGCAACATGGTCCGTCCCTTGTACCTGGCCAGCCGCTTGACCAGCAGCTCGTCGTCCAGGATGGCGATGACGATGTCCCCCTCGCGCGGCTCCAGGGACCGGTCGACCACCAGCAGGTCCCCATCGAAGATGCCGGCTCCGGTCATGGAATCACCGGCCACATGGATGATGAAGGTGGCATCGGGGTGGATGATGACGTTCTGGTCGAAGCTGAAGTCGCCGCTGAAGTAGTCCTGGGCCACGGAGGGGAAGCCGGCGTGGACGGCCTCCAAGGCCTGGGGGACAGGGCTGGGGTGCCCTCGGAAGGGACTCAGGGCATCGACCCGGCACTCCGGCAGGGAAGCAGGGGCCGCATCCGGCGACCCATGGATGGTAGCGACCATGGCACACCTCGAACTCGATGGCATTCGAACAAATGTTCGATTTCATTATGAGCCGAAGTGCGCCTCCCCGTCAATGCGGCGCGTCGGACCCGTCAGAGTGGTCTCCGTCCCCCTCGTCCTCATCGGGGTCGCGGTGATATCTGGGCAGGGTGATCTCGAAGTCGGCTCCGCGCGGGTCGTCCACCACCTGCACCTGGCCTCCATGCAACTGGGCCGCCCAGCGGGCGATGGACAGCCCCAGCCCGGTGCCGCCCGACTCCGTGCCCGGGCCGGCCTTGCCCTTGACGAAGCGCCGGAAGATGTCGGTGCGGGCCTCGGGGGGTATCTGCGAGCCGAAGTTGACCACGTTGGTGACAATGGTCTCCTGCTGCCGGTCCTCGTGGGCCTGGATCAGCACCGTGGTGCCGTCGGCCGAGTGCTTCAGGGCGTTGCTGATGACGTTGGTAAAGAGCTGGCGCAGCCGGTCCTGGTCGCCCTCCATCCTCAGGCCCTTCTCCAGATCCACCTGGATGTCGTGGGCGTGCCCGGCGTCGGCTATGGCCAGGGGCTGGAGGGTCTCGTCAATGAAGTCCCCGAAGTCGAAGTCCTCGATCTGCAGGCTGGCAGCCCCGGCCTCCATCCTCGACAGATCCAGCAGGAAGGCGATCAGGTCGGACAGGCGATGGGTCTGCTCCAGGATCCCCTCCAGGTTGGCTGGCGTGGGCTCGGTCACCCCGTCCGCCATGTTCTCCACCATGGCCTGCAGGGCCGAGACGGGGGTGCGCAGCTCGTGGCTGACATTGGCCACCATGTCCCGGCGCATCTGGTCGGCGTGCTGGAGCTCCTCGGCCATCTCGTTGAAGGACTGGGCCAGGAGCCCCACCTCGTCGTGGCTGGTCGTGGTGGCATGGACCCGAACCGTGTAGTCCCCGTCGGCCATGGCCTCGGCCGCATCCCGCATCTGCCTCAGGGGAGCGGTGAGCCCTCGGGAGAAGAAGTAGGTGATCCCCAGGGCCACCACCAGGGTCAGCGGCATGGCGATCCAGCCGCTCCAGCCCATCTTCAGCAGGAACCAGGCCATGACGAAGGCGATGGCTGTGGAGATGATGATCAGGACGCTCAGCTCCACCTTCAATGAGGCGAAGGATCCAATGGGCCGTTCGCGATCCACACGCGCACTCAGACCGGGCCCATTGCGCCGGCTTTTGCCGTCCTTGCTCATGGCGTGCATCCGCGGCTGCTACCGCTGGTCCTGTTCCTGATCCTCGGGCGGCTCGAAGGCGTAGCCCACGCCATGCACGGTGCGGATCATCTGCGAGCCCAGCTTGTGGCGCAGGGCCTTGACGTGGGAGTCCACTGTCCTGGTGCCCGAGGCATCCACCCAGTCCCAGACCTCCTCCAGCAGCTTCTCGCGGGTGAGCACGGACTTGGGCCGACGGGCCAGCGTGGCCAGCAGGTCGAATTCGGTGGGGGTCAGGTGGATCTGCTTCCCGCGCAGGGTCACGATGCGCTGGGCCGGGTCGATGACCAGGGATCCGAAGTCCAGCACCTTCTCGTTCTCGGAGTTCTTGGCGATGACCTTGGCCCGCTCCACCCGGCGCAGGAGGGCCTTGCAGCGGGCGATCAGCTCGCGCATGGAGAAGGGCTTGGTCATGTAGTCGTCGGCCCCGGCGCCCAGACCGGTCACCTTGTCGGCCTCGTCGTCCCGGGCGGTCAGAATCAGCACCGGCACCGGCCGCTCGGCCACGATCCGCTTGGTGGCCTCCAGTCCGTCCATGACGGGCAGCATGATGTCCATGATGACCAGGTCGGGCTTGATCTGGGAGGCGGCCTGCACGGCGCTGGCACCGTCCGAGGCCACCCGGGCCGTCCACCCTTCGGCGGTGATGCGCTGGGCTATGGCAGTGGCCAGGGTGGGTTCATCCTCAACCACCAGGATGGTGCTGGGTGTAGTGTAGCGGCTTGTGTTTCTGATCATGCCTACCTCTGTTTTCGATCACTGATCCGCAAAACGATGCTCGTCATGCGGGGTGGAGCCTTGTCGGCATTCGTTCCACCACCGTCGTTTCTTCCAGAATAGTCTTCAGAGCCTCCAGGGGAAGTGTGCTCGCGGAGAATCGCGTCGTCCCCAGGCGCCCGTCAGCAAGTCCATACGCAATGGCATTATTATATGGTATTTTCTCGACTCGTTCTGGAGGGCATATGGGTTACAAGGTCGGTGACATGGTCGTCTATCCGCGTCATGGGGCCGCCAGGGTGGACGCCATCACCGAACGGACCGTCAAGGGCGTCACCCGCAAGTACCTGCAGCTGTCCGTGCTCTCCTCGGACGGACTGGTCATCAACGTCCCCGTGGAGAACGCGGCCAAGGTGGGCGTCAGAGACATCGTCGACGCCAAGGCGGTGGCCAAGGTCTTCGAGATCCTGCGCACCCCGGTGGTCGAGGAGAAGGAGATGAACTGGTCCCGCCGCTACAAGCTGAACGTGGAGAAGATCGCCACCGGCGAGGTCAACAAGATCGCCGAGGTGGTGCGCGACCTCTCCCAGCGCGACGTGGACGAGCACGGGCTGTCGGCGGGCGAGAAGCGGATGCTGATCAAGGCCCGCAAGATCCTGACCTCCGAGATCGCCCTGTCCGAGAAGCTGGACGAGGACGAGGCCCAGCGTTTGCTGGACGTCAACCTGGGTTATGCGGAACCCATGCCCGGTGACGACAAGCACCATACCAAGTCCCCCAAGGAGCCGGCCTCCAAGACCCTGGCACGGGTGGCCCAGGAGGCTGCCAAGACCAAGGGCAAGGGGAAGACCAAGGCCAAGCGCTGAGTCCGGATTCGGTCATGGGCCATCCAAACATTGGACTGGGCTTTGACGCCCATCGCTTCGACCCGACCGGTGAGCGTCCCCTCTGGTTGGCCTGCCTGTCCTGGGATGACGGAACCCCCGGCCTGCTGGGCGATTCTGACGGCGATGCAGCCGCCCATGCCCTGATCGATGCCATCCTGTCAGCCGCCGACCTGGGCGATATCGGCACCTTGTTCGGCCTGGGATCACAGGCTCTTGGAGCGGGCATGCACGGCGCGGCCATGCTGGAGAAGACCATGGACTGTCTACATGGGCACGGTCGCAGGCTGCTCAACGCCTCCCTGGTCATCGTCGGCCAGCGCCCCAGAATCTCCTCCCGTCGTCACCTGGCCCAGCAGGCCATGAGTCAGGCTGTCGGGGCTCCGGTTAAACTGACCGCCACCACCACTGATGGCATGGGCTTTACCGGCCACGATGAGGGCATCGCCGTCATGGCCACCGCCCTGGTGGACTGAACGGCATCAGGCGCGCAGAGCCGCCCATCCCTTGGCCAGAGCCCAGAAGAAGGTGGACAGGGTCACGATGACGAAGCTGGGAGGGGCCGGCACCATGGCCGAGATCACCAGGCCTCCCCAGATGGAAGCCAGGCAGATCAATCCTGACAGAAGCATGGCCCGTAGGGGAGAGGCCACCAGGATGTTGGCCGTGGCCGCCGGGGTGACGACCAGGGCGAAGATGAGCAGGGTCCCCACTGCAGGTACGGCGATGGTGATGACGCCGGCCATGATGGCCATGAAAGTCAGGTTCATCAGCCCGATGGGCACGCCGCGGGCCTGGGCCACCTGCTCATCCAGGGAACTGAAGAGCAGGGGCCGGTAGATCAGGGCCAGCAGGATCAGCAGGATTACATCAAAGACTATGAAGCCGACGACCTGGCCTCGGGTGATGGTGAGGATGGATCCGAAGAGGATGGCCTGCATCTGCTGGGAGGCCGAGCTGGACATCCTGGCGAAGAAGAGTCCCAGACCGGTGGCGAAGGCCAGGACCGTGCCCGTGGCGATCTCCCTTTGGGAGGCCCGCTTGCCCAGGGCTCCGATGACCAGCGCCCCGCCCAGGGCGAACAGGCCCATGCCGGCAGAGACCGGCAGTCCCAGCAGAACGGCCCCTGTGGCACCGGGCAGACCGATGTGGGCCAGGGCGTGGGCGGCGAAGGTGGAGTGTCTGGCAATGGTGAAGTAGCCCATGGCTCCGGCAGCCACGGCGATGCACAGGCCGGCCACCATGGCGTTGCGCATGAAGGGGGCGGCGAGGATCTCGGTCCAATGGGGGTCGAAGACTGGTGTGGTCATGAGTTCCTTTCCCGGTCCGTCCCGTGCAGGCGGGCCACCTGGCTGGGTTGGTAGCGATTGTGAACGGGTCCGATCGGCTCGTCCATGTCGGGGGCCACGAACATGTCCCCCTGAGGAGTGGTGACCACCTCTACCTTGGTGCCGTAGAGGTGGGTGAGCAGGTCCGAATCCAGCACGTCGTCCATGCGGGCGTAATGGGGGTGCCCGTCCAGCAGGTAGACCGCCCCGGTCAGCACAGGCAGCAGCATGTTCAGATCGTGGGCCACCACCTGGATGGACATGCCCAGACGGCTGTTGAGTTGTGCCAGCAGGTGGACGGTGGCGCGCTGCCCGGCCAGATCCAGATTGGCCAGGGGCTCGTCCAGCATGAGCAGATCAGGATCGCAGACCAGGGCCTGGGCGATGGCCACCCGCTGTCGCAGGCCGCCGGAGAGCTGGGACAGGCGCAGGTGGGCCCTGTCTTCCACACCGACGAAGCGCATGGCCGCTCTGGCGCGCTCGCGGTCCTGCCGGGTGACGGGGTGAATGCCGAACCGGGTGCCGGTCAGCCCCAGCAGGACGGATTGTTCAGCCGTAAGGTTGGAGTCGATATCCGAGGTGTAGCTCTGTGGTACGTATCCTATGCGGTCGTTGGCCTGGCCGGCCGGCTGCCCCAGGACCCGCAGGCTGCCGGCGTCCAGGGGGAGCAGGCCCAGCTCGGCCTGCATCATGCTGGTTTTGCCCGTGCCGTTGGTGCCCACGATGGCGGTCACGGTTCCCGAGGGAATGGTGAAGGTCCCCTCTGACCAGATCAGCCGCCCGGAACGGCGGATGGCGGCATGGTCGAAGACGATGCAGGCCTGCGTGGATGTTCTATCCGTGTCCGTATCCATGACTTCCTTTCCTGCACGGGCTTAAAATGGTGAACCTGCTCTTATTGAGCATGATTCTCATTATCGCTGGGGAGAGGACAGCACGCAACTTCAGCAGTCGAGTCCTCCCAGACCGGCCATTGGACGCTGGTTCCGTTCGGGGAGGAATCTGCGCTAATCTGGCCCAGACGAATTCGACAAGGGTTTGTGCCCTCTTGGATGATGGAGACGTGTTGACTGCAGTAAAACTGGACGGGAAGGCGGCGGCTGCGGAACTCAAGGAGGACCTGCGCGCTCGGGTGGCTAGGCTGACGGCCATGGGGCGCACGCCCGGCCTGGGGACCATCCTGGTGGGGGAGGATCCGGGTTCGGTTAAATATGTAGAGGGCAAGCACCGGGACTGCAGCCAGGTGGGCATCAGGTCGATCAGGGTTGATCTGCCCGCCGATGCCGGCGAGGAGCGGATTCTTGCTGCCGTGGATCAGCTCAACCAGGATCCTGACTGCACCGGCTACATCGTCCAGCTGCCCCTGCCTGATGGCGTGGATCCTACTGAGATCATCGATCGCATCGATCCGGCCAAGGACGCCGACGGCATGCATCCCTACAACCTGGGCCAGCTGGTCCTGCATACCGACGGCCAGGTGCGGACCCCCCTGCCCTGCACACCGCGCGGGATTCTGTACTTGCTGGACCATTACGGGATTGACCTGACCGGCAAGGATGTCTGTGTGCTGGGCCGGGGATTGACCGTGGGCCGCACCATCGGGCTGCTCCTGACCAACCGCGGGGTGGATGCCACCGTGACCCTCTGCCATACCCGCACCAGGGACGTTGACGCCCATCTGCGCAGGGCTGACGTGATCATTTCGGCCGTGGGCCGAGCTGGACTGGTTGGCCCTGACCAGGTCCGCCAGGGTGCCGTTCTGGTGGATGTAGGTGTCTCCCGGATCTGGGATCAGCAGGAGGGGCGCTGGCGGATCAAGGGCGACATCGACCCGGCCGCCAGGCAGTCTGCAGCCGCTTATACGCCCAACCCCGGTGGCGTGGGTCCCATGACCCGGGCCATGCTCCTGGTCAATGTGGTTGAATCCGCCGAGCGGGCCGCCGGAATCCCCGTCTGCGACACGCCCGAGGTCTCCCGGCGACAATGACCGCGGTGTCTCCTATCATGGAGAATGTTCGCGCCTGCCGGCGGGAACGCATAACTCAATACGGAAAAATATCCACCAACTATACAAGAAACAATTTAATTAATGGCAGAGAACAAGAAGGAAGTCCCCCAGGTCGCGGTCAATGACATCGGGTCCGAGGAAGACTTCATCAAGGCAGTCGATTCCACCATCAAGAACTTCGACGATGGGGATCTGGTCGAGGGGACGGTCGTTAAGATCGACCATGACGAGGTTCTGCTGGACATCGGCTACAAGACCGAGGGCGTGATTCCCTCCCGCGAGCTTTCCATCAAGAAGGATGTCGATCCCGACGATGTGGTCCAGGTCGGTGACACCATCGAGGCTCTGGTCGTCACCAAGGAGGACAAGGAAGGCCGCCTGATCCTGTCCAAGAAGCGTGCCCAGTACGAGCGCGCCTGGGGCGACATCGAGAAGATCAAGGATGCTGACGGCGTCGTTGAGGGCACCGTCATCGAGGCCGTCAAGGGCGGACTCATCGTCGACATCGGCCTGCGTGGCTTCCTGCCCGCATCCCTGGTCGAGATGCGCCGCGTGCGCGACCTGTCTCCCTACATCGGGCAGAAGATCAAGGCCAAGATTCTGGAGCTGGACAAGAACCGCAACAACGTGGTCCTCTCCCGCCGCCAGTACCTGGAGGAGACCCAGTCCGAGGTGCGCGAGACCTTCATGGCCCAGCTCAAGAAGGGCCAGATCCGCGAGGGTACGGTCAGCTCCATCGTCAACTTCGGCGCCTTCGTCGACCTGGGTGGTGTGGACGGCCTGATCCATGTTTCCGAGCTTTCCTGGAAGCACATCGATCACCCCAGCGAGGTCGTCAAGGTGGGCGACAAGGTCACCGTCGAGGTGCTGGATGTCGATATGGACCGCGAGCGCATCTCGCTGTCCCTCAAGGCCACCCAGGAAGATCCTTGGCAGCGCTTCGCCCGGACCCACGTGCCCGGACAGATCGTCAAGGGCAAGGTCACCAAGATCGTGCAGTTCGGTGTCTTCGTCTCCGTCGAGGACGGCATCGAGGGCCTGGTCCACATCTCCGAGCTGGCCAACCGCCACGTGGAGAACCCCGAGACCGTGGTCAAGCAGGGCGAGGAGATCTTCGTCAAGGTCATCGACGTCGACCTGGATCGCCGCCGCATCTCCCTGTCGCTCAAGCAGGCCGACGACTCCGTCGATCCGACCTCCGAGGACTTCGATCCGGCCATCTACGGCATGCCCGCCGAGTACGACGAGGACGGCAACTACAAGTACCCCGAGGGCTTCGACCCCGAGAGCAACGAGTGGATCGCCGGCTACGAGAAGCAGCGGGAGGAGTGGGAGTCCCAGTATGCGGCCGCCCACGACCTCTGGGAGCAGCACAAGGCCTTCGTGGCCAAGGAGCTGGAGAACGCCGAGGCTTCGGCCGCCGAGGACAGCCGTTCCTCCCAGGCGCCCGCCTCCGGTTCGCGCTCTCGCCGTCAGAACTCCGAGGAGACCACCAACTACAGCTCGGAGTCCAGCTCCGAGGGCACCTTGGCCTCCGACGACCAGCTGGCCGCCCTGCGCGAGCAGCTGCTCAAGGAAAAGAAGTGAGCATTAAGCGGTGAATGGAGGGGTCCGGCCTCGGTCGGGCCCCTCCATTTGTATCTGCTGCCATAAGATCCATAGGGTATATGCGGGAGGTCGGGATGATACGTGTGGGATTGACCGGCGGAATAGCGGCCGGCAAGAGCACGGTGGCGGCTCGGCTGGCTCAGGACGGGGCCAAGGTCATCGATTACGACCAGCTCTCCCACGAGGTCATCGCTCCGGGCGGGCCCGGCGTGGGGCCGGTTTTGGAGCGTTTCGGCTCAGACTGCAGGGACGGCCGTGGGGGAGTGGACAGGTCAGCCCTGGCGGCACGGGTCTTCGGCGGGCCGACGGCCGATCGTGATCGTAGGGACCTGGATGACATCATCCATCCGCTGGTCTATGACCTGGCCGCCAAGGCCGAGCAGCCCTGGCTGGAGGGTTCCGAGGTGGTGGTTCATGAGGTGCCCCTGCTGACCGAGGTAGGCTCAGCCATTCCTTTTCATTTCGACAGGGTTCTGTTGGTGGAGACCCCAAGCCAGGTGAGGATTGCGCGTATGGTGAATCAGCGGCATATGACCAAAAGCCAGGCTGTTGAACGCATCGGTTCCCAGACCAGCAGCAGTTCGCGACGCGCCCAGGCCGATCTGCTGGTGGACGGGTCCCAGCCTATCGAACAAATGTTCGAGTCTGTTGATAGAATATACGAAGAGCTAAAGACCTTGGCCCAGGGATCCTCGCACAGCGACTGAGGAGCCTTAGGCGAATGACGCATCCTGGAAGGGAGTTTCATGGGGTTCAACATTGAGCGGACCGACAAGCCCTTCGTGGTCAAGTCTCCCTATAAGCCCTCCGGCGACCAGCCAGAGGCCATCGAGGAACTGGCCACCCGGATCGAGAATGGTGAGAATGATGTGGTGCTCATGGGCGCCACCGGCACCGGCAAGACCGCGACCACGGCCTGGCTGATCGAGCGCCTGCAGCGGCCCACCCTGATTCTGGAACCCAACAAGACCCTGGCCGCCCAGCTCTGCGCCGAGTTCCGCGAGCTCATGCCCGACAATGCGGTCTCCTACTTCGTCTCCTACTACGACTACTACCAGCCTGAGGCCTACATTCCTCAAACAGATACCTACATCGAGAAGGACTCCAACATCAACGACGACGTGGAGCGGCTCCGGCACGCTGCCACGGCTAACTTGTTGACCAGGCGCGACTGCGTGGTGGTGGCCACCGTCTCCTGCATCTACGGCCTGGGCACGCCCGAGGAGTACGCCGGGCGTATGCTCTTCCTGCATGAGGGGGACCGGATCAACCGGGACGACCTGTTGCGCAAGTTCGTGGACATGCAGTACAAGCGCAACGACATCGCCTTCACCCGAGGCACCTTCCGCGTGCGTGGCGACACGGTCGAGATCATCCCCGTCTATGAGGAGTTGGCCGTTCGCATCGAATTCTTCGGCGATGAGATTGACCGCATCTCCACCCTGCATCCGCTGACCGGGGACGAGATCGCCCATGAGACCTCCGTGCACATCTTCCCCGCCTCCCACTATGTGGCCGGTCCCGAACGGATGGAGCGCGCCCTGAAGACCATCAAGGAGGAGCTGGACTGGCGTGTGGGCCAGTTGCGCAAGCAGGGCAAGGAGCTGGAGGCCCAGAGGCTGACCATGCGTACTACCTACGACCTGGAGATGCTCACCCAGATCGGCACCTGCTCGGGAGTGGAGAACTACTCCCGGCACTTCGACGGCCGCGAACCCGGCTCCCCGCCCCACACCCTGCTGGACTTTTTCCCCGACGACTTCCTGCTTGTCATTGACGAATCCCACGTGACCGTTCCTCAGATCGGAGCCATGTACGAGGGGGATGCCAGCCGCAAGCGGACCCTGGTCGAGCACGGCTTCCGCCTGCCTTCGGCCATGGACAACCGTCCGCTCAAGTGGCCGGAGTTCCTGGACAAGGTGGGCCAGACCGTCTACCTGTCGGCAACACCGGGCGACTATGAGATGGGCCTGTCCGACGGGGTGGTGGAGCAGGTCATCCGGCCCACTGGCCTACTGGATCCCGAGGTGGAGGTAAGGCCCGTCAAGGGCCAAGTGGACGACCTCCTGGATGAGATCAAGACACGGGTGGATCGCCACGAGCGGGTTCTGGTGACCACGCTGACCAAGAAGATGGCCGAGGACCTGACCGACTACCTGCTCGAGCGCGACATCAAAGTCGAGTACCTGCACTCGGATGTGGACACCCTACGGCGCGTGGAGCTCCTGCGGGAGCTGCGTGAGGGCAAGATCGATGTCATCGTGGGTATCAACCTCCTGCGCGAGGGACTGGATCTGCCCGAGGTCTCCCTGGTGGCCATTCTGGATGCGGACAAGGAGGGCTTCCTGCGTTCCTACCGGTCCCTGATTCAGACCATCGGCCGCGCGGCCAGGAACGTATCAGGCAAGGTCATCATGTATGCCGATGAGGTCACTGACTCCATGGACAAGGCCATCAGCGAAACCAACCGCCGCCGTGCCAAGCAGATCGCCTACAACAAGAAGCACGGCGTGGACCCCAAGCCGCTGATCAAGAAGATCAGCGACGTCAACGACATGCTGGCCAAGGAGGATGTGGACACCCAGACCCTGCTGGCGGGCGGCTACCGCAACGCCAACAAGGCTGGCAACTCCCACCTGGGCGTGCCCCTTTATGACAAGGAAGAGGCTGACAAGCGGCATCAGGAGATCCTCCAGGCCGGTCTGCCGGCTCAGGACCTTGCCGATCTGATCCGTCAGCTGAGCGACCAGATGCACACGGCTGCGCAACAGCTGCAGTTCGAGCTTGCAGCCCGTCTGCGCGACGAAATCAAGGATCTGAAGAAGGAGCTGCGGCAGATGACCGAGGCCAAAAAGTAAGTAGGTCAAAAGTGGGTTTGGCCTGTGATGCGGAGGCAAGAGCATCTCAGGCCCGACCTGCAGACCGTTGCCTGCGAGGATGCTCTGATGGGCAGACGGGGTGATGAGCACGTCATATCTTGCCGCTAAAGTCAGGTGATATGTCCGAGACACCTCTGCCGTTCATGGTTGTGAGCCTGGTTGTGCTGGCCGTCTTCTTCGTGGTCGATCTTCTGGTGATCGGACGGCGGCCGCACGTCCCCTCGACCGGCGAATGCGTGAGGCACATCGGCTTCTTCGTGGTCATGGCCCTGATTTTTGGTGCGTTGATCTGGAAGGTGGCCGGTTCCAAGCCGGCCATCGAGTTCTACTCAGGCTGGTTGACCGAGTACTCGCTCAGTATCGACAACCTCTTCGTCTTCGTCATCATCATGGGCAATTTCGCCGTGCCCCTGCGGCTTCAGCGCTATGTGCTCAGCGTCGGCATCACCATCGCTCTGCTGCTGCGCGGCGTCTTCATCCTGGCCGGGACGGCGCTGATCACCCGCTTCACCTGGGTCTTCTTCATCTTCGGCTTCTTCCTGCTCTACACCGCCTGGAACATGGTCTCCAGCCGAGGCAAGCAGGAGGAGTACCATGAGAACGGGCTGATCAGGGTTCTGCGCCGGGTCATTCCCATCACCAGCCACTACGACGGTGAGCACCTGCGGACCACCTTCGAGGGCAAGCGCTACTTCACGCCCATGCTGGTGGTCTTCCTGGCCATCGGCACCACTGATGTCATGTTCGCCTTTGACTCCATTCCGGCCATCTTCGGACTGACCAAGGATCCCTTCATCGTCTTCACCTCCAATGTCTTCGCCCTGCTGGGCCTTCAGCAGCTCTACTTCCTGCTGGGATCCCTGCTGGATAAGCTGGAGTATCTGCCCCTAGGGCTGGCTGTGGTCCTGGCCTTCATCGGGGTCAAGCTGATCATGGAGGCTCTGCACGGCAACACGCTGCCCTTCATCAATGGCGGGCAGCCCCTGGAAGCCGTGCCGGATATACCGACCTGGGCGTCCCTGCTGGTCATTGTCCTGGCCGTAGGCATCGCCGCTCTGGCTTCAGTGCTCAAGAGCCGTCGTCAGTCCCTTGAAACAGCCTCTCAGAGAGAAAAGTGATAAGCGATCCCTTGAACCACAAGGGATGTTAGCGCTAACGGGAAATAGTGGTTCCCATCAGGCTGAGTCTGTACAATAGAACGGTAAACAGGAAAAAGAACAGGCAGGTAGCATATGCGCAAAGCCAAGATCGTCGACACCATCGGGCCGGCTTCGGAGTCTCTGGAGAACATCACCAAGCTGGTCAAGGCCGGTATGGATGTAGCCAGACTCAACCGGTCACACGGCACCCCCGAAGATCACCTCAAGGTTTACAACAACGTCCGTCAGGCCAGCAAGGAGACTGGACGAAATGTGGCGGCCCTGGTCGATCTGCAGGGTCCCAAGATTCGTTGTGGCTGGTTCAAGAAGAACGAGCAGGGCGAAGACAAGGTCAACCTCAAGGAGGGTCAGGAGTTCATCATCACCACCGACGATGTCGAGGGTGACGAGCACATGACCTCCACCACCTTCAAGGGTCTGCCCGGGGACTGCCACCCCGGCGATCCCATCCTGATCGACGACGGCAAGGTCCGCCTGGAGGTCACCAAGGTCGAGGGCAACCAAGTCTACACCAAGGTGGTCGTGGCTGGTCCTGTCTCCTCCCACAAGGGCATCAACCTGCCTGGCGTGGCCGTGAGTCTGCCGGCGCTGACCCCGAAGGACGAGGAGGACCTGCGTTGGGGCATCCGCACCGGCGCCGACATTATCGCTATGTCCTTCGTCCGTTTCGCCACCGACATCGACCGCGCCCACGAGATCATGGACGAGGAGGGTCGCCGCATCCCCATCGTCGCCAAGATCGAGAAGCCCCAGGCTGTTGAGAACCTGGAGGAGATCGTCAAGGCCTTCGACGGCATCATGGTGGCCCGCGGTGATATGGCTGTGGAGATGCCCTTCGAGCAGGTCCCACTGGTGACCAAGCGCTGCATCGAGCTGGCCCGTCAGTACGCCAAGCCGGTCATCGTCGCCACTGAGGTCCTGGGCTCCATGGTCCATTCGCCCATCCCCAGCCGCGCCGAGGCCTCCGACTGCGCTAACGCCATTCTTGACGGTGCCGATGCCACCATGACCTCCAATGAGACCGCCGTCGGCGAATACCCCGACACCACGGTCTCCACCATGGCCCGGATCTCCGACTACGCCACTACCCACGGCTTCGACCGCATCCCGGCCATGCACAACCTGGACATGTCCAACTCGGGTGCCGTCTCTTCCGCCGCTGTGGATCTGGCCGACAAGATCAATGCCAAGGCCATCGTGGCCTTCACTCAGACGGGCAACACCGTGCACCGGATCTCTCGCGAGCGTCCGGCTGCCCCCATCTATGCACTGACCACCAATGAGCATACCTATCATTGGCTGGCCTTGAGCTGGGGTACTGAGGCGTTCCTCTGCGGGCAGGACTACCATGACTTCACTCGCGCAGACCTGATGAACTTCGTGGACTCCACCCTGAAGAAGCAGGGCAAGGTCTCCGACGGCGACTGCCTGGTGGTGCTCAGCTGCGCCCAGGGCGAGCATGAGCCAGGTAACACCGACTGCATCTACGTCCACACCGTGGGCTCCAACGAGTGATGCTCTGATCTGCCACCTGACTGTCGATTGAGTCAGTCAGGTGGATCCTCAGATTTCCAAGATGCTGATGAAGCAGTGAACCGGTGGTCTTTCCCCTTTATCAATGCAGGGGAAGAGGCCACCGGTTCTTTGTGTGAGGGGTTTCTGCGTCAGTGCAGGTCAGACAGTCCGATTTTGGCCCGCAGGATGGCGATGGTGGTTTTGGCGTCCAGTATGGTTCCTGCAATCACCATGTCATAGGCCTCATCCACGGTGAAGAGTCGCACATTCTGGTGGGGGGTCTCTGGTGCCAGGCTGGCCGGCTGGACCGGGGTCAGGCCTTCAGCATAGAAGAGCGTGGTGTGCTGGGTGGAGAAGCTGGGGGTGTTGATGAACCTCGCGAATTGGTTAAAGGAGGCAGCCTTGTATCCGGCCTCCTCGCGCAACCGCCTGGTGGCCACATCGATGGGGGCTTCCTTGTCATTGAGCGGATGCCCGGCCGGCAGCTCAAGGGTCCAACGGTGGGTGGGCAGACGGTACTGCTCGACCAGGGGTATCCGTCCGTCGTCGGTGATGGCCAGGACGGCGATGGTGTCTCCATGCTTCTCGCTGACGATGCTGCGATCGAAGGTCTGATTGTCGCTGGATTCAAAGGTGACCCTGTCGACGCTGAAGTAGTGGCTGTCCATAATCTGCTTGCGGGCCTTCTCCTGGACGGGGGAGGTGCGCCAAGGATCGAACCGTCGATAGATCTGAGTGGTCATCATGCTCTCCTTCGACTGCTGATGTGCCTGAATACATAACTGTCTTCATTCTAAGGCAGAATCAACACGAATAACCTTGCGTCGTCGCCAAAGTATGGTAGATTCTCTGTGGTGACGAAAAGCCCCCGTATCCCAATTGGTAGAGGAAACGGCCTCAAAATCCGTGCAGTGTGAGTTCGAGTCTCACCGGGGGCACGATAAAGCGAACCCCATCCGTCTCTCATCGGTTTTCGCTGAAGCGCGGATGGACTTTCAGGAAACGAGGTTGAAAGTGGCTTCAGAGAGTAAGAACCGCAGCGATTCCCCCGAAGGGCGGACCGTGGTTGTGGCGGAGGACGAGGCTTTGATCAGGCTCGATACCGTCGAAGCTCTCGAGGATGCCGGCTATGACGTGGTCGGTCAGGCGGCCAGCGGCCAGGAGGCCATTGATCTGACCCGCGAGCTGAGGCCCGATGTAGTCGTGATGGACGTGAAGATGCCCGGCACGGACGGCATTACCGCCGCCACTGAGATCGGCAAGGAGAACCTGGCCCCTGTGGTTATGCTGACGGCTTTCTCCCAGCAGAGCCTGGTCGAGAAGGCGGCTGATGCTGGAGCCATGGCCTACGTGGTCAAGCCCTTCGCTCCGGAAAAGCTGCTGCCGGCCCTTGAGGTGGCTATCTCACGCTTTGACCAGATCAACGCCCTGAAGGACGAGGTCACCGACATGAAGGCCCGTTTCGAAGCTCGCAAGCGGGTGGATCGGGCCAAGGGTCTGCTCATGGAGAGCATGGGCATGACCGAGTCCGAGGCCTTCCGCTGGATTCAGAAGACCTCCATGGACCGCAGGCTGACTATGCAGGAGGTGGCCGACGTGGTCATCAACAACGTGGCCAACCAGAACGACCGTTAGCCCTCCTATGGAAGACCAGACGAAGAAGCAGGACAAGGACGGCCGCACCCTGCTGGTCGTCGATGGACATTCGCTGGCCTTCCGGGCCTTCTATGCCCTTCCCGTCGAGAGTTTCACCACCTCGACCGGACAGCCCACCAACGCGGTGTGGGGGTTTGCCACCATGCTGGCGGATGTCATGGCCAAGGAGAAGCCCACCCACATGGGTGTGGCCTTTGACGTCAAGGGCGGCACCTTCCGCAATGCCATGCTGCCCCAGTACAAGGGCACCCGTGAGGCTGCCCCCAAGGAGCTGCTGAGCCAGCTGCCCCTGATCCAGGACCTGCTCAAGGGCCTGGGCATCACCTATATCGAAAAACCCGGCTACGAAGGCGATGACATCATCGGCACACTGGCCACCATGGGGGAGCAGGCCGGATTCAAGACCCTGGTCCTGTCAGGGGACAGGGACGCTTTCCAGCTGGTGGACGACGACATCACCGTGCTCTACCCCGGCCACCATTTCAAGAACCTCAAGCACATGACGCCCCAGGCCATTATGGATCGCTATAAGGTGACTCCGGAGCAGTATCCCGATCTGGCCGCCATGCGCGGCGAGGGCGCCGACAACATCCCCGGCGTGCCGGGTGTGGGCGACGGTTATGCCGCCAAGTGGATCAACAAGTACGGATCGCTGGATTCCATTCTGGAGCACGCCGACGAGATCGGCGGCAAGAAGGGTCAGGCTCTGGCGGAGAACGCCGACCAGGTGCGGCTCAACCGGAAGGTCAACGCCCTGGTGCGCAATCTGGACCTGGGTGTGAAGGTGGAGGATCTGCGTTTCGGCACCATCCACACGGATCAGGTTCTGCCCATCTTCGAGCAATTGCAGTTCGGCCCCCAGACCCGCAAAAAGATTCTGCGTGGATTCAACACGGTTGCCGATTACGATTATTCTCCAGCCTCGGCACTGGTCGATGTCAGCAACAAGCAGGAGGAGTTCGTCCAGCCCGAGCGTGACAAGGCGGAGTCCGGCGACCAGCTGCGGGACTGGTGCGAGAAGCATCTGCCGGACAAGGCCCTTTGCCAGCGTTCGGCGGATCATGTCAAGGCCATGGCCGAGTCCTTGGACAAAATCAAGGACATCGGCGACTCCGACCAGAATGCCATGCGCTGCAGCGAGGCCATGAAGGAGCACTGGGTTCTGCACGCCATCGGCTGGGCCAAGCACGGCGACTATGGCCTGGAGGAGCTGGCCATTCTCTCCATGGACGGGCACGGCCTGGTCCTGATGGCAGAAGACATAGACGAAGATATGCGTGGGGCCATCCAGGAGCTGATCGACCAGCGGATCGGCACCTGCGTGGTCCATGGTTACAAGGAGCACCTGCACCTCTTGGAGAGCCAGGGGTTGCATATGCCTCTGCCCCTGTTCGACACCAAGCTGGCAGGCTACCTGGCTGAACCTGATTTTCACGCAGACAACCTGGAACAGGCCGTCGCCCATTTCCTGGCCATTCCCGTGGAGGAGGAGCCTGAGGCCACCCAGGGGGCCCTGGCCTTGGACGGACGAGAGGATGAGGACGAACGTCGGCGGGGGACCCGGATTCTGCGCCAGGCGCAGTACGTCATGATGGTCTCGGAGCGTCTGCAGGAGCTGATGGACGAGCGTCACCAATATGGTCTGTTGCGCACCATAGAGTTGCCCACCTCCGCAGTCCTAGCGCAGATGGAGACCGAGGGCGCCAAGGTGGACGATGCCCGCCTGAAGGAGATGCACGACCGGTTCGCCGCTGAGGCCCGCCAGGCCCAGGAAATCGCCTGGGATAGGGCCGGCAGCCGTGTCAACCTGCAGAGCCCCAAGCAGCTGAGCAAGGTGCTCTTCGACGACATGGGCCTGGTGCCCACCCACAGGACCAAGACCGGCTCCTATTCGACCAACGTCTCGGTCCTGCAGGACCTCTACATCAAGTCGGTCAACAACGAGCGTGCCAACGACTTTCTGGGGGCCCTGCTCAAGCACAGGGAGACCAACAAGCTCAAGCAGATCGTGCAGACCCTGCGCGAGGCTGTCAATCCACGGGATGGACGGCTGCACACCACCTACGAGCAGACTGTGGCCGCCACCGGACGGCTGAGCTCGGTGGATCCGAACCTGCAGAACATCCCCAACCGGGATGCCCGGGGCCGCGAGATCCGTTCGGCCTTCGTGCCAGGCAACGGATACGAGGTCTTGCTCTCTTCGGACTACTCCCAGGTGGAGCTGCGGATCATGGCCCACCTTTCCGGGGATCAGGCCCTGATTGACGCCTTCAAGTCTGGCGCGGACTTCCACCGGTACGTGGCCAGCCTGGTCTATGACATCCCCATGGAGGAGGTCACCGGAGACCAGCGCTCACACGTGAAGGCCATGAGCTACGGGCTGGCCTATGGACTGAGCACCTATGGCCTGGCCCAGCAGCTTAAGATCAGCCCGGCTGCGGCTGACGTGCTCCGCGCTAAGTACTTCGCCACCTTCGGCAAGGTTCATGAGTACCTGGAGTCCCTAGTGGCTGATGCCCGGGAGAAGGGTTACACCGAGACTATGTTTGGGCGGCGGCGCTACTTCCCTGGGTTGCGCTCCAAGCGTCGTCCCACCCGCGAGGCCTCCGAGAGGGCCGCCCTGAATGCGCCCATCCAGGGGTCGGCTGCCGACATCATGAAGATCGCCATGATCAAGGCCAGCCGTGCCTTGTCCGATCAGGGGCTGAAGAGTCGCATCTCCCTGCAGATCCACGATGAATTGCTGGTGGAGATTGCTCCCGGCGAGACCGATAAGGCCACCAAGCTGGTCAAGGATTCCATGGAACATGCCGTTGAGTTGGCCGTGCCCCTGGATGTATCCACCGGCATCGGCCAGGACTGGGAGCTGGCTGCTCACTGACCTGACGTGGGTGGCCTGGGACTAGCCCAGTAGGATCCGAGGAGGGATCGTCATGCCTGATGAACAGGATGAGGTTCAGAGGCCTTCGGTGCCCCTGGGCCAGGTGGTGGATCTGCTGGAGGGGCTCTACCCTCTGGACTATGCGGAGGACTGGGATCATCCGGGTTTGGTGGCAGGGGATCCGTCCTGGCCAGTCAGACGGATCTGGTGCGCTGTGGACCCTCGGCCTGATGTGGTTCAGGAGGCTCTGGATCGCAAGGCCGACCTGCTGATCACCCACCATCCGCTCTTCTTCAGATCGGTTCACCAGGTTTCTGGCCAGGACTTCCGCGGGGATATGATAACCAGGCTGATCGAGGGCCACTGCGGGCTCTGGGTGGGTCATACCAACGCTGATGCTGCTTACCGTGGTGTGGCCCAGGCGGCTGCCGATGCCCTGGACCTGCAGGAGGCGCAACCGCTGGCTCCTCAGCCGGTCTCAAACCGCGATCTGCACGCCGATCAGGGGATCCAGGTAGGTCTGGGTCGTTGGGGACGGCTTCCCAAGCCCATGCCATTTGAGGATTTGGTCCATACCGTGGCGGGCCTCTTGCCCAAGACGGCTCTGGGTGTTCAGGCGGTCGGTCCTTCCCAGGCAATGGTCTCTACAGTCGCCCTGCTGCCCGGATCGGGGGACTCCGAGTTCGACCTGGTCCGGTCCACGGGGGCCGATGTCTACATCACCAGCGATTTACGCCATCACCCTGCCACGGATGCCTACCAACAGGCCCTCTATGAGGCCCGGATGGCCGGTCGGCCCAATCAGCCCAGACCCATGCTGCTCAACACCCCACACTCGGCAATTGAGGGCCTCTGGTTCCGCTACGCCAAGGGAGACATTGCCAGGGCCTTGGAGACGGCTACCGGTGTTCGTCCGCAGGTGGAGGTTTCGTCCATCGTCACCGATCCCTGGACCATGGTGGTGCGTTGACGGCTGAGGATTGATGGTTGAGGAGGAGTGATTTCATGAGCGATGAAGCACAGGATCTGCAGGCACGATTGGCCGCCAGACTTGATGGCCGCGATGGTCAGGGACCCAAGGGCATCGATATGACCCGCGCTCCCGAGCTGATGGATGACAGGGAGGTCTTCCGCGGCCCGATATTCGTTATCGACCAGCAACAGGTGGCTATGTTCCGGCGTGACGGTTCCAAGGAAACCATCGACCGGCAGCTCATCCGCCACGACCCTTGCGTGGTCATGCTGGTACACGACTGCGCTGCCGATGCCTATCTGCTGACCCGCGAGTACCGGGTGGGTGCCCAGGCCTATGTCTTTGGCCTGCCGGCCGGCTTCATCGACCCGGGGGAGAGCCCCGTCAAGGCCGTCCTGCGCGAGCTGCGTGAGGAGACCGGTCTGGTGCCCGGGCCTGAGGGTTCGTCGGGCTCAGAAAGCCATCTGGATCCGGAGGACGGTTGGATTGATGCTGCTCCCGATGTCTACTCCTCCCTGGGTATGAGCGACGAGCTCGGCCACATCGTGGTCCTGCATCTGCGTCGATGGCATCAGGGATCCACCGACTTCGACGCGGGCGAGCATATCCAGTCGGCCTGGGTCTCCTGGCAGGAGCTCTGCGCAGCTGGAGTCGCCGATGCCAAGGCGGTGGTGGCCATTCAGCATGAAGCCATCCGTCGCCTGCAGAAGGATTGAGGTTCCAGGCATCAAGACTCGTAATTGGTCGTACAGAACATACCAGTGGTATGATAGGTTCTTGTCAGAAAAGATGGTCATGTCAGAATGATCAGGCATTGTTGCGCTGACAGGGAGAGGAGCACTGCATGGGCACACCGAAGGATCCCGAAGGACATCGCAATCAGATCCTCGATGTAGCCCAACGGCTCTTCCTGGAAAAGGGGTACGACGGGACCAGCATCCAGGACATCGTCGATGGTTTGGGTGGCATGACCAAGGGAGCAGTCTACTACCATTTCCCATCCAAGACGGCTATTTTCCAAGCGGTCACCGAGCGTATGGCCTCGTCTTCATCCCAAGGTGACTGGCTGGGGGACTGGCCTGGCGAGACCGGGTTGGAGAAGCTGCGCAACGAGCTGATTGCTTCCCTGTCGGCATACTCGCGTCTCGATGTCACCTTCTCCGCCAGAACCCTGCTGAAGAGCCCCCGCATGGTAGGCCAGATGTACCTGAAATCCATGGACAGGATTGTGGACGTGATCACCCCTTATGTCCGTGAAGGAGTGGAAGACGGCTCCATCGCACCATGCAATCCCGAGGATCTGGCCCAGGTGCTCTACATCCTGCTCAACATGTGGATAGGGATTCGATTCTCGACCATGACCCGGGACCAGGTGGTCTCCAAGTTCACCCTGTTGGCGGATATGCTCAAGGGAATAGGGGCGCCGGTCGTCGATGATCGGGTTATTCGCGCGGCCGTGCATTTGCACGCACATCTGAAGAGCAATCCTTTGACTGCCACCAGCGGGGAGCCCACGCAAGAGGAATCTGAGAAGAATCAGGATCAAGGGGTCTCTTAGAGCCGATAGATCTCTTAGGGCCAAAAGGGCTCTGGCTACTAGCAAGATTCGGGAACTCAACGAGTAATGGTTTTTGTTTCCACCAAACATACCATCGGTATTTTTTGAAGGGAGTTTTATGCAGGTGCTGAAGGCGGACGGAATTGTCCAAGTATTTGAAGGCAGGGAGGTGCTGTCCGGACTGGATTTGGCCCTGGAGCAGGGCGAAATTCTGGGCTTGCTGGGTGCCAACGGGGCTGGCAAGTCCACGCTGTTGAAGATTCTGACCGGAATGCAGAGGCCTGTCGGCGGTCGGATCCGCTTTCTGGGGAGGCGTCTCAGCGAAGACTACCCGGGCAATCTGGCCAGGATGGGAGTGTCCATCAACGAGCCGGTCTTTTATGAGTCCCTCAGCGCTAAGGAGAATCTGGAGATTGATCTGACCTACCTGGCATTGGCAGACCGGGAGTATAGGGATGCCGAGCCCACTGGACTCAGCCAACTTTTGGAGAAGGTCGGATTGGCCGCCGATTCAGCCACACCTGTCGGCAGGTATTCCATGGGTATGAGGCAGAGGTTGGCCCTGGCCAGGTGCATGGGCCATCATCCTGACCTTTACCTACTGGACGAGCCGCTCAACGGACTGGACCCTGTGGCCATCGAACGGCTGCGAGACAGCCTGCGCAGCTTGGCAGCCCAGGGGAGTGCAATCCTCTTTTCAAGCCACATTCTCTCCGAGGTGTTGCGCACGGCCGACCATGTCATGGTCATGGCAAACGGCAGAGTCAGCCTGCGGGCCAGCGTGCCGGAACTGCTCAATCAAGGCCAGGAGGTCGCCGAGCGAACCCTGGTCAAGGCCATGGAGGGCTGATATGAAGACGCTGCTGAAATTAGAGCTGAAAAAGACCAGGTTATGGCCCTGCATCTTCGGAGGGCTGGCAGTAGTAGCCGCAGCCTTGGCCATCGGAGACATGTTCCTGGCCATTGGCCACACGAGCGGCCGGTCTGACCCTCGGCTGTCCAGCCTGGCCTTCGTGCTGCAGATGGCCATGGTCATCCTTCTGGTGGGCTTCTCCCTGGTGGCTGCTGCGCTCTGCAACCTGGTCTTCATTGAGCCCTACACGGGGAGGAACCTGGCGCTCACCCTCTCATGCCCCATATCGCGAGGCCGAATCCTGCTGGCCAAGCTGGTTTTCATCGGCCTCTTTACGGCGCTCTCCTACTTGGTTGGGACGGCCATCACCTTGACTGTCATCTTGCTGATCGACCGTCTTGTGGGTTCGCTTGGAACGGGCTCGCCAGGCAGTCTGCTTGGACAGGTTCTCCTCATGCTGGTTACCAGCCTTGCCGGACTGGTGGGGTTGGTTGGCATCGCCCTTTCTATAGGCTTCTGGAAGCGCTCGCTGCCCATCATGTTCGCGGTCCTGCTCCTGCTGGACGCTGTAGTGGGCAACCTGCTCTCCCTCTCCCCGCTACTGTCTGCTCTGCTGCTTCTGATCATCTTTCTGGCCTCCATGCCGGCCTGGTGGCTGCTTCATCGGACCCTCATGAAGATCGAACTGCCCTGATCGACGGCTGACCATGCAGGAGCTTCTGAAGAACAAGCCTTTCGTGACCATGGTTTTGGCCAGTCTGTTGAATACGGTCGGAGGCGAGCTCTTCAACATCGTCTTCATCGTCTATGCCCAGACCATGCCCTTTGCCGGACTGGCCGTCTCCATAGCCTCAATGGCCTGGGTGGCTCCAGCCCTGACGGCCATTCTGACCGGATACCTGGCCGACAGGACCGTGCACAAGACGCGGATGCAAGTGGTGATCAAGCTGATTCAGGTGTGTATCTATCTGGTTATTGCCATAATGATCGGCAGGTCCAAGAGCCTGCCCGTCTTTCTAGTGCTTGTAGCCATGGACATGGCATCTTCCATGCTGGAGGGATATGCAGGCAGTCTGTGGATGCCGGTCCTCAAACATCTGGTTCAGCCGAGCCAGCTTCACCAGGCGACTTCAATCACCTCGGCCTCCTCCAGCGTCGCGGCTGTCATCAGTGCAGGCGGAGGCGCAGTGTTGATTGCCTTCATGGGCAACAGATTCGCTGTATTTGCGCTGATCAACGCCCTCACCTTCCTTCTGGCGGGGATTCTCGTGGCTGTTGGCTATCGGGAATTCGCCAGGGCGGAGGTCTCAGTCAATGGCTCACCTGTGGGCAAGCATGTGGGACTAGCATCCAGCCTCCATGTGACCTTGGGGGAGTTCCGCCACTCTGCCTTTCTGGTTCTGATGGTGGGTTTCGGATGCATGGTCAACCTTCTGGGGACCGCCCTGCAGCCCCTGCTCAATCTGGGGCTTATCTCCATGCCCGAGGTCTGGTGGGGAAGCTACGGCACGACCATAGCCGCCGTCAACGGCATCTCCTCCCTGGGACTCATTCTCGGCGCACTCGTTGCTGCGGATCCTCTCAGGCGGTTACCTATGGCCCATCTGCTGACCGGAGTCATGGCCGCAGCTGCCGTAGTAGGGGTCAATCTGGTCTGGCTGCGCATTCCTGCCCTACTGTTCTTTCCTCTCCTGGTCATGAACTATCTTCTGGGCAAGATCAACCCTCGGTTCATGACCATGCTCATCAGCACGGTGGCCGAGGACCACTTGGCCGCAACTATGGGAGTGGTGCAGACTGTCATGATGATCGGAGCGCCTCTGGGGCAGATGGTTTTTCTGACGCTGGGTAATCTGGTCGGCATCCCCATCACCATGTCCATGTATGCGGGCCTGACGGGCCTTCTGGCCCTGGCGATTTTCTCTGCGGGATTGCTGGGCATGAATGCCAAGGATCCGACTCCCGAAATGGGACGAAAGCAAAAGTCGGGCTAGCCGGATTTGAACCGGCGACATCCTGCACCCAAAGCAGGCGCGCTACCAAGCTGCGCTATAGCCCGGCGCCCATCGCTGTCACTGCATGGGCACAATGAATCAATATAGCACAGGGTCGGGTCCCGGCTGGTACTGCGAGGGTGAGCAGGGAGCGCGAACAGCTCTGCGCCTGCGGTTACCATGGTGATCATGACAGTGGAAGAGACATGGGCGGCGCCGTTGGCGGATGGTCCTTTGGATGCAACGGTGACCATACCGGGGAGTAAGTCCCTCTCGAACAGGTATCTGATTCTGGCGGCCCTGGGAAGTCGTCCGGTCAGGCTGACAGGTTTGCTCAGATCGCGTGATACGGACCTGATGATTGGGGCCCTGGAGGCCCTCGGCGTGGACTGTCGGGTTGAGCCGGACGACCCTACGAATGTAACGGTCATTCCACCGGCAGGCGGACGTTTCCGTGGCGGCGCCCGGGTAGACTGCGGACTGGCTGGAACCGTCATGCGCTTCGTGCCGGGCCTGGCCATGCTGGCTAATGGCCCCACGCACTTCGATGGAGACCAGCAGGCCTATCGGCGTCCCATGAGGCCTCTCTTGGACGGCCTGACCCAGCTGGGAGCCAGAATCGAGTACCTGGGCCAGGAGGGCTTCCTGCCCTTTGTGCTCGCACCCCCGGATCGCCTGGTAGGCAGGGAGGTGACTATAGACTCCTCGGCATCCTCGCAGTTCATTTCTGGCCTCCTGCTGTTGGCTGCCAGGGCTGAGGGCACTATGACCATCGTTCACTCCGGCCAGCATCTGCCCAGTCTTCCGCACATCGCCATGACTGTTGAGGATCTGCGTCAGGCCGTGGTCCAGGTTCAGGCCAATCCCGACCTCTGCAGGTGGAGCGTTGAAGGCAGGGGATCTGCTGGGACGCAGTTGCCCGATCGGGTCCAGGTGGAGCCCGACCTGTCGAATGCAGCCCCCTTCCTGGGAGCGGCCCTGATAGGAGGCGGGCAAGTCAGTGTGCCCAACTGGCCAGAACGGACCACACAGCCAGGTGGCTTGCTGCCCGGGTATCTGAAAACTATGGGCGCGAAGGTAGACATGGTTCCCGACGGTCAGGGTAGCGCCACCTGTCGGGTGACCGGGGGGAAAGTCATTCATGGACTCGGCGACTTCGACCTGTCCCCAGCAGGGGAGATCGTTCCCTCGATTGCGGCCATCCTGGTCTTTGCCGATGGACCCAGCCGCCTGCACGGCATTGGCCACCTGCGCGGTCATGAGACCAACCGGCTGAAGGCGCTGGCCACCGAAATCAGCAGAATAGGCGGCCAGGCCCGTGAGCTGGACGATGGCCTGGCCATTGAGCCCGTGCCTATGCACAGTATGCACGGGGCCGTCATGGAGACCTATGCCGATCATCGCATGGCCACCTTTGCCGCCATGATCGGGCTCAAGGTACCTGGCATCCGAGTGCGCAACATCGGCACCACGGCCAAGACCATGCCCGACTTCCCGGGTATGTGGAAGCGAATGCTGGCAGGCGAGGGCCAAGGCTGAACCATAGCGATTCAAGCAAAAAGGAGCCGTGTTATGAGCATCGAGGTTGATAGACAGACCTGGCAGGAGGATCTGGATCTGGCCATCGCCATGGCTGACCAGGCGGATCAGGTCACTGTGGGCTACTTCAAGTCGCCGGATCTTAAGGTGGAACGCAAGGCGGACAATACTCCGGTCACCCAGGCCGACAAAGAGGCGGAGGCAGTGATTCGTCGCGTTCTGGCCCAGGCAAGGCCGAACGATACCATCTATGCCGAGGAGCTGGGAAAGCAGGAGTCCAACGGCAGGCGGTGGATCATTGATCCGATTGACGGGACCAAGAACTATGTGCGCGGAGTACCCGTCTGGGCGACCCTTATTGGTTTGGAGGTAGACCATCAGATGGTGGTCGGCGCGGTATCGGCCCCCATGTTGGGCACCCGCTGGTACGCTGCTCTGGGTCAGGGAGCCTACATGGCACGCCAGGGTGAAGCTCCCCAGGCTATCCACGTATCAGGAGTGGACCGGATGGAAGATGCCTCCATGTCCTTGTCATCGCTGACTGGGTGGAAGGCCATAGGCCGCCGGGAGAGGCTTCTCGACTTGACCGACCGGGTCTGGCGGCTGCGGGGATTCGGCGACTTCTGGCAGTACATGCTCCTGGCCCAGGGTGCCATCGACCTGGCGGCCGAACCGGAACTTGATCTCTATGACATGGGTGCCTTGGTTCCCATCGTGACCGAAGCCGGTGGCAGCTTTACTGACCTGGCGGGCAACCCGGGTCCATGGGGTGGCAATGGTCTTGCCAGCAACGGTCTTCTGCACAAGGAAGCCCTGGCGGCCTTGGGCGATTGAAACATATGACTTATAGAAGAAGGCTGGTGACCACAGCAATGCATGTGATCACCAGCCTTCTTGGTTCGTAGGACCAAGTTCTTAGGATCGAACCCTGATCTCAATCATCCCTCATTCGACCATCAGTCGGGTTGAGGGGGCAGGTCCGGTCAACGGTCAGGCCTGGAACTTGTTGCCGTAGGCATCGCCCTGGCTGGCGACGACCTCGGCCTGACGGGCGATGGAGAGCTCCTCGTTGGTGGGGATGACGCAGACGGCGACCGTGCTGTCGGGGGTGGAGATGATCCGTGCCTCCTTGGAGCGCTGGTCGTTCTTCTCCTGGTCCAGCTTCACGCCGAAGGGCTTCAGCTGCTCGATGACCTGGCGACGCACGATCTCATCGTTTTCGCCCACGCCAGCTGTGAAGGTGATGGCGTCCAGACCGCCCATCTGGGCCGTGTAGTTGCCGATGTAGCCGACGATGCGGTGGACATAGATGTCCAGCGCCAGCTTGGCATCCTCATCGCCCTCGGCGATCAGCTTGTGGACCTCGCGCATATCGCCGTGGCCGGTCAGGCCGGTCATGCCGGAGCGCTTGTTGAATAGAGTGTCCAGCTCATCCACGCTCATGTGGGCGTTGCGGATCAGGTGGAAGACAACGGCAGGGTCGATATCGCCAGTGCGGCCGCCCATGACCAGGCCCTCCAAGGGGGTCAGGCCCATGGAGGTCTCGACGGGATGCCCGGAGACCTGAGCCGAAGCGGAAGCCCCGTTGCCGATGTGCAGGACGATCTGCCGCAGGCCCTCTGCAGGCTTGCCCAGCAGGCCGGGAACCAGCTGGCCCACATACTGGTGGCTGGTGCCGTGGGCGCCGTAGCGACGGATGTGGTACTGCTTGGCGATGTCCTTGTTGAGGGCGTAGGTGGAGGCCTTCTTGGGCAGTTCGAAGAAGAAGGAGGAATCGAAGACGAAGACCTGCGGGGTCTGCGGCATCAGTCGGCTCATGACCTCGGCGCCTTCAGCCTCAGGTCCGTTGTGCAGGGGGGCCAGCACGGCCAGATCCTTGACCTGGCTCAGGGTCTTCTTGGTCAGGAGGGCAGGCTTGGGGAAGATGGCTCCACCCTGGACGACACGGTGACCAACGGCGATGATGCCGGCCTTGTCCAGATCAGGGCCGTACTCCTTGAAGAAGCCCAGGACGCGCTTGAGCCCGGTCTCATGATCGTGGATGGGCTCCTCAAGCTCATGCTTCTCGCCATTGACCTCGTGCTTGTAGTGGCCGTCGGTGGGCTCACCGATCTTCTCGACCAGACCCGAGGCCAGGCTCTGGCTGGTCTCCAGATCGACCAGCTGGTACTTGATCGAGCTTGAACCCGAATTGATGACTAGGACGGTTTTCGCCATTGGGGCATCCTCCTGATGTGCTTGTATAGAGCCTGCGCTCCTCAATCAGTCTTCAAGATTACTCGTCGGCCCTTACAAGCCGCGGTATATAGCCAGGCCGACATGGTTTTGGGGCTGCTACCGGAACCTTCTTGGAGACAGGATCCAGCAGTAGCCCCAGATGTTCATATAGACCTTATAGGGACGGCGATCAGTCCTGGGCCTCGACGGCGGTCAGAGCCACGGTGTTGATGATGTCGGCTACCAGGGCACCGCGCGAGAGGTCGTTGACCGGCTTGTTCAGCCCTTGCAGGACCGGTCCGATGGCCAGGGCACCCGAGGTGCGTTGTACGGCCTTGTAGCCGATGTTGCCGGCGCTCAGGCTGGGGAAGACGAAGACATTGACCTTTCCGGCAACCGGATCACCCTTGGCCTTGGTGGCTGCCACGGTGGGCGACCAGGCCGCGTCGAACTGGATGGGGCCCACGATGGGCAGGTCCGGCGCCTTGTCCTTGGCTAGGCGGGTGGCCTCTTCAACCAGGTCGACATCCGGGCCCTTGCCCGAGCCCAGGGTGGAGTAGGAGAGCATGCCCACGCGCGGTTCCACGCCGAAGGAGCGAGCGGTTTGGGCCGACTGGATGGCGATGTCGGCCAGTTGTTCGGACGACGGGTTGAGGTTGATGGCGCAGTCGGCGAAGACCGCCACATGGTCGGGGAAGCACATGAGGAAGGCTCCGGATACCAGTGAGGCGCCCGGCTTGGTCTTGATCACCTGCAGGGCGGGACGGACCGTGTTGGCAGTGGAGTTGATGGAGCCGGACACCAGGCCGTCGGCCTTGCCCAGCACCACCAGCATGGTGCCGAAGTATGAAGGATCCGCCAGCTGCTTGCGTGCCTGCTCCGGGGTCATGCCCTTCTTGGCGCGCAGCTGGCAGGGGCGCTCCACCATGGGGGCCAGCACCTGCTCGTCGTCCATGGACTGGAAGGATGCCTTGTCCAGGTTGTTGAGGCCGAGCTCCTTGCCACGAGCCAGAATGGAATCCTTGTCGCCCACGATGATCAGGTCGACGATGTTACGCGCCAGCAGGTAGTCGGCCGCCTTGATGATGCGGTCCTCGCCGCCCTCGGGCAGGACGATGGTCTTCTTGTTGGCCTTGGCCTTGGCCAGCAGGTCGTTCTGGAAGGCCACAGGAGTGGTGGCCTTGGGGCTGGCGGCGTCGGCGGCCTTCAGCACCTGGTCGACATCCACCTCCTGTTGGAATGTCTGGCTGGTGGCCTGGCGGGCCTGATCGGCGGACGGATCCGTGTCGAAGTCCATCTTGGAGACGGTCCAAGTCGGCAGATCGTATTCCTGGAAGGCCTCGGTAAGCGGCGCCTTCTGTTCGGGCTGGCATCCGGTGATGAAGACACCGGCGAGTACGGCTCCCTGCGCCTCGATGGTTCGCCGGCAGGCGGCCACAGTCTTCATGACCTGACCGGGTTCCCTGCCGATGGTGCAGACGGCCAGCATGACCGGGGACCTCAGGTCGGCGGCGATCTGCGCGTTCAGGGCAAACAGGCCGGGGTCGAAGAGCTTTGAGGCATCGCTGCCCACGATCAGGACGCGCTCGGGATGGGTGGCCTCCACCAGCCCGTCATAGGCATTGAGGACATCGGCCCGGGTCTGCATGGGATCCTCAGTGGCGTGCCCGGGGCACTTGCCACGGCAGATCTCTGGATCAGTGTCGGGGAACGAGCTGGCTGCAACCAGTTCCGGGGTCAATGGGTGCTTCCTGCAGGCGATTGGCCTGAATACGGCCGTTTTGGCTTTGGCGCTCAGGGCCTTGGTCAGGCCGTAGGCCACGACATTGCGGCCGTTGGCGGCTTCTGGGCTGATGATGGTGATGCTTGCAAGACTCACTGTGTCTTCTCCTGTCCGGACGTGGTTGCCTTGATGACTGCTTTGTTCACAACCTTGTCCAGTATACAGAAACCGCCCGCCATGCGGGCTGCGCATGACGGGCGGTTCCAGAGTCGGATCAGCGTATCACTCGTTGTCTCCGGCGGTCGCGGCGGTGGCGGAGATGGTCTCCTGGCCGGCGCGGTTGGCATCAGGCCAGACCCAATCGGTGTAATCGGGGTGGTCGTAGCCCTTGTCCACGGCGAACTGGAAGGCCTCGTCGCGGAACTTGGTCCACTTGTCGATCTGGTCGGCGTACTTGCCGGCGTCCACCAGCTTCAGGGCGGAGGCGGCCAGGCACCAGCGGTCCATGTTGTTGACGCGCACCATGTCGAACGGCGTGGTGGTGGAGCCCTGCTCCTCGTAGCCGTGCACGGAGAAGTTGTCGTGGTTGGGGCGTCCGTGAATCAGGCGGTAGATGGAGCCGGGGTAGGCGTGGAAGGCGAATAGGACCGGCTTGTCCTTGCTGAAGAGCTCGGTGAACTCCTCGTCGGACAGGGCCTGATCGTTCTCCTCGGTGTCCTGGATCTTCAGCAGATCGACCACGTTGACGAACTGGACCTTGAGGCCCAGCTTCTGCAGCATGTCGTCGGCGGCCAGGGCCTCCTGGGTGGGGATGTCACCTGCAGTGGCGATGACCACATCAGCATCCTCGGCATCCTTGGCATTGGATGCCCAATCCCAGCGGGCGGCACCCTTCTCCAGCTCGGCGGCGGCCTCGTCCACGCTCTGGTAGGTGGCGGCGGGCTGCTTGCCGGCGAAGATGGCGTTGATGCAGTTGGTCGACTTGTAGCAACGCTCGCCCACGTTCAGCAGCATGTTGGCGTCGGCGGGGAAGTAGATGTTGACCACGTGATCGTTGTTGAAGTTCTTGTTCAGCAGGATGTCGACGAAGCCGGGATCCTGGTGGGAGAACCCGTTGTGGTCCTGACGCCAGACGTGCGAGGTGACCAGGAGGTTCAGTCCGGCGATGGGCTTGCGCCACGGGATCTCGCGGACGGTGGCCTCCAGCCACTTGGCGTGCTGGTTGATCATGGAGTCGATGACGTGCACGAAGGACTCGTAGGAGCTCCAGATGCCGTGGCGTCCGGTCAGCAGGTAGCCCTCCAGGAAGCCTTCCATCTGGTGCTCGGAGAGCTGCTCGATGACCTGGCCGGTATGGGCCATATGCTCGTCGGTCAGCTCCGACAGGTAGTCGGCATCCCACTGCTTGTTGGTCACTTCGTAGGCGGCAGCCAGACGGTTGGAGGCCGTCTCGTCAGGCCCGAAGATGCGGAAATCGGTGGGGTTCTTGGCCAGCACGTCGCGGGTGTAGTAACCCAGAACGCGGGTGGCCTCGGTGGCGCCCCAGCCATGGCCGTGCTTCTTGACGTCGATCTCGTAGTCGTGGATGTCAGGCAGCTCCAGCGGCTTGAGCAGACGTCCGCCGTTGGCGTTGGGGTTCTCGCCGATGCGCAGGTCGCCCTTGGGCATGAAGCTGGTGACCTCGGGACGCAGGGCGCCCTTCTCGTCGAAAAGCTCCTGAGGCTTGTAGGAGGCCAGCCAGTTCTTGAGGACCTGGAAGTGGGCCTCGGTGTCGCGTGCGGAGGTCAGCGGCACCTGGTGGGCGCGCCAGGAGCCCTCGGTCTTCTTGCCGTCGATGAACTTGGGGCAGGTCCAGCCCTTGGGGGTGCGGAAGATGATCATGGGGTAGAAGGGACGGGTCATGTCGTCGGTTTCTGCCCGGGCCTTGATGTCGCAGATCTTGTCGAAGACGGTCTCCAGCATGTCGGCGAAGCGACGGTGGATGGACAGATGATCCTCATCGTCGAATCCGGCAACGAACTCGAAGGGCTCATAACCCATACCATGGAAGTACTCATGCAGCTCTTCGTCGGAGATGCGCGAGAGAATGGTCGGGTTGGCGATCTTATAGCCGTTCAGGTGCAGGATGGGCAGGACGATGCCGTCGGTGCGGGGGTTGACCAGCTTGTTGGACTGCCAGCCGGTGGCCAGAGGGCCGGTCTCGGCCTCGCCGTCGCCCACGATGCAGGGCACGAAGAGGCTGGGGTTGTTCATGATGGCGCCATAAGCGTGGGAGAGGGCATAGCCCAGCTCGCCGCCCTCGTGGATGGATCCGGGGGTCTCAGGCGCGAAGTGGGAGGGGATGCCACCCGGGTAAGAGAACTGGCGGAAGAACTTCTGCAGGCCAGCCTCATCGTTGGTGATCTTGGGGTAGTACTCGCTGTAGGTGCCATCCAGGTAGGACTGCGAGGTGCCGGCGGGGCCGCCGTGGCCGGGGCCCATGATGATTACGGTGTTCTGCTGATGGTCGGCGATCAGACGGTTGATATGGCCCAGCAGGAAGTTCAGGCCGGGGGTGGTGCCCCAGTGGCCGACCAGACGATGCTTGACATCCTCCCGAGTGAAGGGCTCCTTCATCAGGGGGTTGCTGCGAAGATAAATCTGTCCGATGGAAAGATAGTTGGCCGCCCGCCAATACTTGTCGACGGCCTCGAGGGTCTCCTCGGCGATTGGGGTCTCCAGCTTCGCCCAAGGGGTGCCGATAACAGGATTCGTCATGTGTACTCCTGCACTTTAGTGCGATTGTTTATTTACCTCGGTTACGGGCTTGTACAGTGTCATTCCAGGCATCTGTCGGGTCCGTACCCAATGCCTACATGGTACGTGAACGAGCAGACTTTTCTGAACGTTTTCTTGCAGTGTGTGTTCGCTCTTGTGAGAAAATGCGAGGGAATTGTCTGCTTGCAGATACGAACTTCCGTTGAGGCTGCCGATCTGGGCTCAACGACGGTAGCATTGTCGAAAACTGCAACCATACTGGACTTGTTCGAGGGCCTCGAATCGTCGCTCCCGGGCATCCACGACAGATACAGCATACATATATATAAGGAGTCTTATGGCACAGGGTCCCGTCCTGGTGGTCGATTTCGGTGCGCAATACGCCCAGCTGATCGCTCGTCGAGTCAGGGAGGCGGGGGTCTACTCCGAGCTGGTGCCTCATTCGATGAGCCTGGACCAGATGCTGGCCAAGGATCCCAAGGCGGTCATCCTTTCCGGCGGACCTGCATCCGTCTACGTGGACGGGGCACCTACCATAGACAAGAGGATTTTCGAGGCGGGGGTGCCCGTGCTGGGCATCTGCTACGGCTTCCAGGTCATGGCTCATGAGCTGGGCGGTGAGGTGGACAAGGCGGCCCTTGGGGAGTACGGCAAGACCGAGGCCTTTATCGACAATGCTAAGGGAATACTGCAGGATTCGCCCGCCCGGCAGGATGTATGGATGAGCCATGGCGTTGCCGTCAATCGTGCGCCTGAGGGCTTTGAGGTTCTGGCGCATACCGAAGGTGCTCCGGTGGCGGCCATGCAGGATCCTTCCCGGGGGCTGTATGGGGTCCAGTGGCATCCCGAAGTGACCAATACCCCTCTGGGGCAGGACCTGATCGACCGCTTCCTGCATCAGTGCGCTGGACTGCTGTCGGACTGGAACGCCTCGGGCATCATCGAGCAACAGGTGGAGAAGATTCGTCGCACGGTGGGTGATGACCAGGTCATCTGCGGCCTGTCGGGCGGCGTCGATTCAGCAGTGGCAGCTGCCCTGGTCCACAGGGCCGTCGGCGACCAGTTGACCTGCGTCTTTGTGGATCACGGTCTGCTGCGTAAGGGGGAGGCCGAGCAGGTCAAGCATGATTTCGTGGCCGCCACTGGCATCAAGCTGATTGCGGTGGATGCCTCAGAAGACTTCCTGACCGCGCTCAAGGGTGTTTCCGAGCCCGAGCGCAAGCGCAAGATCATCGGGGAGAAGTTCATCCGTACCTTTGAAAAGGCTCAGCGACAGGTGATCGAGGAGGCCGGCAAGACCGGCAAGGAGGTCAAGTTCCTGGTGCAGGGCACGCTCTACCCTGATGTGGTCGAGTCGGGCGGCGGAGACGGAGCGGCCAATATCAAGTCCCATCACAATGTGGGCGGTCTGCCCAAGGACGTCAAGTTCCAGCTGATCGAGCCTCTGCGCACCCTCTTCAAGGATGAGGTTCGGGCCATCGGCACCGAATTGGGCCTGCCTGACCAGATTGTCTGGCGTCAGCCCTTCCCGGGCCCCGGTCTGGGCATCCGTATCATCGGCGAGATCACCCGGGAGCGTTTGAAGACCCTGCGCGAGGCGGACGCCATTGCCCGCGAAGAGCTGTCCAAGGCTGGGCTGGATCGGCAGATCTGGCAGTGCCCGGTGGTGCTGCTGGCCAATGTGCATTCGGTAGGTGTGCAGGGAGACGAGCGCACCTATGGCTCGCCGATTGTGTTGCGTCCAGTTTCCTCAGAGGACGCCATGACCGCTGACTGGACGCGCCTGCCCTATGACGTGCTAGCCACTATTTCCACACGCATTACCAACGAGTGCTCGGGCATCAACCGTGTTGTCCTGGACTGCACCTCAAAGCCTCCGGCAACCATCGAGTGGGAGTGAGCATCTAGGCCGACAAGCCATACGGCAATACGTCCAAGACAGTATAGTCACATATGACTTGTCGGCCCAGTTATTCGGTTCTCGGGCTATTGAATGTCGATAGTCGATGGAAGAACTCAGGTGCTGCAATTCATTGTTTACTGCTTTGTAATGGCCGCATTGATTCGGTTGACCAGCTCGCGGGGATGTTCCACCCCGAGCACCAGTCGGTCATAGCGCTCACCCTTGAGTTGGATGACAATGGGACTTTCCGGTCTGGTGACATTCCAGAATGTCTTTTCCCCGTGCTCAATGTATGTGCCGGCCCATTTACCGGGAACATGAAGGCCGGGCGCACGCAGGCCTTTGGCATCATCAAGAATGCCCGGATCCTCGCTCGCACCCAGAACATGCTCAAGCGGCACGGCCAGTTTCCCCTTGAACGACCACATCTTATCCAAGCCCTGCGGTTCAACTTCCAGCGTCCGCCCGACAATTGCCACCTTGTTGTTCATGACTCGCTTCTTTCATCATCAGACTGCAGCCGAATGTGTGCACGCTGTAGCAGCGTCTCGCCAAGGAGCGTGGCGATGTCAAGGGCCACAGCATTAGTATCTCCCGATCCCGAGCTGGACAGCTTCGCAAGGTAATCCCTGACCAGCCCACGAACCTCAAGATCATGATCTGACAGCTCCATGAGTGCCACCAATACCAGATTGAGCACTCCCGAATCGCGCGACTCCGAATCCGTTGCATCACGTAGCGCAGCCACGAACATGCCACGCTTGCTGCCGAAAGCACCGTAGAGACTGCCCCGGAGCAGACCCGTGGCCTCGACGAGAGCATCAATCGATGTGCCCTCATAGCCATGCTCCAGGAAAACCTCGCGGGCACGGGCAAGTACCTCATCATCATCGAAACTTCTCTTGCGACCCATGCCCGTCAAGATAGCATTAGTTGACTAATCAGTCAAGAATGATAAGCGGTGATTTGACGAACGCCTTCAGCAAGCGTTCATATTCCTGCAACTATTCCTTGGCCACTGGTTCGATTCGTGTTCCGCCCTTGCCGTCCGGATTGGCCATGAGTACGCGTATCTGCTCGCCCTTCTGGGCTGTGCAGAAGGTGAATTCCACGTTGGTGGCGACCCCCCATTCCCCTCTTGTGTTGAGAGCGATCATAGAGATCTCGCCTACCTTGCCGTAGCGGTTCCTCAGGAGATCGTCAAATCCGTAGACCGCGGAATCGCAGGCTTCCTGCGGGCTCAAGCCGCTTCCCATCAGGGCGACGATCCGATAGGAGAGGCACCCTTTCATGATGTCTTCTCCCAGCCCGGTGGCGGCCGCCCCTCCGATGGCGCTATCCACATAAAAGCCCGAGCCGGGTAGGGGAGAATCGCCTACTCTGCCAGGTTCCTTCATGAAGAGCCCCGATGTTGATGTACCGGCAGCCATCGAACCGTGTGCATCCAAGGAGATGGCCCCGACCGTATCGTGCCCTCGATAGGGGCCGGCAGACTCCGGTGTCGTGGTCTTGGCGGCTTCCAACTCCCAACGCTTTCTGGCTCTGTCCGTCAGCATATTGCGCATTTCGAACCCGCTGACCTGGGCGTAACGAGTCGCCCCTTGCCCGACCAGAAAGCTGCTGGTATGGCGTCGACTCAGCTGCCTGGCCACTGATATGGGATGGAGTACATGCTGGATGCCGGCCACAGCGCCCATTGCCATGCTGTTCCCGTCCATGAAGGCGGCGTCCATCTCCATCTCACCTTCCCGGTTGGGCAAAGCTCCATAACCGACGGAGGTGTAATCGGGGTTGGCCTCAACCTCTCGGATCAGCGCCTCGACAGCATCGCTTGCCTGGCCACCCTCCTCAAGACCGGAACTTGACTTGACCATCCCTTCATAGGCCATCCGCCATGTAGCAATAGAGGCCCAGGTGGACTGATCGTGGATGACTATCTGTGGGGATGAATCACTCATTTCCTTGGTTCTTTCTGTCGGTGCGGTCGTTGACTGCTCTTGGGTGGAGCACAGAAACTGTTGTAAAGCAGAAGAGCAGGCGAGACCTCAGCCGGTCGATGAATGATCGAGCTGATGGACCATGCTCCTGAGGGGACAGCCGTCAGTAGCGGGCTTACCTCGCCCGCATGCAGACAGCAACGATGTCCTCTGCCTTATCTCTTCTGTCAATGATAATTAATAAAGATACTTTTGTTTCGGAATGTCTTGTCAGCGCTCCAATCTTCTGATAAGTATGAGATTTTGCATACATGCCTTAAGGCTGATTTAAAAGGCCGAGTTCCAACAATTAGTTTGGTGATCACTGGATGGCAGATCCAGCCGATTCGGCCTGACGCAACACCTTCGGCATGTATAGTTTCCAATTTGATATATACTATTAACAAACTATTATCTATTGAAATAGTTCGGGACCAAGATGGTCCATTGAATCAAGTTGTTTGCAGTACATGAGTGAATCAATCACTCGCCATCGTAAATGCGAATGCGATGACAGTTCCGAGGAAGGGACTTTCATGGAGTCAAAAGAGAAACAGGTGAACACCAGTTCACCGATTTTGATGTTGGGCATCTTGTCCATATCGTTCCTGATGTCGGTTTCCAATGCCGTCTCAGGGACAATCCCGTTGATGAAGCAGTACTTTTCCAACATCTCAGAGGCCAACGTCGAGCTGTTGGTCGTCATCCCTACGGGAGGCGTTCTGCTGGGGACCGTGGTCAGCGGCCTCATATCCAACAAGCTGGGCAAGAAGTACACGGTCCTTTTGGGGCTCATCGTCTCCTTGGTCTTCGGAGTCATCCCTGCCTTCTTCTACAACTACCCGGCCATTTTCCTGTCGAGGGCCATGTTCGGCGTGGGCATGGGCATCTTCACCCCGCTGAGCGTCTCCTACATCACTGATGTCTTCCCTGAGAAAATCAGAAACAGGCTCCTGGGTTGGAGGAACTCCGTCGGTGCCATCGGCGATTCAATCATGCTCTTCATTGCAGGATTCCTGATCAACATCTCCTGGCATGCCACTTATCTAGTCTTCCTTTTCCTGATCGTGCCAATCGTCCTCGTCTCCCTTTTCGTCCCCAAGCGGCTTGACCGAGTCATCGTGGAGGACGGCAAGGAGGTTGAGGAGGACACCTCCATCAAGCCGTCCACCAACGGTGGTGTCATCCAGCTGGCTATCCTCTTCCTCTTCGTCTGCCTCTTTTACTCGGCTATCTCCCTGAAACTGGCCAGCCATATGGTCGATTCACACATAGGCTCTGCAGCCGATGCCACCAGGATCTTCGGTTTCCTGGTACTTTGCTCGATTATCTCAGGCATCGCTTTCGAACAGCTCGCCAAGTGGTGCGGACGATACACTGTCTTCATCTTCGAGGTGCTGACGGCAGTGGTCATGATTGCCATGCCCTTCACCAACTCCATTCCGATCTTGCTGGTTCTGGTCCTGGTGGCAGGGTTCTGCAATGGCATCATCAATCCAGCCCTGACAGCTCGCATGGTGGCCTATTCGCCCAAGGGCTCCATGAACCTGACCACTTCGATCATCCTAATCGGCATCAACGTCGGCTCCCTGGTGGCTCCCTATTTCTTCCAGGTCCTAGGCGGGGTGCTTGGCAATAAAGACCCGGGTTTCATGATCATGTGTGCAGGAATCTGCTATGTGATTCTGGCCCTTTACGATGCCTTCGTCGTCAAGAAGGACAAGCTGACCATCTGAGAGTGGTCATTGCGACTCGTATCAATCAGCAGAAACAGAGGTAAATAATGAGCGATACCGTGGAATGGTTCAAGCAGGCCAAGTACGGAATGATGATTCACTGGGGTCTCTATTCACTCCTGGGAGGGGAGTACCAGGGAAAGTCGTCAAGCAACTATGCGGAATGGATCCAATCCAAGCTCCAGATTCCCAACAAGGAGTATGAACGTCTGACCCAGGCCTTCAATCCGATTTATTTCGACGCGGATGCCATAGTTGACCTGGCCAAGCGCTGCGGCATGCAGTACCTGGTCGTCACCACAAAACACCATGATGGCTTCGCCATGTACCGGTCGCTGGTGGATCCTTACAATGTTTATGACGCGACGCCCTTCCACAGGGATGTGATCGGCGAGCTGTCATTGGCCTGCCGCAAGGCTGGTCTACGATTTGGACTCTACTATTCGCAGGACCTGGACTGGCATGAACCGGATGGCGGCGGATACCTCTCGAACGATATCGAGACAGCGGGCACCACCTGGGACAACAGCTGGGACTTCACAGGGGAGAAGAACTACGACCGGGCGTTCGAGCATAAGATCCTGCCGCAGATCGAAGAGATCATGAGCAACTATGGAGAGATCTCGGTTGCCTGGTTTGATGTTCCTATGACCCTCAGCGATGAGCAGAGCCAGACCATTTACGATACGGTCAAGCGTCTGCAGCCCGACTGCCTGATCAATTCCAGGCTGGGCAACGGCCGCTACGACTATGTCTCTTTGGGGGACAACGAGATTCCTGAAGATTCGGATGCCAGCGACAAGGCCGCTTCGGATGGAAATGTCGATTACAACTCGATCGAAGGATTCAAGCCCTCAAAGCTTGGTCTCTACGAGACTGCCGGGACCATCAACGATTCCTGGGGATTCTCGTATCATGACCAAAATTGGAAGAGCCCGCAAACCATTCACGATTACAAGGCCCATCTGAACAAGTACGGCATCAACTACCTGCTCAACGTCGGTCTGGATGGATTGGGACGAGTTCCCATGGCGGCCGAGCAGGCACTACTGGGAGCGCGAGCTTTGGAGGCTTGAGAATTCAGCATCCAGACAATTAGCAAGGGATCTTGTTGTAACTATGTTGTTCCTGTTCGACAGCATCCCTTGCTGGCTGCCCGTTTGGCTCTGCAGGGGTCGGCGAGTCTTAATTTCTTCGAGTCCAAACCTCCTTGCAAGCATTCGCTGCTAAGGAATATTGCTCTGATATCTTTTTCATCTAAAGGTCCTTCGCATGCACCATTAGGTAGTCCCAGGCACGAGTGGGGAGCAGGGCATGAAGGGCGACCAGGGGTTTGGCGCCGAAGCCCAGAAGGTAGCGTGGATGGGGATGGCGTACCGTCGAGGCATGGACGATGGCCTTGGCAATGGTTGATGGTGGGGTCAAATGCCTGCTGGAGTATAGCTTGCGCAACCCGGCAGCAGCGCGGAACCCTGACTTTTGATAGGCGCTCTTGCGGGTTACCTTCTGGAGATGGTCGGCGGCTATTGCGCCCCAGTTGGTGGCGATGGCTCCGGGCTCGATCAGGACCACATCAATGCCGAAGGGGCGGGTTTCCATACGCAGAGCGTCGCTGAAGGCTTCAAGAGCATACTTGGTGGCATGGTACCAGGCACCCATATAGGTGACCATTCGGCCTGCCATGGATGAGGTGTTCACGATCCGGCCGTTTCTGGCTCGGCGCATGGCAGGCAGCACCAGCTGGGTCAATCGGGCGAGGCCGAAGAGGTTGACTTCGAATTGTCGACGGATCTCATCAATGGAGACCTGCTCGACCGGGCCATAGGAGCCGTAGCCGGCGTTGTTGACCAGCAGATCGACCCGCTTTTCATTCTGTAGAATTCGTGTGACGGCCCTCTCAATGGATGCAGAATCGGTCAGGTCCATCTGCACGGCTGTCACGCCCTTGTCGGCCAGTGGCTTCAGTCGTTCGACTCGTCGTCCTGCAGCATATACCTTGTATCCATGATCGGCGAGCATTCGAGCTGTTTCAAATCCTATGCCGCTTGTTGCTCCGGTGACCAGCGCCACTCGATTGGGCATGTTCATCACCCCTTCTGGCTGGTGTCTGTGAATCGTGACTCCTGCCTCTCTTTGAGGCACAGTATATGACAGCTTTTCGCAGTGAGGACATAAAAAGCCAGATGAGGGCGGTCTACCCGTCCACATCTGGCAATGCGACCATGGCGAAAACCTTATACCTGCACCCTTTCCTGCAGGAGGTCGTTCAGCTCGGCGGCTGTTGGATAAGCCTTCTGGGTACCGCGGCGTGTGACGCTGATTGCAGCGTATCTGTTGGCGTGGCCCAGAGCTGTTGGCACATCCTCGCCCTGCGTGTAGTAGTGGGCGAACGAGCCGATGAAGGCATCGCCGGCGCCAGTGGTATCCACAGCTTCAACCGTGACCGCAGGCACCAGAAGCTCCTGGTCGGCGCTGACCCAGAGGGCGCCCTTGCCGCCCATGGTGACAATCAGGTTGCCTACCCCGCGCTTAACCAAGTTCCGTGCTGCGGCCTTGATCTCGTCCAAGGTCCCTGTGGGCATTCCGGTGAGCGTGGCCAGCTCGGTCTCATTCGGTGCGAAGAAGGCCACTCTGGAGACATAGTCGCTGTTCAGATCGTCATTGGCTGGCGCAGGGTTCAGCAGGACAGGCACGCCGTAATCCTCTGCCAGTTCAATCGCATGGTAGTTGGTCTCCAGGGCGATCTCCTGTTGGAGAACGACCAGTTTCGACCCCTTGATCAGGTCTTTTTTACTGTCCAAGGCGGCAGGGGTCAGCTGCTTGTTGGCGCCTTTGACGATCAGGATCCGATTGTCGCCGCTGGTGTCCACAAAGATAGGCGCCACGCCGCTGCTCCCATCAGCGATGCCGATCCCATCGGATCTGATGCCGTTGCTGCGATAATTCTCCAGCTGCTGTCTGCCGAACTCGTCCTTGCCAACCATGGTGATGAAGTTGACCTGTGAACCCAAGCGGGCGGCGGCGATGGCCTGGTTGGCCCCCTTGCCGCCGAATCCCATCGCGAATTCAGGAGCTTCTACAGTCTCTCCTTCCACCGGCATGCGATCGACAAAGGTGGTCAGCTCGTACATATTGGAACCGATGACAGTGATGTCAGCCATAATGCTTTTACCTTTCCAGGCCGGTGGTCACCAGGAATGAACGTGTTTCCTGAGGCTTCAGATGGATCAGGGTGCCCGCCTTCTCAGCGGCGGCACGGCCCTCGGGCGTGCTGGTGCCGGGCAAAGCGAAGGCCGCCACCTGCTGGTCGGCGTTGTACAGGATCCAGCGGGTGACGATGGGGAATTGCTCCGTGCTGAACCGCGTCAGGAAGTTGTGCTCGGCATTCAGATGGAGCCGAAACTCGGCCATATCCGTAAAGTGGGTCAGGTTCTGGGAGAAGAAGACGATCTCAGGATCGTAGTGGCTTTCGTCGTTCAGGTCGTTGATCAGCTCGCCGCTTGCCTTGAGCTCTTCGTTGTAGGCCAGCCATTGCGGGGTGGGATGGACGTGGGCGGGAACTGTCTGGCGCAGACGGAAAGCCTCGTCAGGCACGTTCTGCTCCATATGCCCGTCATGCACGTAGGCGTAGTTCATATGGCACATGTATTGCAGAGGCATGGTCTGGTAGTTGGAGAGGTTGGTGACCTCCAGGCCGATGTCGAAGAGTCCGGAATCCGCATGCAATGTTACGGACGGCCGACTCAGGTAGTGGTCGCCGAACCCTTTGACATATTCGAATTGCCCATGTATTGACATGGTTCCTTCTTCGAATCCCAGCCAGGCGCTGTCCATACGGCTGGTCGGAGCCTCGCCGTGAAGCTGATAGTCGTCCTCCGGGGCTGGTGTTCCTCCGCCCAGGAGTCCCGATGTGAACTGGAAGCAGCCGTAGGTATCAGCTATGGCGGTGCCGGGCAGGGGCTGCGAGAACATGTCCTTCATTTTCAGGCTGATGGAGTCGAAGACCGCATCCCAGATGATCAGGCCCATATAGGGCAGGACGGTGAGCTGGCCGCGCGAGTTCTCCATGCGGACCGCTTCAACTCCTGATGGGTAGGTGAAGGTGACGGCTTTGAAATCATCGTCCTCATAGAGGGTGAATTCGGCAGGGCCGAACATGTCATGATTGAGATGAAGTTGTTGCATGATTGGTTTTCCTTTCATTGGTTTTCTCGAGCGCCTTCAGCCTTGAAGGCACGCATCTTTGCTGTGGAATAAACGCAGACGACCGCGAAGCAGATCACATCGACCAGGAAGGACAGGGACATGTTCGAGATGTCCGCGACGAATCCCTGCGCTACTGGGATGAAGGCCCCGCCCACAATGGACATGACGATGATGGCTCCCGCTGTTTCCGTGTGGCGTTTGTCGGTCACCGTATCCAAGGTCTGGGAGTAGATGGTGGCCCAGCAGGGTCCGAACAGGCCCGAGACGATAATGGCCGCATAGACGGCGCTCATGTTGCGCACCAGGAGGATGTAGACCAGAGCGGCCAGTCCGAATGCCGAGAACCACTGCAGGACCCGGGCGGGGTGCATGGACTTCATCATGAAGTTGGCAATGACCTTGCCTATGAAGAAGGCGGCGTAGCTGTAGACCATGAAGGTCGATGCCGAGCGTTCGTTGATCGAGGAATTGAGTTCCATGGCCAACCTGATGGTGAAGGACCACACGGCCGTCTGCATGCCCACATACATGAACTCGGTGAAAATGCCCCAAAGGAAGCGGCGGTTATGCGCGAGATAGACCAGTGTCTCACCGATGCGCGCCTGAGGCTGCTGTTTGGTCGGATCCACCTTGGGCTTGCCTGAGGGGAATTGCGTCAGTGCGAAAAGCACCAGGGCGACCAAGAGAACGAAGATGATGTATTTGTAAGGCAGCAGCGTATGCTGAAGGGCGCGCTCGCCGAAGGCGATGCGGGCCTGTCCGTGAAGTCCCTTCATCTGCCTTTCCAGGCTTTGGCCGGCACCGAAGATCAGATATTTGCCCAGCAGTATGCCGGCTATGGCACCCAACGGGTAAAAGGTTTCAGAGATGTTCAGCCGCAGGGTGGAATACTTCTTCGGGCCCATCAGTGAGCTGAAGGTGTTGGCCGAGGTCTCCAGGAAGCTCAAGCCGCAGGCCAAGGCGAACAGGGCAATCAGGAAGAATCCGTAGGTGGCCATGCGCGAGGCTGGGAAGAAGATTGAGCATCCGATGGTGTACAGCGAAAGGCCGATCATGATGGCGACCTTGTATGAGGTCTTCTTGATGATGAGCGAAGCCGGTATGGCAATCAGAAAATAGCCAAGATAGAAGGCCGTCTGCACAAAGGCGCTGGCAACATTGGACAGCGTGAAGATGGTTTTGAATTGGGTTATGAGTATATCATTGAGACTGGCGGCTGCTCCCCAAAGGGGGAATAGGCAGGAGAGGAGGATGTACTGGAGCATTGGCGTCCTGTCCAGGTATCCATCATCCAATTCCTGTGCGTGCAGTTTGAACAGATGAAAGGTTGGCGATTGCATAACCCCTCCTTGGGTTTGCATTCGGCGGCCGCTGCGCTGCGCCCGCCGAGAATATAAGAGTCGGCCCGGGGGTTGGCCCCCGGATGCCGAAGTCAGGCCTTGCCGATGATGGCCATGCTTGAGCTGGTGCCCAGGCGTTCGGCACCTGCGTTGATCAGGGCCTCGGCCTCCTGCCGGGTGTGAATGCCGCCGGCGGCCTTGATGTGGATTCTTCCCTTGACTGCTTCTTTAATGATTTCGATGTCGTGCACACTGGCGCCGCGGCTGGCAAATCCGGTGGATGTTTTGACGAAATCGGCGCCCGCATCGGCCACCAGCACGCTGGCCCTTGCGATCTGCTCATCGCTAAGCAGGGCGGTCTCGATGATGACCTTGACCACTTTTCCTGCCTGATGGGCCGCCTCGACGACGGCACGAATGTCCTTGGCAACCAGGTCTTCCCGGCCACCTGCCATTTCGCCGATGTTGATCACCATATCCAGTTCATCGGCACCGTTCGCGATGGCATCCTGGGTTTCGGCGACCTTGGTTGCCGTGGTGTTGGCGCCCAAGGGGAAGCCGATGACGCAGGCAGTCAGGACATCCGACCCCTTCACCCGCTCATGGACGTGGGAAACCCAGTAGGGATTGACCATGACCGAATAGAAATGATTGTCCAGGGCTTCGTCGATGACCTGGTCGATCTGCGCCAGCGTTGCGTCCGGTTTGAGCAGTGTGTGATCGATGAGGCGATTGATCTGCATGGTTGTTACCTCCTTGTGGGCCTCACTGTAACAGTGAATGCACAGAAGTAAAATGCTAAGATGAACATATGTTCAAAAAGGAGAGCTCAATCACCAGCTGGCCATGAATTTCTTTTGCATGTTGGTTCCGCACAATCAGGAGAAGGGAAGGTTTCATGATCGACGATGAACAGCACAGGAATCAAGCTGTCACAGTCTGCCATTGGTATTACGAGGAGGGCTTAGGCCAGAGCGCCATCGCCCGCAGACTGAATGTTTCCCGTCCCACGGTTTCGCGTCTTCTGGCATTCGCCAGGCAGGAGGGGCTGGTCCGCGTGCTCATAACTGATCCTCAGGCTGATTTGGAGTCCCTGGCCAGAAGGCTCAAAGTGGCTTTCGGCCTGCGCGAGGTCAAACTCACCTATGACTCGACCGGTGACGAAGACGCCATCAGGGACAAACTGGGCACGGTTACAGCAGATTACCTGGCCGAGATTGTCGGTGATCACGACCGGTTGGGCATCAGTTGGGGGAGGACCCTCAAGGCCGTAGCCGATCATCTGCGGCCCAATGAGCACAAGGATGTATCGGTGGTGCAGTTGAAGGGGAGTGTCTCCGCGTCCGATTTCAACAACTATGCTGCGGATATCGCCCTGAAATTCGGCATGGCCTTCGGCACCACCACCACAGTGCTGCCCTTGCCGGTCATTTTCGACAATGCCTTGACTCGGGATATTGTGCTCAAGGATCGTTTCATCGACGAGATTGTTCGTCAGGGGGAACGGACCGATATCGCCGTGTTTACCTGCGGAACCGTTCGTGACGATGCCATGCTTTTCAAACTGGGATATCTCTCCCGCAGAGAGATCACCATGCTGCAGCATAAGGCTGTCGGCGATGTGCTTTCACGATTTATAGCTCCCGACGGCTCCATTGCGGATGATGGCATTAACGCGAGAACGGTGGGGATACAGCTTGATCGGTTGCGCAAGAAGCCATGTTCCATATTGGTGGCGGGAGGGCCTTCCAAGATAGCATCCATGCGTGCGGCGCTTCTGGGCGGCTATGCCAATGTGCTGATTACGGATTCCCAGGCTGCCATGCGTCTGTTAGAGGAATAGGCGAACCTCTGCAATCGAGGGAATTGCACTGCTTGCTAGTGCACAAGCGTTTGGTCAAATAATGGTCGCGCTCGTATGATTGTTGAAACTTCGCTGTACGCTTACTATCAATGCTGATTGTAGATTCCGCAGGAGGTTTCAGCATGCAGGGCACACGATTTACCTATTGGTGGCACGGATTCGATCTGTGACGCCGCGTGCCTTGTAGGAACGGTTGCACGGATCGGAACCCACCGGCCCTGCAGTCGTCGACAGCATTTCCCGTGCATCGTCATCGCATAGTCGGTAGGGCAGCACCAGCGACAATGGTTGTAATAACCGCATGGGAAAGGACAAGCCAATGACATTGGCGGATCATATGAATGCCAGAGTCAAAGCTCTGGCGCCGAGCGACATTCTCGAGTTCAACAAGGAGATCGCCGGAATAGACGGCATCGTGAAGCTGACTCTTGGGGAGCCGGACTTCTTTACTCCTGAGCACGTCAAGCAGGCGGGCATCCAGGCCATCCAGGACAACCACAGTCATTACACCGAGAGTCGCGGTATGCCCAGTCTGCGCAAGGCGGCAGCCGATTATCTACACGCCAAGTACGGGCTGGACTACGACCCCGACACCCAAATGGTGATTACGGCCGGGGCCACCGGGGGCATCTTCTCGGGTCTTACCGCCATGATCAACCCGGGCGACACGGTCATCCTGCCCACACCCATCTTCCCTCTCTACATCCCCATCGCCCAGCTGAGCGGCGCCAAGACCGTTTTCGTCGACACCTCCGATGACGGCTTCATTCTCAAGCCGGACAAGCTGGAGGCCGCCATCGAAAACAGCGATGGTCCGGTCAAGGCCCTGGTGCTCAACTATCCGACCAACCCCACCGGCGTGACCTATGCCCGAGAAGATCTGGAGGCTCTGGCCCAGGTGGCGCGCAAGCACGGCTTCTTTGTGCTCAGCGATGAGATCTACGCCGAGTTGACCTACCAGGGCACCCATGTCTCCATGGGCACCATCCTGCCCGAGCAGACGGTCGTGCTTGGCGGGGTTTCCAAATCCCATGCCATGACCGGATGGCGGGTCGGCATCGCCGCTGGCCCCGCCGACGTTATTGACCAGATCAGCAAGGTCAACGAATTCACCATCACTTCGGTAACCACCAATGCCCAGTATGCGGCCCAGGAGGCTCTGACCAAGGGCATGAATGACACGGATCCGATGCGCGAGGCCTACCGCAAGCGGCGGGACTATCTGGTCAAGGCCCTGCCCGAGGTCGGTCTGGATGTCATTGACCCCAAGGGCGCCTTCTATATCTTCGCCCGACTGCCCGAAGGCATGCGCGACAGCTGGAGCTTCGTCTACGACCTGGCTCGTAAGGCCAAGGTGGCGGTAATACCCGGAGCAAGCTTCGGACCTGGGGGAGAAGGCTACGTCCGCATTTCCTACGCAGCCTCCATGGAGGATCTGCATACCGCCGTGGAGCGGATTGGCGACTACATGCGTGAAAATCGCGGCTGATATCTCTGACGATTCAAATTACAACCATCAACGAAGACAGTTACCAAGGACTAAAAATGACCAGTATTCTCATGTATTCAGTACGCCCCGACGAGCAGGAGGCCATTCAGGCTTGGGCGCAAGCCAATGACATCCAAGTGGATACCACAGACCGCGATCTGGGGATGAAGACCGTGGACATGATCAAGGGCTACGACGGCATCGTCATCCAGCAACATGCGGCCCTGTCCGAGCCAGAACTCTACCAGCGGCTCAAGGAGTATGGCCTCAAGCAGCTAACCCTGCGGATCACGGGCTACGACATCGTCAACCTGCAGGCCGCTCGAGAGAACGGGCTGGTCGTCACCAACGTGCCTGCCTACTCGCCCCGGTCCGTCTCCGAACTGGTTCTGGCCCAGGTCATGCGCCTGGTCCGGCATCTGGGGGAGGCCAGCGCCCGCGAGGCCAATGACGACTACACCTGGGATGGGCTTCAGGCCCACGAGATCCACAACCTGACCGTGGGGATCATCGGAGCCGGCAAGATCGGATCCGCTGTGGCCAGGATCTTCCGGGCTCTGGGTTCCACCGTCATCGCCAACGATCCGGTTCACCGCCCCGAGCTGGCAGATACCCTGGACTATGTGGATCTGCCCACCCTTTTGAAGCGGGCCGACATTGTCACCGTCCATACGCCGCTGGACGAGACCACCCACCATCTGATCAACGCGCAGGCCCTGGAAGCCATGAAGTCATCAGCCTTCCTGATCAACGCCGCTCGCGGCCCCATTGTGGACACCCCGGCCCTGATCGAGGCCCTGCAGACCAAGTCCATCGCCGGCGCCGCCATCGACACCATCGAGGGGGAGGCGGGCATCTTCGAAAAGGATCTGAGCGGAACCAAGGTCGACAACCAGGCCCTGGAGACCCTCAAGGCCATGCCCAACGTAGAGGTTTCGCCCCACATCGGCTTCTACACCGATGCCGCCGTGACCGCCATGGTCAACATCTCCCTGAACGATGTAAAAACCATCCTTGAGGGCGGCACCAGCGAGCATCAGGTGGACTGACCCTATTATCTCCGCGACCCGGACCGGGCTCCGACCGGCTCAGTCGGTATTCTGAGCAAAGGTGATGGTGCCCTGGTCCGGGTCCATGCTTTCCACGATGGCCAGGGACTTGAGGTTGTAACCCTCTTTGCGCAGGGTTCGGCCCCCCTCCTGGAAGCCCTTCTCCACGGCGATGCCGATGCCCTCGATGACGACCTTGGCATCATGGCAGATGTCGATCAGACCGTGCAGGGCGTTGCCCTTGGCCAGAAAGTCGTCAAGAATCAGTACATGCTCGCCTTCCTTGAGGAAGCGCTTAGCCACGATGACGGGGTACTCCCGCTGCTTGGTGAAGGAGTAGATGCGGGCCGTGTACTGGTCGCCGTCAAGGTTGATGGACTGGGTCTTCTTGGCGAAGACCACCGGCACGTCGCCGAAGTGGCGGGCAGCCAGGCAGGCGATGCCGATGCCGGATGCCTCGATGGTCAGAATCTTGTCGATCCGGTGACCGGCAAACAGGCGGGCCCATTCAGCGCCCATGTGGTCAAAGAGTCGCACGTCGCACTGATGGTTGAGGAAGGCGTCCACCTTGAGTACGTTGCCTGGCTTGACCGTGCCCTGGCGGCGGATTCGCTCCTCAAGTTCCTGCATGTCATCGTCCTTGTCGTCATGAAAGCGGGGCCCCTACGGTCCCGACGGATAGACACCAAGATAACCCGGTTCTGAGACTGTAGCCAGACCGCCCTGATTCGCCAGGTTTCACCTCCAGCGGATTGGAGTGTCTTCCTGGCGTGTCAGCCCGTCAATCCGCGGATTCAAGGCCCTGACTGTTACAGTGAAAATTGACCGCAATGGTCACGCATCGTAGCGGTGCGTTCAAGGACCTAAGGAGGACCATATGGGGATTCTGGATGATGCAAAGGATGCCATGAAGTCTGCCGGCGAGAAGATTTCCGACGTCGCAGGCGATGTAAAAGACACCGTTATGGACAAGGCATCCGATGCCAAGGACGCCGTTGCCGACAAGATGGGTGACGCCAAGGACGCTGCCCAGGACAAGCTGGGTGACGCCAAGGACGCCGCCTCCGACAAGATGGACCAGGCCAAGGCCGATGCCAAGGTCGGCAAGGCCAAGGCTGAGCAGGGCGCTACCGAGGCTGTCAACAACGCCAAGGATCAAGTGCGCAACTGACTGGGTCATCTCGACTTCCCCGACCAAACCCCGTTCGCTTTCCCTATTCTCAAGGCGGACGGGGTCTTCTATGTCTGCTGGCTAACCCATGAGCCAAGGTCGATGACACCGCTTTGTGGTAGAAATGGTTGGTTGCCGGGTGTGCGCCATCCGGCCTGTGACGGTGACCGAGACCAGATGGCAAGAGGTGGCTTGTGAACGAGGAACCGGACTTGATCCAGCGCAGCGCCAAGGAGCTGCTCAAGGGGCTCAACGATCGGCAGGCCGAGGCAGTGCAATACCAGGGGCCGGCCCTGCTGATCGGCGCAGGCGCAGGTTCGGGCAAGACCAGGGTGCTGACCCGCAGGATTGCCTGGATTCTCAGCCAGTTCAGCGCCTGGCCCAGCCAGATCCTGGCCATCACCTTCACCAACAAGGCGGCTTCCGAGATGCGCGAGCGTCTGCGCCGGCTGATCGGGCCCGTGGCCGACCGCATGTGGGTGTCCACCTTCCATTCGGCCTGCGTGCGCATTCTGAGGCGGGACGGCAAGGAAATCGGCCTGCGGTCGGGCTTCACCATCTATGACACAGCCGATTCCGAGCGCCTGATCAAACTGATCGGCAAGGATCTCAACATCGATCTGAAGCGCTACACCCCCAGAAACATTCTGAGCCACATCTCCGATTACAAGAACAATTTGCAGGATTGGCGCACACAGCTGCAGGAGTACGCCCCCGACTACCGGCCAGGGCAGCGCGGCCAGCAGATTACCGCCCGCTTCGGCAACGAGGAGGAGCTCTACTCCGTGATCTACGCCGAGTATGAGCATCGGCTGGCTCAGGCCAATGCCGTCGACTTCGACGATCTGATCGTGCGCACGGTCCAGCTGCTCCAGCAGTCCCCGATGGTGGCCCAGTATTACCACCATCGTTTCCGTTACGTGCTGGTGGACGAGTACCAGGACACCAACCATGCCCAGTACGTGCTCATGCGTGAGCTGGCCGGCGCCGATGCTGGCAAGCAGGACCAGGCCTGGATCACCGTGGTGGGGGATTCGGACCAGTCCATCTATGCCTTCCGAGGGGCTGACATCAGCAACATCAGGGACTTCGAAAAGGATTTCCCCGGAGCCCGGACCATCCTTCTGGAGCAGAACTACCGTTCCACCCAGACCATACTGGATGCAGCCAATGCCATCATCGTCAAGAACGAGGGTCGCAAGCCCAAGAAGCTTTGGACCGCCTTGGGCAAGGGGGAGCCCATCGTGGGCTATGCCGCCGACAACGCCCAGCAGGAGGCTGCCTGGATCGCCACCGAGATCGCCCGGCTGCGCAGCGAGGAGGGCATTCCCTACTCCGACATGGCCATCATGTACCGGGCCAACGCCCAGTCCCGCGCCTTGGAGGAGGGGCTCATCAACGCTGGCCTGCCCTATCAGCTGGTGGGTGGGACCCGTTTCTACGAGCGCAAGGAGATCAAGGACGCCTTGGCCTACCTGCACGCCATCGCCAATCCCCAGGACGATGTGAACATGCGGCGGATACTCAACGTGCCCAAGCGGGGCCTGGCGGCACGTGCCGAGGCGGCGGCGACCTCCTATGCGGATCTGCATCAGGTCTCCTTCTGGGAGGGGGTGCAGCATATCGAGGAGGTGCCCGGTGCCTCCACGCTGATGGTCAAGCGGATGAAGGCCTTCAGGGATCTGATTACCTCCCTAACTGACTTTGCCGCAGAACACGATACCAAGCCGTCCCAGATTGTTGAGAAGGTTCTGGAGGAGTCCGGCATGTTGGACGAACTTCGCAAGTCGGTGGATCCGCAGGATGCCTCCAGGCTGGAGAACCTTGGCCAGCTGCAGTCCGTGGCCGCCGAGTTCGAACAGAAGACTCCCGACGCTACTCTGGCGGGCTTCCTGGAGACCACGGCACTGGTAGCCGACTCGGACCAGCTGCCGGGCCTGGGCGACGACTCGGGCAAGGTGACGCTGATGACCCTGCACACGGCCAAGGGCCTGGAGTATCCGGTGGTCTTCCTGACCGGCATGGAACAGGGAACCTTCCCGCACTCTCGCTGCCTTGAGGATACCGATGAGATGCAGGAGGAGCGCCGACTGGCCTATGTGGGCGTGACCCGTGCCAAGCGTCGACTCTATCTGACCCGGGCGGCCGTCCGCTCCCAGTGGGGGCAGGTCAATGAGATGCTGCCCAGCCAATTCCTTGACGACATCCCTGACGATCTGATCGACTGGAAGCGTCGGCAGGCCGGCAATGAGCGGATGCGCGCAGGCTGGGACCTGGGTGACGACGAGGACGAATTCGGCGGCTTCGAGGATGAAAGCGATGGTCGCGCATTCGGTCATCGTTCATTCGGCGGGTTCGGCTCCGGCTTTGGTTCGGCACGCAATGGATACGGGCGCTCGCGGACCTCCTCACAGCGCTCGTTCGGATCATCAGGATATGGTTCTCGTAGCTCCTCCAGAAATGGAAGGGTTACGACCCGGCGGAGCACGACAAGCTCGTCGTCAACCTCACACGCTGGCAGGGCCTCAGCCCAGCCCAAGTCGAATGGACTGTCCATTCAGGACTTCTCCCTGGGGGACAGGGTGGCCCATGACCAGTATGGCCTGGGCAAGGTGGTCGATATTCAGGACAAGGGGCATAACTCGGTCCTGACCGTGGACTTCGGTTCCGAGGGGACCAAGAGGCTGATGCTGCGTTTGGCGCCGATCGAAAAGCTCTAAAGGATCGAGACTCCAAAAACTGTATGCTCACGACTCTTGTGAAGAGAGCCATTCCACAGCGAGTTGGGTGCGGTTGGCCAGGTTGGTCTTGGCCAGGATGGCGGAGATGTGATTGCGGACGGTGCCCTCGCTGAGATAGAGACGCCTGGCGATGGCCTGGTTATCGAGGCCGTCGGCCACCAGAGCGACGATTTCACGTTCGCGGTCAGTCAGGGTTTGGAAGCGCCGGGGAACAGACTCAGCTGTATCCTTTGTATCCTTTCGCGCCTGCTTCTCCTTTTCGCCAAGCGATAGGTTGGCAACGGCTTCAGCTCCAAGAACCGTCTGACCGGCCATGACGGCTTGGAGGGCCGGCACCACTGAGGCCACGTCCTGCTTGATCACATAGCCCTTGGCACCTAAGGCCAGTGCGCGGGAAATATACTCCTTGTCTGCAAAGGTGGTCAGAAAGAGCACCCGGGCAGTCGAATCCATGGCGAGGATGTGCTCCGCCGCCTCCAGGCCATCCATGCCAGGCATCTGCACATCAAGAAGCAGCACGTCAGGCCTGCCGCCAGCTGTCTGAAAACTCTCGAGGGCTGATTGTCCGTCATTGGCGGTCCAGAGCACATCTGCAGTACCGGTTGCCGTCAAAATCGTTGACAGGGACGAGCAGACGATCGGATCGTCATCAGCGATAGCGACTTTCATGCCATGACCTTCTTATCTTCTACATGCTCAGCTGTGCTGCGGTCGGACCAGGGTTCCTTAGGCAAGGATACGAAAACCTTCCATCCTTGTCGGTTGGGACCGCTGTTAGCCGTGCCGCCCAAGGCTCTGGCCCTGGCTTCCATATCGGCCAGCCCCATGCCGCGCTGGAGCTCTGGCTCCTTTCGGTGCGAGCTGTCTGGCTGTGATTGCTGAATGCCGCCGTCGTCCTGTACCACCATCTGCCAGAAGGCTGGGAGGTCGCGTAGAATGACCTGTGCCGACCTGGCTGAAGAATGGCGGACCGTGTTGGTAAGGGCCTCGCGGACGATGGTGGCCAGGCAACGGCACACTGGTGCAGGAGCCGTCTCGATGCCGTTGTTCAGATCGACCTTTAGCCGCCCCATAGAAGCCTCGGAGCTGGCATCCTCCATCTGGGATGCGAAGTCGGTGCCTGCATCTTCCAAGTCATGCACCGAACGACGGATTGTGGTCATGGCCTCATCCAAAGTCTTGCCGACATCGTCCAGTATCTGCTCGGTACTCTGATCGCCCTTGCTCTGCGCAACCACCCGGCCAGCCTGGATCTGCATGATGGCTCGGGTAAGCAGGTGGCCTACATTGTCATGGATATCTCGCGCGATCCGGGTCCGCTCGGATAAGTGCGCCATTTGGGTCGCATGGGCCCGCTCTTCGTCCAGGTCGTTGATGCGGCCGTGCAGTTGGCGAATCCGGTAGCGCTCGGTGTCTTCAATCTGCCAGACACGATCCTTAGCCACGGCCAAGTGTGCACATGCCAGTCCGCCGCCTTGCGCCAGTGCTGATGTCAGCAAAGCCAGCAGGGCATAGCGCTGGGTGAGGCCTGTAAATAATATGAGGTCGGCCATGGCCGGTATCAGCCAAAAGAATGTCGGTAGCAAGGCCAAGAGCAGCCTGGGCCGAGCCAGCCCGGAGTCCTTGGCTCGGGAATCTTTCATGCCGGCTGATCTGGTAGCCGGAACCATAGCTCCGAGTCCGACCCCCGCCTCGAAGGCCAGGGTTGGCAAGAAGAAAAGCCAGTCTGGAATGAACGTTGCCAAAAGCGACACCAGAGCACCGCCCCAGATGGAACCTGGCGCTGGCAGCAGCCATTCACACAGGGCTCCTGCGGCTATTGAGGCCAGAAGCCCGGCGATCAGGGTTCCTGAAACCCCTGAACCGTACCATGATCCGCACAAGGTCCCCAGACCAAGCAGGATCAGCCAGCCAGCTATCCTGCCCATGAATGCCTCCTTGCCCTGTTGCCTATTGCCTCAAATAATAATTCTCGGGCTACCCGTTCCTGAGCCTAGGCGCAGGCAGGACCACCCGTGACAAATGTCATAGGTTTGATTTGAGCATCCACAACATTGATGACGGCTGTCATGGTGTTGGGCCAGTCCTGGCTGGGATGATGGAGTTATGAACAGTTCACGTGAGCAAGAGCCGGCCTTGCAGGTCAGCGGATTGGTGAAGCGCTACGGTGACATGGTGGCCTTGGACCACTTCGACATGGAAGTCAGTCGAGGTGAAGTATTCGGACTGCTCGGCCCCAATGGTTCAGGCAAGTCAACCGCCATCAACTGCATACTGGCCCTGCTCAGCTTTGAATCGGGGACGGTTCGGATATTCGGGCAGGAGATGACCCCGACCTCCTACGACCTGAAAAGTCATATCGGCGTGGTTCCACAGAATGTGGCCGTCTTCAACGAACTGAGCGTGCAGGAGAACATCGACTATTTTTGCTCCCTCTATGTGCCCAAGAAGGCCGACCGCAAGAATCTGGTCGAGCAGGCCATCGACTTCGTGGGGCTGGGCGACTTCCGTAAGTTCCGACCCGGCAAACTGTCTGGCGGTCTGCTGCGCAGGCTCAACATCGCCTGTGGCATCGCCCACCAGCCCGACCTCATTTTCTTTGACGAGCCCACCGTCGCTGTTGATCCCCAGAGCCGCAACGCCATCCTGGAGGGCATCGAACGGCTGAATGCCCAGGGGGCCACGGTGGTTTACACCAGCCATTACATGGAGGAGGTGGAGCAGATCTGTACACGGATCATGATCATGGACCACGGCCGTCAAATTGCCCTGGGCACTGCCGAGGAGCTCAAGGGCATGGTCCAGGCCGGCGAGCAGGTCACCGTCGAGACCTTGGATCTTCAGGACTCCACTCTGGCCCAGATTCGTGCCCTGCCCCTGGCCCAGTCCGTCGACTATGACGGCAAGGAACTGGTCATCCACTGCCGCCAGGGCGAGCACAACCTGCAGGATGTATTGACGGTCCTGGAATCCACCCAGACCAGCTACGGCCACCTGACCAGCCGTCCGCCATCCCTGAACGACGTGTTCCTGGAACTGACCGGCAAGGAACTGCGCGACTGAGCGCGGTCCCTAGGTTCAATTGCCGTAAGGAGCACCTATCTATGTGGAACTCATTCCTGATCAACGTCAAGACCTCGATACGCAACACCTCCTCCCTATTCTGGGTTCTGGCCTTCCCGGTCATTCTGGCCGCTCTGATGCTGGGCATCATGGGCAACCTGCAAGACAGTTACACTGCCGAGGCGCAGCACTTCGCCATAGTCTCGGATGCCAACTGGAAAGCCAGCCCAGGTGCTGACGAACTGGTCTCATCACTATCGAAGAAGCCCAAGGCTGGGTCCGACGACACTCAGCTGCTTATCCCGACGACAGTAGCTACCAAAGCCGAAGCAAACACGCGTCTGGATAGCCGGAAGGATATTGGTTACCTGTACGCGGGCCCTGACGGACTGGTCAACATGGTCCTGTCCGACCGCGAAGCCGCCAGTATCCAATCCGATGCAACCGCCTCAGAAGGCATAGCGGTCTCCATTCTGTCCGCCTCGCTGGGCAGTTTCAACCAGGCCAACTCCGCAAGGGCAGCCATTGCCTCACCAAGCAACCAAATTCTGCTGCAATACGGCGGACAGACCTACACCAAGCAAATCCGCCTGACGCACATCCACCCTTCTATGACCGCGCCCTACTTCTTCGCTGTGCTCGCTATGGCCTGCCTTATCGGTGCCAGCACCGCAGCCGAGATGATAGCCAAGACTCAGCCCAACCTTTCCGCTCTGGGAGCCCGACGGGCCAGCTCTCCCAGTCCCAAGTGGCGGCAGGCAGCGGGCGCCTTTCTGGCCTCATGGCTTTTCTCAGCCATCAGCCTCCTGGTCGCCTACATCTTCGTCCGCACAGTCTGTGGAGTGCAAACCGGCGGTCGTGACCCGATAGCCCTCATAGCCATCGCTGTGGGCACCTTTATGGCCACCGCTTTTGGTTCTATGATGGGCGCGATTCCCAAACTCCCCACAGAAACGAAGGTTGGTCTGGTTATAGGCATCGACTGCACGCTGAGTGCCTTTATCGGCCTCTACGGCAGCCTGGCTATGGACCTGAACAATGCCATCCAGGAGCATGCCCCCATCCTTCATCTGCTCAACCCGGTCAAGCAGGTCTCCAACCTCTTTTACGACATCGTGTACTACGACAGCCTGGCACCCTTCGTCCGCACCTGCGGCATTCTGGTCACTATGGCTGCCATCTTCCTGGCCATCTGTGGTCTGCTCCTAAGGAAACAACGGTATGAATACTTGTAAAACAGCACTGCGCGTGATCTGGGCGCATAAGTTCTACCTCCTCCTGTATTTGGTGGGCATGAGCCTGATCATGATTGTCATCGGTTCCACGAACATGCAGGCCGCGGTACGTGCCAATACCTCAAGCTCGGTTGGTCGCTTTGAACCTGCGCAGGCGAAAATAGTCGTTATCGACCGAGACTGCGATAACCAGGCTGGTTGCGCAATGGGCCAGGGTCTGGAGCAGTATCTGGGAAAGTCGGCCCAATTGGTGACAGTCAAAGATGAGCCTCAAGCCCTGCAGGACGCCAATGTATCCGGTAAAAGCGATTTGACCGTTATCATCCCAGCCGGGTATGGCCAACGGTTCCTTGATGCGCTTGAAGACACTGCTGCCCAAGCTCACAGCGACGGTAAAACACCGAGTTTTCCTAAAGTTGAGACGGCTGCCTCCTATAATTCCAGCCGTGGCAGTCTGGCACAATTGCAGGTGGACAGTTATTTTGATGCTCTTCGTACTGCCTTGCTGACGGGTCTATGTCAAAACGGTTCGATGGAGCTGCATTCATATGCAGCGGTCAAGGATGCGGCTACCTATGTTGTGGCACACTATGCCGGCAACCAGCCACATGTGGGCATCCATGCCAGCCCCAAGACTGATAACCATGGAGCTTTGTTGAAAGGCTTCGTCACGATAGTCGGCCTGGCCGCCTTTCCCCTGATGACGGCATTGACGGTCTGCGTTGCCACGCTCTTCGGAGCTTTCAGTTCTCCCGACCGACATCGACGTCTGCTTGCCTCTCCAGTGCGGTCAAGCAGCCTGAATGGACAGGAGCTCACGGCAGCGCTCATCCTGGCTGGCTTCTCCTGGGTATACTACGTGGCACTCGTTGCCTTCAGCATGGCGGCATCGGGGGTGTCCTTGGCTTCCCTTGGCTGGGGGAGGGTGCTGCTGAGCTTTTTCGTCATGCTGGTATTCGCTGTATCGGCGGCATCCTTTGGATTCATGCTTGCTCAGTTCAATCCTTCTTCTTCGCTCATAAACTCGGTCGGGGTCACCTTCGGGCTTGTGGTTATGTTTACCTCCGGGTCAAGTTCCGGCGGCCCCCTGCCTCCGGTCATGCAGACGATCGGCAAACTGACGCCGGGCTGGTGGTACAACACTGCAGTCCAATCAATCATGGATTCGAGCGCAGCAGGTTTGGCCTCCTGGGGTCTTCCGCTGACCGTGGTTGCCCTCTTCGCGCTGGCCTATGCCTGTGTCGGCCTTATGGTCTCACGCCTGACACGCACTCGGGCCACCCTGGTCGCTCCTGTCAGCTCCGACCCCAGTATGATCGGGTAGTTTTTCCGCATTCATATCATCTTTCTGTCAACGGTTTTGCTTAGGGTAATCTATCGAATATAAAATAATTTTGGATAATAGAGCCAAACCAAATGCAGCACAACTGAAGAAGTAAATGATATGAACATACTCGTTATTCAAGGATCACCCTATGGAGGTAGTTTCAGCCATACCAACGCCCAGGCTTATGCACAAGCTGCCCGGCGTAAGGGCCACACGGTCGCAATGATCGACCTCAGCCAGGAAGATTTTGACCCAGTGCTTCGCTACGGCTATGCCAAGCACATGGAGGACGAATCAGCGCCTAAGCGTTATCAAAACATGGTTGCCCGAGCCGATCATCTGGTCTTCGTCTTCCCCATTTGGTGGGCGAGCGAACCGGCCATCCTCAAGGGCTGGCTGGACAGGGTACTCACACCCCAATTTGCCTACCGATATGAGAGCAGCCTTAAATCGGAGGGATTGCTCAAAGGCAAGACGGCGCAAATCATCAGTAGCAGCCATGGGCCGGCCTTCGTCTCCAAGATGTATGGCTCCACCGTGACCCGATGGAAATACTCCATCTTAAAATTCTGCGGTATCAAATTCACTGGGGCCAGCATTCTAGGCCGCATCGACTCGAAGGTTGATACACCTGAACGCCGCGAAGCTTTCACTCGGAAGATTTGCAAGACAGTACCCTCGGCGAAATAAGGCCTGTCAGCCTTGTTGAGATGTGTTTGTGTCTTCGTCGCTAAGTGATGGACCTTTGGTCGTCAATGGCGAAAAGTGTCGGTGTGGCATTCAAAGGACATACGCCATGTCAGTCATTCGTCCGGTTTCATGGCCATCCTGGCGATTAGACATGTCAGCAGTGTCACCATGACCACTCCAGCGATGATCAGGGTCATAGGGCAGTGGTCGATCAGCGGCCCGAAGGCGGCCTGTCCCAGCGGAATCGCGCACATGCATAGACTGTTGGTCAGTCCAATTACCTTGCCTATCAGTCTTGCGGGGGTGTGAATCTGTTCATAGGACAGGGAAGTGATGTTGACCGTCTGCACCATTCCCGCAGCCAGAGCCATGCATCCGGTTACCAGTGCGAAGAGGACATGTGTAGGCGAATGCATGAGCAATCCTGCTGCAATGGGAAGGAGAACCAAGGCGCTGCCCGAGAGCAACATGGGTATCCGTCGCAGATAGAACCAGGCTGGACGGATGGATACGAGAATGGCTCCAAGCAGGCTCCCGCAGGCCAGTATTCCCTCGGCCAGTCCCTGCATGGCATTACTTAGACCCAGCGTGCGAGTGACCATATAGGGCAGGGCCACGTTGACATAGGATGCAAAGATGAGGTTGGCCGCCAGGCTGAGTCCTATGACCACTTTGAGGTTGCCATGCCTGACCAGAAATTGTGTAGCCTCTTTCGTGTCAGCGACCAGATGGCTCACCAGTGCTTTTGGGCCTTGGGAGGGGCCTTGTGCTGGTTCGGGAATTCTGACGGCGATCCTGATCCAGGCAGCCGACAGAAGGCAGGCCAGGGCGGAAACCCCGACTACCTGCATGATTCCGAAGAATCCCATGACCATGCCAGCCAATACTGGTCCGATCATTCCCACCAGGGAGATCGCCTGGGAAACCAGGGCCGATGCGCGGGTCAGGTCTTTGCTGTCTACCAGGCAGTGAAGGGCTGCTTGCACCGTTGGGCTGTAACAGGCCCTGTAGGCATTGACCAGCATCATGCAGGTCACAGTCAAAAAAATTGGGTCAATCTTGTGGCTGATCAGGATATATAAGAAGGCAGTCAACGCTGAGAGAATGTCCAGGACTGCCATGGTGGACTGCTTGTGCAGCCGGTCGGCCAGAGCTCCGCCCAGAGGCGTCAGGAGTATGGATGGAAGGACGGCCATAGCGGAGGCCATGCCGTAGAGGGATGCCGATCCTGAGATGTTCAGCAAATGAAGCGGAAGGGCGAAGACCAAACATGTCTGCCCGAGATTGGAGAGAATCTCAGTCGTCAGAAGAGCAAGGAATGGCGGTGCCAGCAGTCCTTTGCTTGAGGTTTGGGCCTGATCGGGCGAGCTCATATCCCGGCTTCGCCTCGGGCGTCGGTGCCGAAGGATGCGAGCAGGTCGGAGAATCCCTGGTCCTCCAGGGGGATGCCCAAGCCTTGCATAATTGAGAAAAAGCAAGCGGCTCTGGTGCGCAGCTCAGCCTGTGTTCCCTGGCGAAAGAAGGGCAGCAGCCACATGTTGGCCAGCAACCGGAAAATCTCTGCGGTTTCTTCGATATGGTCTACATGCATTGAGCCATCCTGATTGCCCTCTTTGACCAGGTCGACAAAGTCGTTCCGCTCATCCACCAAGGCGGTAAATTCCATGCCGATCATCTTGGGATTGGCCTTTGGGTTGAATTTGCGGAACATCAGGTCCGCGGCCTTCAGTCTCTTGCGCGCTCGCTCAGGGGAGAAGAGCGACTGCAGCTGTTCCAATGCCGTGCCGTGCTTCGACCCGGCATTGGTCTTGCTGGTCTCCTCGCTCATGGTGTTCATCAACCTGTCGGCCACAGCATCGAAGAGGTCTTCCTTGGATCGAAAATGGTGGTAGACGGCCCCCTTGCTCAAGCCCCCGGTTGCATCGATGATGTCCTGCATGCTGGTTTTGTCGTAGCCCTGGCTGGTGAAGAGTTCAGTGGCGGCTTCGATGATTCTCTCCTGCGTCAGCTCTGGATGTGCGTTGCGGGCCATGGTCGTCTTCCTTTCAGGACATCGGGTTGAATATTCATTGATCGGTAGGGGAGTCCAAGCCTTGAATCAATATCATACCGACCGTTGGTATGAATATATCACAACATACATGTACTCCCAGGTCGGGCTCATGTGGTTTAATAAACACTTGGTTTGCGTATTTGTGCGCGAACCTATCTGGAGTCTCAGCCCATCAATGGGTCGGCGGCCGCAAGGTCGTTCGTGCTTGGCACGGTGAAGCATTGGAGAGGCCTGACTCGACGGTTCCGACCGTCTTCGTTCAGATAACGACAGAAGCAAGTAAGGATTGCATCAATGACTAACATTCAGCGTGCGCGTCGCCAGGTCCGCCTGTCCCGCGCTCTGGGCATCGCCCTGACGCCCAAGGCCCAGCGCCTGTTCGAGAAGCGTCCCTATGGCCCCGGCGAGCACGGTCGCAGCCGCCGTCGCACCGAGTCCGATTACGCCGTCCGTCTGCGGGAGAAGCAGAGGCTGCGCGCCCAGTACGGCGTCTCCGAGAAGCAGCTGCGCGCCGCCTATGAGCGGGGCACCCACGAGTCCGGCCAGACCGGTGCCGCCATGCTCCGCGAGCTGGAGTGCCGCCTGGACAACCTGGTCCTGCGCGCCGGCATCGCCCGCACCACCGCCCAGGCCCGCCAGTACGTGGTTCACCGCCACATCCTGGTCGACGGCAACATCGTGGATCGTCCCTCCTACAGGGTCAAGCCCGGCCAGACCATCCAGGTCAAGCCCAAGAGCCAGACCATGGTACCCTTCCAGATTGCCGCCGAAGGCGTCCACCGGGATGTGCTGCCCGCAGTTCCCGGCTACCTGGACGTGGACCTGGCTTCTCTGAAGGCCAGCCTGGTCCGCAGGCCTGAGCCGGAGGAGATCCCGGTTCAGATCAACATTCAGTACGTGGTCGAGTTCTACGCTCGCTGACCACCAGGAACTTTGGGGCCCCGGTTCGTCCGGGGCCCTTTGTGTGTCAGGATCTGCCACTCCTTCCGAGGTATGGGTGGGATAATAGGGACATGTTGCTCCATCTGTATGCCGTCCGCCATGGGCAGACCTATTTCAATCGTTACAACCGTCTCCAAGGCTGGTCCAACTCACCCTTGACCTCATCGGGGCTGGAGGATGCCGACCGTGCGGGCCAGAAATTGAGCAAGGTGAGCTTTGCGGCAGCCTACTGCTCGGACACCACACGCGCCCAGGAGACAGTCCGCAGGATCCTGGCCCAGAACCAGTCGGAGAAGAAGCCCGAACCGGTCAGCGACAGTCACTTCCGCGAGCAGTTCTACGGCTACTTCGAGGGGCAGGACATGGCCATGGCCTGGTGGGCTGCAGGCGCGCCCCATGGAGCAGGCACCTACCAGCAGATCGTGGACCAGTTCGGTCTGGCCGCCACCAGGGACTTCCTCAAGCAGGCCGATCCCTTTGGCGATGCCGAGTCCGACAGCGAGTACTGGACTCGCATTGCCGGCGGATTCGCCCTGATTGGCGCCGACCAGCATGTAAAGGATGGCGACCGCGTCCTGCTGATCTCGCACGGCAACACCTTGCTCAGTCTGGTCAACCGCTTCGGCGGCGGGCGTTACGACACCAGCAGTCGCCCAAGCAATGGAAGTGTCACCATATTCGACTTCGATACGGAGGCTCCCTTTGAGCGGGCCCTCCAGGTTCGGTCCTTCAATCAATGAACCGGCTTCAATAGGCCAGTCATGGCCTGGACTGATAGACGGCGCGTGCTAGCGTTGTCCCCAGTATCGTACCAATGGAAGAGAGGTAGCAGATGGACGTAGGACAGATTGCCGGCCTGATAGCGGCCATTGCCTTCGCTATCCTGGCGGGGTTTCTGATCTATCCCCTGATTCGTCTGGGGAAGCTCTTCGATCAGCTGGCGCAGACCATCAAGCAGGCGGGCGACCATGTGGTGCCCACCCTGGACGAGTCCACCAGCACGGTCACCCAGCTCAACCAGACTCTGACTGACGTCAATCGCATCTCCGCAGCGGCTTCGACCACGGCAGGCAACGTGGGCGCCCTGACCGACCTGTATGGATCAATGTTGGGCAAGCCGGTCATCAAAGTGGCGGCCTTCTTCTACGCCCTGCGCAAGACGATCTCGTCATTCCTTTCAGGAGGCCGCAACAGCGCCGAATCCAAGCCTTCCACCGCACAAAAGTCCACCGCACAAAAGGCCAATGAGGGCCAAGGGAACGAGGGGAGGACCCGCTGATGTTCAAACGGATCTTCTGGATGGGGCTGGGCGTCACGGCAGGCGTGGTCCTGGTGACCAAGGCCGAGGCCTATGTGAGGGCCAATACCCCCAAGCGTGCAAGGGAATTCGTGCTGGGCGAGGACCAGGATCAGGTGGCCTCACGGACCCTGTCCGGCCTGGTGCGCCAGTTCACCCAGACGATGCACCAGCGGCAGGACGAGCTGGACCGCCGCTATCTGGATCGTTTCCAGGGCTGAGCCTGGGGCGGACAGGCCAGGACAGATGGGCCTGGCCGGTGTAAAATCACCATATTCAGCTATGAGTCCGGAGTGCGGGCGACTTGTTCGCGCCCTGGGCAACCGAGTCATTTGGACAACCCGTAATCCCCTCGGCATTCAACGGGTCTGAAGGAGCAGAAGCAGCATGCGCACATCGGAAATCGCCAAGCGTTTCCTCGATTATTTCCAGGGCAAGGATCATCTGGTGGTTCCCTCCGCCTCCCTGATCTCGCCCAATCCCACCACGCTCTTCACCATCGCTGGCATGGTTCCCTTCATCCCCTACCTGCTGGGGGAGCAGACCCCGCCCAAGAGCCGGATGGCCAGCAACCAGAAGTGCGTGCGCACCCTGGACATCGACGAGGTTGGCAAGACCACCCGTCATGGCACCTTCTTCCAGATGCTGGGCAACTTCTCCTTCGGGGACTACTTCAAGGAGGAGGCCATCCACTACGCCTGGGACCTGCTGACCAAGCCTCAGGACCAGGGCGGCTACGGCTTCGATCCCGAAACGATCTGGGTGACCACCTACACCGACGATGAGGAGGCCCGATCCCTCTGGAAGAACGAGGGCTTCGACCCCGAGCACATGGAAATCCTGGGCATGGAGGACAACTTCTGGACCACTGGCGGCCCCGGCCCCGGCGGCCCCTGCTCCGAAATCTATGTGGACCGCGGCCCAGCTTATGGCAAGGAGGGCGGTCCCTCGGCAGACGAGAACCGATACATCGAGATCTGGGATCTGGTCTTCGAAAACTATGAGGTGGACAACGTCCGATCCAAGACTGACCTGCACATCGTAGGCGAGCTGGAGCACAAGAACATCGACACCGGCGCCGGACTGGAGCGTCTGGCCTACCTGCTCCAGGGCAAGCAGAACATATACGAGACCGACGAGGTCTACCCCGTCATCCAGGCGGCCGAGAGTCTGTCTGGCCGGCACTACGGTGACAATGCCCAGGATGACGTGCGCTTCCGTGTGGTGGCGGACCATGTGCGCTCGGCCCTGATGATCATGAGCGACGGCGTTCGCCCCAGCAACGTCGGCCGCGGCTATGTGCTGCGCCGTCTGCTGCGCCGGACCATCCGCTCCATGAAGATGCTGGGCGTGGATCAGGAGGTTCTACCCCAGCTCTTCCCGGTCTCCAAGGAGGCCATGGCCCCCAGCTACCCAGAGCTCAACGACACCTTCTCCGATGTTGCCGAATCAGCCTACGGCGAGGAGTTGGCCTTCCGCCGGACCCTGGACAAGGGGACCACCATTCTGGATACGGCCGTCAACAAGGCCAAGAGCGGGAAGGGTGAGCCCGAGGTCTCCGGCAAGGACGCCTTCACCCTGCATGACACTTATGGGTTCCCCATCGAACTGACCCTGGAGATGGCCGCCGAGCAGGGCGTCAAGGTGGATCAGGACGAGTTCCGAAAGCTGATGAACGAGCAGAAGTCCAGGGCCCGCGCCGATGCCATGAAGAAGCGGCACAACGTGGACCTGAGCGTCTACGACGACATGCGCAAGAGTCTGGACGAGCCTCAGGTCTTCCTTGGATACACCGACTTCTCCAGCCGCTCGACAGTCCTGGGCATCATCAAGGAGGGCAAGGGAGCGGTTCCGGCCGTCAAGGCACCTGCCCAGGTTGAGGTTATTCTGGACCGCTCGCCCTTCTACGCCGAGGCCGGTGGTCAGTTGGCCGACCAGGGTGAGATTCTGACCGACGATGGGGCCGTGCTAGAGGTGGACGACGTGCAGAAGCCCATCAAGGGTCTGACTGTTCACCGTTGCCGGCTGACCGAGGGGACGCTGATGCTGCAGGCCAAGGTCACCGCCACCATCGACCGAAACCGGCGTGGAGCCATCGCCCGTTCGCACACGGCCACGCACATGGTCCACAAGGCCCTGCGCGAGGAGCTGGGCCCCCAGGCCACCCAGCGCGGATCCGAGGATGCGCCCAACAGGCTGCGCTTTGACTTCCAGTGGTCGCAAGCCCCCAGCCGTCAGGCCATGGATGCGGTGGAAGCCCGTGTCAACGACCGGTTGCGTGACAACTTGGCCGTCACCACCCAAGAGATGAAGTATGACGATGCCATCGCCCTGGGTGCCATGCACCTGTTTGGAGAGAAGTACGGCGACGTGGTCCGTGTGGTCTCCATAGGCGAGGACGGCTGGAGCCGGGAGCTCTGCGGGGGAACCCATGTTGATCACGTGGGCAAGATCGGCGCGGTCTCCATCATGTCCGAGGCCTCGGTGGGCACCGGCGTTCGCCGCGTTGATGCTGTAGTAGGCCAGGGGGCCTACGAGTACAACGCTCGTGAGCATGCGCTGGTCTCACAGCTCTCAGACAAGCTCAACGCCCGCCCTGACGAGCTGGAGTCCAGAATCTCGGCCCTGCTGGCCAAGCTCAAGGAGTCTGACCGCCGACTGGCGGCCACCTATGAGCAGCAGATGGCCCAGGCTGTGCCCGAACTGGCCAACCAGGCCTTGCATGCCCCGGAAGATGTCAAGATCGCATCCCGGAATATGGGCCGTTTCGGTTCTGTGGATGCCCTCCGCAAGACGGTGACCGACCTGCGGGCCCGCATGGGCGAGGAATACCCGGTTGTGGTCGCCCTGGCCGGTGTCAGCGAGGATGAGAAGCCTGTCATCTTCGTAGCCACCAACCAGGCGGCCCGTGATCGCGGTCTCAGGGCCGGCGACCTGGTCAGGACAGCCTCCAAGGTCCTGGGAGGCGGCGGTGGAGGCAAGCCTGACTTCGCCCAGGGTGGCGGTCAGGATGCCTCGGCCATTGATCGGGCCTTGAAGGCCCTGAGTGATCAGGTCCGAGAGGGCTGAGCTTCTCGTGCGATCACATACAGCCGTATGGCTGGGGGTGGATCTTGGGGAAGCCAGGGTGGGTCTGGCCCTGTCGGACCCGGAGCTGACCCTGGCCTTTCCCGCTGGCAACATCAGGGTTCAGGGCGACTACTTTCAGGCTCTGGACCAGGTGGAAGACCTGATTATGGATAAATGTGTGTCCAAGGTCGTCGTCGGATACCCTCTGCTGCTGAGCGGCCAGGCTGGTCGCAGCGCCAAAAAGGCGGCCCGTTGGGTGCGTGCCCTGACCGGTCGCCTGCAGGAGGTTGCACAAGATTCCGGCGTTGCCCCTGAGCAGCTGCCCAGTGTAGTATTGCGAGACGAACGACTGACGACCGTCAGTGCCCATCGTCAGCTATACGATGCCCGCGTGGGCGGGCGAAGACATCGTCCTGTGGTCGATCAGCAGTCCGCTGTTGTGCTGCTGCAGTCGGCCCTGGACAACCAACGTGCCGACAAGGAGTGGTAATTGGCCGACGACATGCAGGAATTCTTCCAGGATAAGGTCCAGTGGGTGGCCGATGGGCAAGCCCCGGTCTCCGCCATGCCGCCACGTCCTCCTCGTTCGCGTCGTGAGATGCGTCGTCGGCGTGAACGCCGCAAGCGCCATCAGCGGATTATGGTTCTCCTCATCGCTTTGGCCGTGGTGGTTGCTGCCTCCTGCGTGGTGATTCTGGTGGGCGGGCTACGCCATGGAACTCCCAGGATCGTAGCCACCAAGGAAGTCGCCCCTGATTATCCCGGCCCTGGTGGAGCGCCGGTGGAGTTCACGGTCGAGAGCGGCCAGGGGGCTGATCAGGTCGGTGCCAACTTAGTCAAGGCTGGAGTGGTCAAGTCCACGGAGGCCTTTTTGCACGCCATCACCAGCGCCCAATCCGAGTCCAGGCTGGTGCCCGGCACCTTCGATCTGCGTCTGCGGATGAAAGCCTCCGATGTCGTGACCATTCTGACTGACCGGAACAAGGCCGGGGGCTTCCTGCAGGTGCGGGCCGGCGGGCGGGTGCGTGATGTGATTGCCAGGGCCGCTCAGCTCTCTGGGGTGCCGCAGAGCGAATTCGACGCCTTGGTTCAAGCCAAGGGGGAGGGGATTCTGCCCCAGGAGGCCCAGGGAGACTTTGAAGGATGGCTGCAACCCGGGGAGTACGATGTGCGCAAGGCCGGGTCGGCCAAGGCCATCCTGACCAACCTGGTCTCCAAGCGTATTGAGCATCTGGATCAGCTGGGCGTACCCGGAGGTCAGGAACGGCAGACCATCCTGAATACAGCCTCGATTACCGAAGCCGAGGTCAACAAATCGGAATACTACGGCAAGGTGGCAAGGGTCATCGACAACCGCTTGGCCAAGGGAATGCCCTTGGGCATGGACAGCACGGTGGCCTACTCCAACAACGTCTCGGCCTTGAAGCTGACCGATGCCATGCTGCAGAACGCCGACGACCCCTACAACACCAGGGTCCACCAGGGCCTGCCTCCAGGCCCCATCGGCAGCCCGGGAGATGAGGCCATCCAGGCGGCCATGCACCCGGAGTCGGGCAACTGGCTCTATTTCGTGACCGTCAACATGGACACGGGGGAGACCAGGTTCAGCGACAACCAGGATCAGTTCAACCGAGATGTCAAGGAATACAAGGCCTGGGAATCCAAGCACAACGAGCAGAACAATTAGCACATTTTCCTTGGATTTGAGGATCCCAACCCCCGGTCAGGTGCCTGCCGGCTCTAGATGGCATCAATGACCAGGGCCACTGCCGCTGCTGCAAGGATGACCGGGACATAGGCCAGCGAGAGGGGGTTGTTTGGTCTGGCGGGTCCGTTGCGATGACGGGCCAACCAGGCCAGGCCCAGGGCAACCAACCCCAGCAGTCCCATCATCACCCACCAGACCAGGATCGTTGTCCATCCCAGAACCGACAGGCTCAGGGCCACCAGACCCGTGGCTGTCACGTCGCCCAGCCCCAGGGCACCGGGTCGGATCAGGGCTAGCATGAGCTGAAGGCCTGCAGAGGCCAGAGTGAGCAGCAGGCACTGCATCAGCAGCATCGGTTGCGCCTGAATCAGTGAAAAGACCAGCAGGGTCACGGTCTGCAGCACCAGCCCCACGAGCACTAGAAGACGTGGGACTCGCCGGGAGCGGATGTCGATCAGGGCCAGGAGGAGGGCGGTCAGCAGTCCCGGCGCTGGGATGAGGTAGACCATCTTCTAAGATAATCATACGTAGCCCTAACCTGGCAAACGAGGAACAAACGAGGAGCTTGAATATGTTGCGCTGGCAGACGGCAGGGGAATCCCATGGAGAGGCCCTGGTGGCCATGATGGAGGGTCTGCCCGCAGGGGTCGCCGTATCCACCAAGGATATTGAATCGGCCTTGGCCCGTCGTCGGCTGGGTTATGGTCGTGGGGCCAGGATGGGCTTTGAACAGGACAAGGTTCGGCTGCTGACCGGGGTCAGGCATGGACGAACGCTCGGTTCTCCGGTGGCTATCGAGATCGGCAACACGGAGTGGCCCAAGTGGCAGCAGGTCATGAGCGTGGACGAGCTGCCTGCCGACCAGGAACCCCCGGCGACCGGCCGCAACGCCCCACTGACCAGGCCCAGGCCCGGCCATGCCGATCTGACCGGTATGCGCAAGTACGGGTTTACGGATGCACGTCCAGTCCTCGAACGCTCTTCGGCCAGGGAGACCGCATCCCGGGTGGCCTTGGGATCGGTGGCCGCCGACTTCCTGCAGCAGGCTTTAGGAATACGGACTGTCTCCCATGTCATCTCCATAGCCGGGGTCGGCCTGGAGGGCCATGAAGTCATGCCCGGCCCCGAAGACGGACCTGCACTGGACGCCTCGCCGGTCAGGACCCTGGATAAGGACGCCGAGAAACGGATGATGGCCAGAATTGACCAGATCAAGAAGGATGGCGACACTGCCGGCGGGGTCTTCGAGGTCATCGCCTATGGTGTGCCGGCAGGCCTGGGCACCTATGTGGAGGACGACCGACGTCTGGATGCTGCCCTGGCCAGTGCCTTCATGGGTATTCAGGCCATCAAGGGCGTGGAGATCGGTGATGGTTTCCGTGAGGCTGATCGCCCCGGTTCGCAGGCCCATGACGAGATGGAGCCCGGTCAGGACGGCACCATCCGCAGACTCAGCAACCATGCAGGCGGCCTGGAGGGTGGCACATCCAACGGCCAGCCCATCCGGGTGAGGGCCGCCATGAAGCCCATCTCCTCGGTGCCGCGGGCCCTGCGCACGGTGGATGTGGCCACCGGCCAGCCTGCCCAGGCCATCCATCAGCGTTCCGACGTGACCGCCGTGCCTGCTGCCGCAGTGATCGGCGAAGCCATGATGAATCTGACCCTGGCACGGTTCGCCTTGGAGAAGTTCGGCGGTGACTCGCTTGAGGAGGTTCGGCGCAACGCCCAGGCCTACCTCCAGTCCTGGCCCGAGCATCTACGGTGAGGGGCGGACTTGCATGATTGAAAGCAGCAGCATGCCCAAGGCTGTCGTCATTGGCATGCCCGGTGCGGGCAAGACCCGTCTGGGCAGGGAGACGGCCGCCCTGATCAAGGCGCCCTTCCGGGATACGGACCAGTGCATTGAGGAAGAGGCAGGCCAATCGGTCAGCGAGATCTTCGACACTCAGGGTGAGCAGGCCTTCCGCGGTATGGAGACCAGAGCGGTCCTGGACCTCTTGAAGGACTTTCCCGGTGGCATCCTGTCCCTTGGAGGAGGCGCTCCCATGAGCACCGAGGTCTTCCAGGCGTTGCAGGACTATCGGCGGGCAGGTGGCGCTGTGGTCTACCTGCAGGTCGACCCCGAGGAGGGGGTCAGCCGAGCAGCTCGGTCGGATCATCGTCCCTTACTCCGCGGCGGCGCATCGGAGCGCTGGATGGCTCTCTACCGTGAGCGTCGCAGCGTCTACCAGGAGCTGGCCACCATCACCCTTAAATCCAGGAACACCACCCCCCGAGCCCTGGCCAGACGGCTGGCGGATGCTTTGACTGAGCGGGTGGTCCATGTCAGCGGTCCCGACCCCTACGATGTGAGGATCGGTGCAGGCGTGACCGGGCGGCTGCATGAGCTGCTTGGCGACCAGACCATGCGTGTGGCCCTGATTCATACCCAGCCGGTTCAGCGCCATTCCGACCATGCCCGGGCCCTGCTTCGACAAGCCGGTTACCAGGTAGTGGATCTGGCCATTCCCGACGCGGAGGCTGGCAAGACCATCAAGGTCAGCCAGGGTATCTGGGAGCGCCTGGCCACCGAGGGCTTCACCCGTTCCGACGCGGTTGTGGGGCTGGGCGGGGGAGCGGCCACAGACCAGGCCGGATTCATCGCCGCCACCTGGATGAGAGGCATCCGTTATGTGAACTGCCCCACCTCCCTGCTGGCCATGGTCGACGCCTCCACCGGAGGCAAAACCGGCATCAATCTGGAGCAGGGCAAGAATCTGGTCGGCAGCTTCTATACCCCTGTCGGCGTCCTGGCTGATCTGCGGACCCTGCGGACCCTGCCCAATGAGATCTTTGTGGAGGGCCTGGGCGAGGTGGCCAAGTCCGGCTTCATCATGGACGGCGGCATCCTGCGCGAGCTGGAGGAGCGGGCTGAGTCCCTTCGTTCTTTCGATGGACAGGAGTCCGACCAGTGGCTGGGAACGGTAGTCCAGGATCTGATCGAACGCACCGTCGAGGTCAAGGCCCGGCACGTCTCGGTGGACCTCAAGGAGTCCGGCTTGCGGGAGTTCCTCAACTATGGCCACACCTTGGGCCACGCCATCGAAAAGATCGAACACTTCACCTGGCGGCATGGTCAGGCCGTGTCCGTGGGCATGGTCTTTGCAGCCGAGCTGGCCAGGATCACCGGCCACTTGGATCAGGAAGCGGTCGATTACCACAGGAAGCTGCTGTCCTCCCTGGGACTGAGGACCTGGTGGAACGGGGGCGACTTCGACCAGGTGCTGGCCCTCATGCATCGGGACAAAAAGGCCCGTGGCAACAAGTTGCGGTTTATCATTCTTGATGGTTTGGGCAAACCCACCCACCTGGACGACCCACCGGTCTCGGCGATCAAGGAGGCCTTCCAGGCCATACGCAAGGAGGAATGACAGATGGCGGATGCCGACAAGGGCATGCAGACGGTTCTGGTGGTCAACGGACCCAACCTGGGTCGGCTGGGTGTGCGCGACCCTGATGTCTATGGTCGTCAGGATCTGGCGACTCTGACCCGGGACTGCGAAGACTGGGGTCAGCAGCTGGGTCTGGATGTTCAGGTGCTGCAGTCGGACGACGAGGGCCAGGTCATTCGCTGGATGCACCAGGCGGTGGATCAGGGCAGTGCAGTGGTGCTCAACCCCGCCGCCTTCACCCACTACAGTTACGGGCTTTCCGATGCCGCCGTCCAAGTCACGCAGGCAGGGCTGCCGCTGATGGAGGTCCATATTTCCAATCCGGCATCCAGGGAGGCCTTCCGCCGACGTAGCGTCATCTCACCGGTGGCTACAGGCACCATCACCGGTATGGGCTTCTACGGCTACCGGCTGGCCCTGGAAGCAGTGGCCCACCTGCTGGAGAACGCATGAGCGACAGCGGGGAGACCGGCAAAAACCTCTCCGCACCGCCCAAGGCCATCCTTGTCCGCGGCGCCAGGGTCCACAACCTGCGCAACCTGGATGTAGACATTCCTCTCAATCGCTTGGTGGGCATCGCCGGGGTCTCCGGCTCCGGCAAGTCCTCCCTGGCTCTGGGGGTCCTCTATGCCGAGGGGTCCCGGCGTTACCTGGAATCCCTGTCCACCTACACCAGAAGGCGGATGACCCAGGCCCAGCGTCCCCAGGTGGAGTCGGTGCGTTTCCTGCCTCCTGCCCTGGCCCTGCGTCAGCGGCCGGGTGTGGGCGGCATGCGATCCACCTTCGGCACCGCCACCGAGCTGCTCAACGTACTCAGGTTGATGTTCTCCCGGCTGGCCAGCCATGTCTGCCCCAATGGTCATCGACAGGAGCCCACTCTGGCCGTGGCAGCCGAGATGCCCATCACCTGCCCCATCTGCGGTGCTAACGTCGAGCCTCCCAGCGCCGAGGAGCTGGCCTTCAACTCCCTGGGAGCCTGCCCCACCTGCCAGGGGACCGGGACCGTGCGCGAGGTGGACGATGCCACCCTGGTTCCCGATGACAGCCTGACCATCGACCAGGGGGCTGTTGTGCCTTGGCGGACCTTCGGCTTCAATGTCCAGCCCGACATCGTTCGCGAGTTCGGAGTCCGCACTGACGTGCCCTGGCGGGATCTGACCGATCGGGAGCGGAAGATCGTCTTCGAGGGGCCGGCCGAGAAGAAGCACATCACCATCACCTCGATCAAGGGTGTCCACGAGCTGGACTTCACCTTCCGCAACGCACGGCTGACCGTGACCGAGGAGCTCAAGAGGGCCAACGACGACAAGCGTCTGGCCAAGGTGGCCAAGTTCCTGACCGAGCGGACCTGCCCGGACTGCAAGGGTACCCGGCTCAACCAACGAGCCCGTCTGCCTCGAATCAACGGGAACAATCTGGCCGAGGTCACCTCCTGGCCCCTGGATAAGGTGCTGGACTGGGGCCGAAAGCTGCCACCCACGCTGCCTGAACCCATGCAGCCCATGGCCTCGGCCCTCTGCAAGACTTTGGACGAAATGGGTAGGCGGTTGATCCAACTGGGACTGAGCTACCTGACCCTAGATCGTTCCAGCGCCTCTCTGTCCACAGGAGAGCGGCAGCGGGCCCAGTTGGCCAGGGCTGTCCGCAATGAGACCACAGGCGTGCTCTATGTGCTGGACGAGCCTTCGACCGGTCTGCATCCCGCCAACCTGGAGGGGCTGATAGGGGTCATGCGCGACCTGCTGGCCGACGGCAATTCCGTGGTTTTCGTCGACCATGACGTCAAGGTTTTGCAATCAGCCGACTATCTGATCGAAATGGGTCCCGGAGCAGGGGAGCGTGGCGGCAGGATTCTGGCCCAGGGAGCCCCTGAGCGGATCGCTGCAGACCCGGACTCGCGCATCGCAGGTTTTCTGGATGGACGCGAGCCTGTTCTGGTACGAGACCGCCACCCTATGCCTGCAGAGGATGAATGGATCCGCATGCAGTCAGGACCCATTCACACGGTCCACCCGCTGGATCTGGCCATTCCTCGGGGATGCATGACGGCGGTGACCGGCGTATCCGGCTCGGGCAAGACCACCATGATCCTGGAGTCCCTGGTCCCGGCCCTGCAGGCCCAAATTCAAGGCGACCCCATGCCCAAGCATGTGCACAGTCTGGACCCGGCGGGCATCGACAGGGTTCGCCTGGTGGACTCCTCGCCCATAGGCATCAACGTGCGTTCCACAGTGGCCACCTACTCGGGGCTGATGGACCGGCTGCGCCGACTCTTCGCGGCCACTGACCAGGCGGAAAAAGACAAGCTGGGCATCTCCGCATTCTCCTACAACACCGGATCCCTGCGCTGCCCCCAATGCGACGGCACCGGGCAGATCAGCCTGGACGTACAGTTCCTGCCCGACATCCCCATCACCTGCCCCAGCTGCCAGGGTCGTCGATACCGCCCGGAGGCCGAGCAGTACCGTCTATCCACGCCGGCACACCAGGAGCCGCTGAGCCTACCCGATCTGCTGGCCATGGAGGTGGGCCGTGCTCTGGAGGTCTTCGCGCAGGGCCGCGAGTATACGGCCATCCGCCGAGGCCTGCAGACCTTGAAGGACCTGGGCCTGGACTACCTGACCCTGGGGGAGGACACCCCATCCCTATCTGGCGGGGAGGCCCAGCGGCTGAAGTTGTCCAACGAATTGGGCCGCAGACAGAATGGCTCCATGTTCGTCCTGGACGAACCCACCACCGGCCTGCATCCCTTGGATGTGCGCGTCCTGATCGGGGTGCTGGAGCGCCTGGTCAGCAAGGGGGCCACGGTGGTCTTCATCGAGCATGATCTGGACATGATCGCCAACGCCGACCATGTGGTCGATATGGGCCCGGGCGGCGGTGACCGAGGCGGAAGAATCGTGGCCCAGGGCGACCCTGAATCAGTGGCACGCAACCCTGATTCGGTAACCGGCCGCTACCTGGCCGAACATCTGCATCTGAGCCGTCCCTGAATCGGTCTGTCCTCCTCGTGTGTTGGCCGGTTTCTGGTCGCTCCTGCCTGATAGGCTGAAGTTCCATGGTCAGAGAACATGGAAATTCGCAAGGGCATATCACCAAACACATTTTCGTCACCGGCGGCGTGGTCTCTTCACTGGGCAAGGGACTGACCGCATCCTCTCTGGGCCGACTGCTGAGAAGCCGCGGAATTCGCGTTCTTCAACAGAAGCTGGATCCCTACATCAACGTCGATCCGGGGACCATGAACCCCTTCCAACACGGCGAGGTCTACGTGACCGAGGATGGGGCCGAGACCGATCTGGACATCGGCCACTATGAGCGTTTCACTGACGTCTTCCTCTCCCAGAAGGCCAACGTGACCACGGGCCAGATCTACCAGTCCGTTCTGCGCAAGGAGCGGGCGGGGGAGTACCTGGGCCAGTGCGTCCAGGTCATTCCCCACGTGACCAACGAGATCAAGAGCCGTATGCGGGCCCAGGCCAGCGACGACGTGGACGTGATCATCACCGAGATCGGCGGGACTGTGGGCGATATCGAGTCCCAGCCCTTCATGGAGGCCGCCCGTGAGGTTCGTCGGGACATCGGCCCGGACAACTGCATGTTCGTCCATGTCTCCCTGGTGCCCTACGTGGCCGCCGCCCACGAGCTCAAGACCAAGCCCACCCAGCACTCAGTCATGGCCCTGCGCCAGCTGGGCATCGCTCCCGACGCCCTAGTGCTGCGCTCCGACCGGCCGCTCAACCAGGCCATCAAGGACAAGATCTCCCTGATGTGTGACGTGGATGCCGAGGGCGTGGTCAACTGCGTGGATGCGCCCAGCATCTACGACGTGCCCAAGATCCTCTACAAGGAGGGTCTGGATGCCTACGTGGTGCGCAAGCTGGGACTGCCCTTCCACGACGTCGACTGGAACGAGTGGGAGGATCTGCTGGACCGGGTCCACAACCCCCGCACCAAGGTGGCCATCGCTATCGTTGGCAAGTACATCGACCTGCCTGACGCCTACCTGTCGGTGATCGCGGCGCTGAAGGCCGGCGGCTTTGCCAACCGGTCCCAGGTTCAGGTCAAGCTGGTGGCCGCTGACACCTGCGAGACCATGGACGGTGCACGCAAGGCCTTGGAGGGTGTTGACGGCATCGTGGTTCCCGGAGGCTTCGGCATCCGTGGCATCGAGGGTAAGATCGGCGCCCTGCGCTACGCCCGCGAGACCGGCCTGCCCGCCCTGGGACTCTGCTTGGGCCTGCAGTCCATGGTCATTGAGTTCGCCCGTCACGTCCTGGGGCTGGAGGATGCCAACTCCTCGGAGTTCGAGCCTGACTGCGAGAACCCGGTCATCGCCACCATGGAGGAGCAGAAGGACATCGTGGCCGGCCATGGCGATATGGGCCATACCATGCGGCTGGGTGCCTACCCTGCAGTGCTCAAGCCCAACTCCCTGGTGGCCAAGCTCTACGGCTCCACCGAGATTTCGGAGCGTCACCGCCACCGCTACGAGGTCAATGTGGCCTACAAGGAGCGGCTGGACAAGGCCGGCCTGCACATTTCGGGCACCAGCCCGGACGGGCAGCTGACCGAGTTCGTGGAGCTCTCCCAGGACCAGCACCCCTTCTATGTGGGCACCCAGGCCCACCCGGAGTTCAAGTCCCGGCCCACCAAGCCGCATCCCCTCTTCGCCGGTCTGGTCAAGGCCAGCCTGGAGCACGGAGGCCAGGAGGCGGCCTGAGCGGCTGATCCGTTTTGGACAAGTCCGGTTTAATTGGGTGGTGCCAATTCAGACCATTGAGCCCAATATGAAAGGAACCCCGTAGCAAGCGGGGTTCCTTTCATTCATTATTGAGCAAAGTCACTTCAAACCGTCGTTATTGGGCGCCGCGTTCGTAGTATGCCATGCTGCCGACGGGCTGCTCAATGCTGAAGGTACCTTTGTCGTAGTCCACCTTGGTTACTGCAGTGTTGCCTAAATAGGTTAGGTCGACTTCGGAGTCTATCGTCCACAGGAATTGTCGGATGGCAGTCCCGGAGCTAATCACCAGCACATTGCCGCCACCTTCCCGGCTTACTAAGTCACCAATGTTGGTCATAGCCTGCCACATCCGCTGCTTGACCATATCTGCGGATTCGGCCCGATCCTGTGGTACCAAATCAGTGTGCAGCATATTTTCTGCGTCAAGCGCGTATAGAGCATCCTGGACATCGAGGTCAAACTTAGGACCTCTGGCTGCCCTGGCCTCCTCCACAGTTGAGTATCCCAGCCATTCTGCCACTGCCTGATGGGTGGTGCTCACATCACGGCCTTCGAAACTGCCGAAGTTGTATTCACGTAGACCGGGTTCGAAGCGGATCTCGACATTGTCGTTTCCCGAGTTGTCCAGCGCTATACGAGCAGTTTCGTAGTGACGGGTCAATGTGCCACAGTAGGCTGCTGCGAATCTAGTGCCTTGCAGACCTCTTCCGAATTGACGGGCGATCTCAATGCCTTCCTGTGTCAGCGGGAAATCAGACCAACCTTGTATCAGGTCGATGGCATTAGCAGTGGTCTTGGTGTGCCGAGTCAGGAACATGGTTACTTGTTGTTGCGGTCCTTCATCACCCGTGAGGGTCGTATGACTATAATTCATCACTTCTCCAATTCCGCGAGTTTCTTGGCTCGCCGTATCTTCTTCTCTTCATGAATGGTCACCAGAGCCTGCAGGACGATTGCCCCAAAAATGGCCACATAGAGCACGCTGAAGGTGTCCCCCCAACCATGCAGAACGGTGCCGAAGATGTGTAGGCCCGCAGCCTTGGAGTCGGCGATGCGAGCAAGCAGGACCTTAGCAGTGGAGTCTCCGAGGAGGTATGCGAAAGCGCCGGGCATGCCGCCAGCCAGAGCTGCGGCCTTTCTTGGGACCTGTGTCAGGATCGAGATGGAAATGAGTACCTGAGGGCCAAAGACGAAGATACCGAGTAGGAAGATCGCTACGAGCATCATCATGGGTGTGGTGCTGAACTGGTAGAAGGCCAGGGGGATAGGGGTGATTACCAAGCAGATTAATGACATCATAGCGGGACGCCCGCCAAGCAAATCGGAGAGCATTCCCCAAATGACAGAGCCTATCAACGAACCCATGCCGAAGTAGAAGATGGCCTGTGCTCCAATTTGCGTGCTGAAGTGTAGCTGCTCGGTCACACGTAGGGAGGACCAGTTATCGATACCCACACGCACTATGTATGCGAACACGTCGGAGCAGCACAGTATCCATATCCAGGGGTTGCCCAGCAGATATTTGCGGAAGAGCTGCCAGGTCGTGTCGTTGGTGGAGGTGGTGTCTTCCTCCCTCGGTGGCTCACCGAAGATCTTTTCAGTGGTTTCCCAGCCCAGGTCCTCTGGACGGTCCTTGCCAAAGAAGAATCCAAAGACTGCGATGACTACGGCTACCAGGGCAGGGGCGATGAACATTCCAGCGACGTGGCCACCGAAGAAGGTCTGTGCACACCACAGTGAGAATACACCGGCAAGACCTCCGCCGATATTGTGAGAGGTGCTCCAAATGCTGTAATAACGGCCGTAGTTTTTCTTAGTCGTCCAATTAACAATTGTACCGGTGCAGCAGGGGCCCGAGGAGCACTGGAATATTCCGTTGAGGGCCCATAGAGCTAAGATCCAGCCCATTGGGGATCGATTGACAGACAGGACGACACCTACTGCGAAGACGATGATGGAGGCCCCGAGAAGCATGATAGAGGCCGACTTCTTTTCATCCTTTCCAGTAACCAGGTAACCGACGATGATTTTTCCCAGACCGTAAGCCAAGGAGAATGCAAAGCCGATGAGGCCTAGTTGCTCGGTGGTCATGCCCATCTGCTGCTTCAGCAGAGGTTGGGCGGCTTTGAAGTTATCTCGGATCAGATAGACGGCGCTGTATATCAAGACCACGCTGACGTAGGGTTTCATGAATTCCTTAAACCATGCCTTGCGCTGCGCCGATATTGGCAGTCCCGATTTCGGTACATGCTTCTCGAAATTCATATTGAATGTGATTTTAGACAAAACAACCTCCTTGTGTGCTTGTCTTGAGTGATTAATCATTCATGAAAGTGCTATAGCCGGCGTGGATCGTTCACGCGGATTGCCTGCCCGCTCAGCCGCATACATTGCGGCTCCGATGATGCCATCTTCCGGGTTGACAGAGGGATACATCAATGAAAGGTCGATGTCAGGGACTGGTTTGCGGGCCATTCTGTGGATTTTCTCCAGCAGTCGTTCTTTGGGAAAACCTGCCATCTGTGGAACGCCGCCAGCGACGATAACTGCCGTAGGATCGAGTAAGTTGATGGCCGTGGCCATAGCGATAGCCAGATATTCCAGCCACTCGTCGATAAAGGGTTCTTGAGCGTGGCGCAGGAAAGCATCGCTGATCGGTTCGTCCGACCCATACCTGGCTTTCAGCTCGCGAACCAGGGCATTGCCGGCAGTCTTGGTTTCTACGCAGCCGTCATTTCCGCAGCCGCAGCGCAGTCCGGTTCTTACCGGAATGTGGCCGAGTTCACCGGTGACGCCATGTACGCCTTCTAGGATCTTTCCATCCACCGCCAAAGAACAACCCAGTCCCGTGCCGACATACACACCAAGCCACACTCCTTGTGGTCGCAGATTCAGTCGCCAGCCATCGTAGCGGAGCAAGAGATTGACGTCTTTTTCGGCGTATACCGGAACATGGAAACGGCTGAGGGCCTGGGTAACATCAATATGGTTGAGGGCGGGAGCAAAGGTGGTGCGGATGATGGTTTTGCGGTCAGCAGCGACCATGGATGGAAATCCGGTGGAGATTGCGATGAGTTCTTGATCATCCGTGAGGCATTCTGATAAGTAACGTTCAAGCAGGTCAGCCAGCCGATCCATGGGAGAGTCACCGATCAGGATCCGTTGACTCTCATACACTTGGGTATTCGACACTCGGTAATCGGATCCGACCAGGCCGACACGAAGGTTTGTGCCTCCGCAGTCGACACCAAGGATGACCGAATTGTGATCTATCATCATTGCCCTGCTTCCATCGCTTCGGAGAAGTTGTGCTCCATGCATTTCCATGCCTGCTCAAGGTCATCTGACAGGGAGAACAATCCAGCGTTGCCAAGGATGAGCGTGTCTGCACCGCTGTCAACTACACGGCGAAAAGTGTCGGCATAGCAATGCCCATCAACCTGTATTTCGTAGTGCAGCCCTTCGCGTTCGCGGAAGACAGCTGCTGCCTCAATCTTGGGTAATACTTCGTCTATAAAAGGCTGACCGGCGAAACCGGTGTCGATGCTCATGAAGGTTAAGAGGTCTACTCGCGGCAGGATAGGCATGGCCGCTTCAAAAGGGGTCAAAGGGTTCAGGACGAGCCCGGTGCCACACCCTAGAGATCTGATGCGGTCCATAACTCTAAAGCCTTCATTTCGAATAGCTTCCAAATGTGGTGAGATCAGGTCTACGCCGGCATCGGCCAATGGTTTGAGCCAACGGTCTACGTCATCAGCCATAAGATGAGCCTCTTTGCGAACCTGGCTGTACGGGGCGATTGCTTTGATCCAGTCCGGACTCAAAGCCAGGTTGGGGGCGAAGTGGCCATCCATTACGTCACAATGGAACGAGTAGGCATGCTGATTAAGGATGCCAATTTGTTCAGCAGCATGTGCCAGGTCCATACACATTAATGAGACCGCAAAATGAGGCGACGACACTGTTTTCCTCCTGATTCGAACGTGTGAGACTTGGTCCGGTCAGTACCAAGTGCTTTCAGAGTAGGATGGCGATATACAGTCAACAACGACATATATATGTATAAAAAAGGTATAAATATGTTAAAAAAGAGAGATGAGTCTATTTCTACAGGCAATGACCTGCCTCCAATTCACCTATATCCCGCACAGCCACTGCCTTTGGAAGATCCAGACATCACACTCTCGGTAATCTGCAAACTGATTGCTTCTGGTCAAGCGGATAGCAAGGCATCTTTGGGCAGACTAACCGGCTTATCACGAACCACTGTGTCGTCTAGGGTCGAATATCTGGAAAGAAAGGGGATTGTCGCCTCTGAAGGTGTCATAGCAGCAAAACGAGGCAGGCCGGCCAGCAGGTTGGTAATCAGCGACGACCTTGGGCTGCTGGCTATTGGAGACATCGGTGCCGAACATACCATCATTGCTATTGCTGATATGAATCTATGTTTGCTTGGTTACCGACGAATGCACATCAAAGTTGGCGAGCATGAACCCGCCGAGTTGCTGGAGCAAGTTGGGTTGGATATGAAATCAATGGCTCAGGAGTTGCGGCCAGGTGCCCATCTGTGCCATTGCGCGCTCGCCTTCCCTGGCCGCATCGACAACAAAATTCGCCGATTTTTCCGTCCGCCAATTATGCCGGCTTGGGACATGTACAACGCTCAGAAGAAAATGAGTACCATCATGGGCTGTTCGGTCAGCATAGACAACGATGTCAACGTCCGAGCACTGGGTGAGGCGGCGGTGTTGCCCGGAAACGAACGACCTATTGTCGCAGTAAAGATCGCCACCGGCATTGGTGCTGGCATTATCTGTGCTCGTGATCGAATCCTACACGGCTATGATGGCTCTGCTGGAGAAATAGGGCATACTTGCTTTGATCCGAACAATACACGCCCCTGTCGGTGTGGTATGACCGGCTGTCTGGAGGCCAACGCAGCAGTACCGGCTATCATCGAAGCATACAACTCCCGCGGACCGCAGCAGCGTATTGAGAGTGTGGAGGATCTTATCGATTGCTTGCGATCCGGTGATGCGATTGCCCATGAATTAGTTGTCGCAGCTGGCTCTTCCGTGGGCCAGGCAATAGCCTACGTGTGCAATATTCTTAATCCCCGACGCGTCATTGTCTCCGGGCTATTGGTTGACAGCTGCGATGAGCTGCTTACACAGATCCGTACCAGTGTTTACGGGCTCACTAGGCCGCTTGCATCCAGGAATTTGGTTGTCGAACGCAGTTCTATCGGCCCACTAGCGGGTGTGGTGGGCTGCATGGTTAAGGGCGTCTCGGAAACTCTCTCTCCCGAGGCTATGGCATGGTAAGGTTCTTTGCTGCCGCTTTCCCTTTGTCAAGAGTACCGGCTGGATTCCTTAGAGAGCGTAAGCCCGGGTCTGGCGGTTTACTACCGTCCTGGTTATTCTGTAATGGTGTGATCGGCCGCATATGGCGGCCGTGCGTGTGTTAGGAGGTCTCAGCTCGTGGACAGCACCTCGCAGCGGACAGACACATCGCGGGATGTGGAAATGAGCCAGTATGTGGCCGACCGCTCCCGCGTCAATGAAGAAAAAATCAAAAAAGACGACCAGATCATCTCCGAGTTCGGCGACTATACCTATGGTTGGCACGACTCCGACGATGCCGGGCGCAACGCCCACAAGGGCATCGACGAGGACGTGGTCAGGGCCATCTCGGCCGACAAGGGCGAGCCTGACTGGATGCTGCAGATGCGTCTCAAGGGCTACCGGGCCTTCATGGAGAAGCCCATGCCCAAGTGGGGCGTGGATTTAAGCGGTTTCGATGCCGACGACTTCAAGTACTACGTCAAACCCTTGAAGGAGCAGGCCAAGGACTGGAAGGACCTGCCCGACGACATCCGCACCACCTATGACCGGCTGGGCATCCCCGAGGCGGAGAAGAAGCGGCTGGTCTCCGGCGTTGCTGCCCAGTACGAGTCCGAGGTCATTTACAACTCCATCCGTGAGGATCTGCGCAAGCAGGGGGTCATCTTCCTGGATACGGACACGGCCCTCAAGGAGTACCCGGACCTCTTCCGCAAGTACTTCGCTACGGTCATCCCTCCGGACGACAACAAGTTCGCCGCCCTGAACACAGCGGCCTGGTCGGGCGGTTCCTTCGTTTACGTGCCCAAGGGGGTCCATGTGGACATTCCCCTGCAGGCATACTTCCGCATCAACACGCCCAACATGGGCCAGTTCGAGCGCACGCTGATCATCGCCGACGAGGGTTCCTACGTCCATTACGTGGAGGGCTGTACAGCTCCCATCTACTCTACCGACTCGCTGCATGCGGCCAATGTGGAAATTGTGGTCGAGCCCCACGCCCGTGTGCGCTACACCACGGTCCAGAACTGGTCCAACAACGTCTACAACCTGGTCACCCAGCGTGCCTATGTGCGCGAGGGCGGCACCATGGAGTGGGTGGACGGCAACATCGGGTCCAAGGCGACCATGAAGTACCCGGCCTGCATCCTGGCCGAGCCCTACGCCAAGGCCGAGACCCTCTCCCTGGGCTTCGCCGGCAAGGGCCAGTACCAGGACACGGGCGCCAAGATGATCCATCTGGCACCCCACACCTCCTCCACCATCGTCTCCAAGTCCATCTCCCGCAACGGGGGAAGGGCCGCATACCGCGGCCTGGTCAAGATCATCAAGGGGGCCGAGAAGTCCTCCTCCTCGGTGGTCTGTGACGCCCTGCTGGTGGACGACTACTCCCGTTCGGATACCTACCCGCACGTGGACGTTCGTGAGGACGACGTCTCCATGGCCCACGAGGCCACCGTCTCCAAGGTCTCCGAGGATCAGCTCTTCTATCTGATGAGCCGTGGCCTAGAGGAGAAGGAGGCCATGGGCATGATCGTGCGCGGGTTCGTGGAGCCCATCTCCCGGCAGCTGCCCATGGAGTACGCGTTGGAGCTCAACCGCTTGGTCGAATTGCAGATGGAGGGTTCGGTAGGCTGATGTCACAAAACAGCGAAATAACCATTCCGCATGCGGATCCCAAGGATCCCTATGCTTTCCCGGCTACCATGCCGTCCAGCGCCGACAAGGAGCCCCGCTCCTTCAATCCTGATGACTTCCCCATGCCTACCCGCAAGCAGGATGACTGGCGGTTCACCCCCATCGACCGGATGGAGGAGTTCTTCACTGTCTTCCAACCCAGCGGCCTGACCAAGGTCTCGGTCACCATGATCGACGGATCCGAACCGCCCGCAGATCAGGTCAGCTTCAGCCGGATTCCCATGGATCAGGCCCCCTGCGGCACGGTCCTCAAGCCCAGCGATCGAGCGGCCGCTGTGGAGTGGGCGAGCGGCAAGCAGGCGACTGTGGTCAACCTCAAGGGCACCCTGGATCAGCCTGTGCTGGTTCGCGTCAACGGCGGCGGCCCTGAGCTGGATGCCTTCCACCTGGTCATCAAGGCCGAGGCGGGCACCAAGGCCGACCTGGTGGTCGAGCACCAGGGCCAGGCACGTCTGGCCGAGGGCGTTGAAATCGATATCGGTGACAATTCGCAGATGTCGACCACCTTCATCCAGGAGTGGGACAAGGGCAGCAAGCATGTAGGCAACCAGCGTATTCACCTGGGCGCCGAGGCCTCCCTGCGTCACTCGGTGGTCAGTCTGGGCGGTGATGTCGTACGGCTGCGCATGGATCAGGACTTTGGTGGTGAGCAGGGCGACCTGAACATGCTAGGCATCTACTTTGTCGATCCCGGCCAGCACATGGAACACCGGACAATGGTGGTGCACAACCATCCCAACTGCAAGTCCCGTGTGGTCTACAAGGGGGCCCTGGACGGCATCGGCGCGCACACCACCTGGGTGGGCAACGCGCTCATTCAGCCCACCGCGCCTGGAACCGACTCCTACGAGCTCAACCGGAACCTGGTGCTGACCCCTGGGGCCATCGCCGACTCGGAGCCCAACCTGGAGATCGAAAACGGCGACATCATCGGTGCCGGCCATGCCAGTTCGGTCGGCCGCTTCGACGACGAGGAGCTCTTCTACCTGCAGTCCCGTGGCATTCCCGAGCAGGAGGCCCGCAAGCTGGTGGTACGAGGCTTCTTCGGCGAACTGGTGGAGGAGATTGACGTCCCCAGCGTCTCCGGGCACCTGATGGGGGTCATCGACCGCAGGCTGGCGGCCGGCGAGGATCAAGAGATGCAGCACGTTTTGGAGGAGAACTGACATGTCCACATTGGAAATCAAGGATCTGCACGTCTCAGTGGAGACCAAGGAGGGTCGCAAGCAGATCCTCAAGGGGGCCACGCTGACCGTCCACTCCGGCGAGACCCACGCCATCATGGGGCCCAACGGGTCGGGCAAGTCCACCCTGGCCTACACCCTGGCCGGCCATCCCAAGTACGAGGTGGACTCGGGCCAGGCCCTGCTGGATGGGCAGGATCTGCTCAAGATGACCCCTGACGAGCGGGCCAAGGCCGGGCTTTTCCTGGCCATGCAGTACCCGGTCGAGGTGCCCGGTGTGTCCATGACCAACTTCCTGCGTACCGCAAAGACCGAGGTTGACGGCAAGGCTCCGGCCATCCGTCAGTGGACCAAGGATCTGAACGATGCCATGAAGCGGCTGCGTATGGATCCCAAGTTCGCCAGCCGCTCGGTCAACGAGGGCTTCTCCGGCGGCGAGAAGAAGCGCGCCGAGGTCCTGCAGCTGGAGCTGCTCAAGCCCAAGTTCGCCGTCCTGGACGAAACCGACTCCGGTCTGGATGTCGATGCCCTGCGGATTGTTTCCGAGGGGGTCAACAGGGCCAAGGAGAACACCGGCATGGGCGTGCTCATGGTCACTCACTACACCAGGATCCTCAAGTACATCAAGCCCGACATCGTCCACGTCTTCGCCGACGGCCGCTTTGTGAAGACCGGTGGCCCCGAGCTGGCCGACACCCTGGAGGAGACCGGGTACGACCAGTATCTGCCCGAGGGCGCTGACTCCGAATCGGCACTGGCCTGAGGATAAGAGAAGAGGTCCGCAATGGTCATTGATGACAGCATTCGGCAGCAGTTTCCGATTCTGGACCAGCAGGTGCACGGCCACCCCCTGGTCTATCTGGATTCGGCTGCCACTGCCCAGAAGCCCCTGGCGGTCATCGATGCCGTTCGGGACTTCTACCTGAAGGACAACGCCGGTGTGCACCGGGGCGCCCACGAGTTGGCCGCCCGCAGCACCATGGCCTTCGAACATGCCCGCTCACGCGTGGCCGCCCTGGTCGGCGCAGAGGGCCAGGAGGGCGGCGAGGAGATCGTGGTCACCGCCGGGGCTACGGCTGCTCTGAATCTGCTGGCCACCGCCTTCGGCAATGCCAGCCTGGGTCGTGGAGGCAAGGCGGCAGGTCGATTCGCACTGAAGCCTGGCGATGAAGTCGTGGTCAGCAAGGCCGAGCACCACTCGGTCCTCCTGCCCTTCCAGGAGCTCTGCTACAGGACCGGAGCGGTGCTCAAGTACTTCGATCTGGATCCGGAGGGTCGTGTTCTGGCCGATACTGCCGACCAGGTCATCACCGAGCGGACCAAGGTGGTCGCCGTCACCCACGTCAGCAACGTGACCGGCGCCATCACTGACATCAAGCCCATCGTCCGACGTGCCCACCAGGTGGGTGCTCTGGTGGTGCTGGACGTATGCCAGTCGGTGCCTCACCTGCCTATTGATCTGCATGCCATGGACGTGGACTTCGCCGCCTGGAGTGCGCATAAGATGTACGGCCCCACCGGTGTGGGCTTCCTCTATGGTCGCCGAGAGCTGCTCGAGGCCCTGCCTCCGGCATCATTTGGCGGATCCATGGTGGAGCTGGCCTATCTGGACCGTCCAGCCAGTTACATGGATCCTCCAGCCCGGTTCGAGGCCGGCACCCAGCCGGTGGCCCAGATGATCGGCGCTGGCGTAGCTGCCGATTGGCTGATGGATCTGGGCATGGAGAACGTGGTCGAACATGAGAAGGCCATCACCCTAGGTCTGTTGAGGCTGGGGGAGCTGGACGGGGTGCGCATCCTAGGGCCGACCACTCCGGAGGATCGTATTGGCACGGTCGCCTTCGATGTGCAGGGGGTCCATCCCCATGACGTGGGTCAGTATGTGGATTCGCGCGGCATTGCCATCCGTGTAGGTCATCACTGCGCCCAACCGGTCCATCGTCACTTCGGCTTGATGGCCTCCAACCGGGCTTCGACCGGCGTATACAATACCGTGGCCGACACGGATGCCTTGCTGGATGCTGTTTCCGGAGTCCGCAACTTCTTCAAAGTGGGCTGAGGGTCTTCACCTGGAGCACATTGACGGTTTTGGCAAAGACATACTGGTAGGTTTAAGGACATGGCGGATTTCGGGATGGATGACGAGGAACTGGAGCAGATGTACCAGGAGGTGATCCTGGACGCAGCCCGGGATCCTCACGGGCGTGTAGGAGATCAGGCTGATGGGGGAGAAGACTCTGATGGCGACGGCGTGACCATCAGGGTGGAGCACGAGGCCTGCCTGGCTGCCGAGTCCCATCAGTTCAATCCCACCTGCGGGGATCAGGCCACCATCCATGTGGAGGTGGCGCCTGGCGAGCAGGGCGGTCCCGATCTCATCCAGCGAATTGTTTGGCAAGGTTCGGGCTGCTCCATCAGCCAAGCCAGCCTGTCCATCATGGTGGATCTGGTCCAGGGGCAGACCGTTGACCATGCCATGGATCTGGCTGCCGACTTCCACAAGCTTATGGAATCGCGCGGAGCTGGCATCGAAGATGAGCAGGCGCAGGATGCCCTTGGCGATGCCATGGTCTTCCAGGGTGTGTCCAAGTACCCCATGCGAATCAAGTGCGCTCTGCTGGGCTGGGAAGGCATGAAGGCCTCGGTAGCCCAAGCCCTGTCAGCTGGGCGAGTGGGCGACAAAGGTGAGAAGGAGGAGCAGGTATGAGCGGCAATACGAATTTGGTGCCAGAGCCCCAGGACTCCATCCTGGCCTCGGTGGGCAGGGCCATCAGCGATCCTGGCACAGCACAGGCCTTGGCCAGCAATCCCCTGGGCGCGGAAACGGTTCTGAAATCGGCCGAGGGTGGTTCCATGCGTCAGGTCGATGGCCAGGCTGACAAGAAGTCCGATTCGGCTAAGTCCGACGATCAGCCTGCCGACCAAGATGCCCCTGACGCTTCCACTGAAAGTTCAGCGGCTGTTCAGGGTTCGAATGATGCATCCTCGACTAGTGCCTCAGTTGCTGATGGTGAGAAGGCTGCGGAACAAAATGCCGCCGACGCTGAGGCCGCTGCTGAGGAGGCCATCCCTCTGAAGGCCGTCGACGACATCGGCCGGGCCACTGCGGAGGATGTCAGGGAGGCCCTGCACCAGGTCATCGATCCCGAGCTGGGTATTGATGTCGTTGATCTGGGGCTGGTCTATGGCATTGAAATCGATGAACTGGGCAGGGCCATCATCACCATGACCCTGACCACGCCGGCCTGCCCGCTGACCGACCTGATTGAAGACCAGTGCGCCAGCGTCCTGGCGGGTCTGGTCGAGGAGTTCCGCATCGACTGGACCTGGTCGCCGCGCTGGACCCTGGACATGATCACCCCTGAGGGTCGCGAGCAGCTGGCCGCCATCGGCTTCAACTTCGAGAACATGCCCACCTATCAGTGAGACCATCCCTCCGTTAGACCAACCCGGGTCCTCCCATGCGAATATACTGATTATTCCGGTCCGCCGTGACCGGCACGGCGCATGAGAGAAAGCACAGTGAAATGGCATTGTCCATGGGCTGGAAACTGCACGGCGACGGGAAAACATTGGCTCCGGGCGAGGTTGTGGAACCCGACGAGCGACTCACATGGCCACGTACGGCTGGCATCGGTGCCCAGCACGTCATCGCCATGTTCGGCTCCACTTTCCTGGTTCCCATTCTGACCGGATTCGATCCCTCGACCACCCTCTTCTTCACGGCCATGTCCACGGCCCTCTTCCTGCTGATCAACCGCAACCATCTGCCCTCCTACCTGGGAAGCTCCTTCGGTTTCATCGCTCCCGTCCTGGCAGTGACCACAGCCCACAAGGGTCTGGCTGTGGCCTCCTTCGGGATCATGGTCACCGGTGCTTTGCTCTTCCTGATTGGCCTGATCGTCCACTTTGCCGGCTCGCGATGGATCGACATGATCATGCCACCGGTGGTCAACGGTGCCATCGTGGCCATCATCGGCTTTAACCTGGCCCCCTCGGCCTGGAAGAACTTCAAATCCGCCCCGCTGACCGCACTGGTCACCCTGGTGGCCGTCATGCTGATAGCGGTGCTCTTCAAGGGCTTGATCGGCCGACTCAACATCCTTCTGGGAGTCATCGTCGGCTACATCTTCGCGGTCACCCAGGGCCAGGTCGACTTTGCGGCTGTGGAGAAGGCCGCCTGGTTCGGTCTGCCTCACTTCCACACTCCTCAGGCCGACCCGTCTGTCCTGGCCATGTTCATCCCCGTGGTGCTGGTCCTGGTGGCTGAGAACATCGGTCACGTCAAGTCCGTGGCCCTGATGACCGGCCGCGATTATGACGATCAGATAGGCACCGCGCTGATGGCCGACGGTCTGGGCACCACACTGGCCGGACTGGGCGGCGGCTCGGGCACCACCACCTATGCAGAGAACATCGGCGTCATGGCCGCCACCAAGGTCTATTCCACGGCTGCCTACTGGTGTGCCGCCATCTTCGCCTTCCTGCTCTCCCTCTGCCCCAAGTTCGGAGCCATCATCAACACCATCCCCACCGGCGTTCTGGGCGGGGTCACCACCATGCTCTACGGCATGATCGGCATGCTGGGCATCCGCATCTGGGTGGAGAACAAGGTGGACTTCGGCAAGTCCGTCAACATGACCGTGGGCGCCGTCGTCATGATCGTGGGCATCGCGGACTTCACCTTCGCGGTGGCCGGGGTCAGCTTCAACGGCATCGCCATCGGCTCGGTGGCTACGCTGGTCATGTACCACGGTCTCAAGGCCATCGGCCGCTGGCGGGGGACCATCGATCCCGACGACTACATTCATGAGGATTCGCAGGCCGTCTCACAAAAGAGCTGACGGCGCTAGGGTCACCCGGCATTAAGCAATGCAGTGAAGAGACTCAGCGCAGCAGCAATTTGCTACGTAGCAGAGGATTCGGTCGGTTGGTTGGCTTGTGCAGCTGGCTGGGGTCAGCCATCATGCTCGGGTCTGGTTGCGTAGAAGGCCACGGCGCTGGAAGCGGCCACGTTCAGGCTGTCCACGTCGTGGCTCATGGGGATGCGCACGGTCAAGTCCGCCCGGGCAATGGTCCTGTGGCTCAATCCGTCGCCTTCGGTACCGAATATCAGGGCCAGGCGATCGATCTGGCCGGGCCCGGGTCCTAGACGTTCGGTCAGTTCATCCAGGCTGATGGCGTTCCGGTTCAGGGCCATGGCGGCTGTAGTGAAGCCCAGATCGTGCAGCTGCTTCATGCCCTGGTCGGGCCAGGCGTGGACATCGTCACCGCCGATTCTTGTCCAAGGAACCTGAAAGACCGTGCCCATGGAAACCCGTGCGGCCCTGCGATACAGGGGATCGGAGCAGGAGGGGGTGACCAGGACCGCATCCACCTGCAGGGCCGCCGCCGAACGCATCAGAGCGCCGATGTTGGTGTGATCAACAATGTTCTCCATGACGGCTATTCGCCTTGCTGAGCGGCAGATCTGCTCCACAGTGGGCAAAGGCCAGCGTCGCATGGCGGCCAGCGCTCCTCGATGAAGCCGGTAGCCAGTGATGGTCTTGAGCTGTGCGGGGCTGGCTACATAGACGGGAATGTCGGGCCCGAAGGCTGCGTCCACCTGGTCGAACATGGAACGCATTCCCTCCAGCCAGGGCTCTTCCACCAGGAAGGAGATGGGCTCAACCCCGGCATCCAGGGCGCGGGCGATGACCTTGGGGGACTCGGCGATGAACAGGCCCTTGGCGGGTTCCAGACGATTGCGCAGCTGAGGCTCGGTCAGCCTGGTGTAGGCCTCGATTCTGTCATCATCTATGGAGTCGATGTTCACCCTGAGCACGCCTGCCGCTCCTCCCTCTTGTTCTGACAACAGCATAGGCGGCGCAACCGAAAACATCCGGTCGCGCCGCCTAAGGCATCAGAGGTTTCAGCTCAGCTTAGCTATCACTTCTTCTCTTCTGCAGCCTGACGGTCGGCGGCGGCGATGCGCTTGGCGATTTCGCCTTCAGGGCCGAGCTCGGGCAGCAGCAGAACGAAGACATCGGAGAGCAGGAAGATCAAGCTTTCCAGTCCCAGGTTGAGCACGTAGTTGCCCTTGCTGACCGAGGAGATGACGATGGGCAGCAGGAAGGCGCAGAGAAGGCCGACGGTGCTGATCAGACCGCCGGCGCTGCCGGCATACTTGCCGCGAATCTCAGGCAGGGCGAAGGGCATGGCCTGGACGATGGGGCCGTTGATGGCGCCAAAGGCACCGGAAATGAACATGATGCAGCATAGCAGACCCACGACCGGAGCCTTCTTCAGCATCAGCACCACTGCCCAGAAGTAGACCATGAGCGCTGTTCCCACCAGAATGGTAGCGAAGAGGTAGCCCTTCCACTTGCCCAGGCGAGAGCTGATCATGGGTCCGATGATGGATCCCGCGATGGAGCCCAAGGCCGCTGCAGAGGCGACCAGGCCGGCAGAGGTCTTATTGAAGCCGTTGTTGTTGATCAAGGTCTGGGGAATGAACCCCGCGAAGGCGGTGGATGCAGCCATGGAGAAGCCATAGCACAGGGCGATCAGCCAGACATTGCGGCTCTTTGCCGCGACATTGAAGTACTTGAGCGGCGACTCGGTTGCCGGAGGCAGCTGCACCCCTTCAGGAGCGTCCCGGATCAGGAAGACCCAGAGCAGGCTCGCCACGGTCAGGATGATGGCTGCGCTCAGATAGGAGTTGCGCACCGAGAACCGGGGAGCAACCATCTGGGCCAGGATGACCCCGATGCCGGCCGAGCCGTAGAAGAAGCCCATGGCGATCTGGGTCTGGTCACCGAACCAGACGCTGAAGATCTTGACCAGGTTGGCGTTCAGGGCAGCGATACCAGCCCCCAGCAGGAACATGGAGAGCATCTGCAGGGGGAAGTTGAGGCCGAAGGTCCTGATGTAGGCGCCGACCACGGCGATGGCCAGACCGGTCAGCACTACCTTCTTGGGGCCGACACGGTCACCGATGGTGCCCATGGGGATGCTGAGGAATACTGCGGTCAGCATGGGCATGAGCAGCAGGGTGGAGAACCCGGCCTGGTTGATGTGCAGCATGGGCATCAGGTAGACCGCCAGGGCGGATATCTGGTACTGCATGTAGTTGGACAGGATGCCGATAAGGCAGACCACGGCCGCGATGACCCAGCGGTAATTGGATGATTTTCGAGTGTTCATGTTCTCTCCCTCCACGATTTACGTGGAACAGGTGGTCTAGTGACGGTCTCCGTCCAGCAGGCACTCCTCAAATGCCGGCCGAAGCAGGTCAATATTCTCCTTGTTGACGTCACGGCGCAGCTTCCAGCCGTTCTCGTCAATGACCATGGTGTCCGGATGGTCGACGCTGTAGGACTCCCAGGCATCGCCGACACCACTGACAGGACGGCCGGTGGTGGCGAAGGAGCACCAGGCGTCGTTCATCTCATCGGACAGATGCATGGGCGGCACCTCGCCGGTCAAGGTCTCGGGCAGGTCAGGCCGCTGAGTGTTGTGCAGCACGAAGGGCAGCTCAATGGCATGGCAGGAGCCCATGCCGGGGATCTTGGAGGCATAGGTGAACAGGTACTGGTAAACGGTGTTGTACTTGGACTGGTACTCGCACATGAGGTTGGTGCCAACCCTGAAGCCGATCTGGTTGGTGTACTCCAGGTAGCGCTCAGCAGGGTCTTCTCCGGGGTGAGCCTGCTCCCAAAGCTTCTCGTAGTGCTCGGAGTCCAGCTTGCCATCAAAGTGGAAAATGGCCTGATGGTGCCAGAAGTCGGGCATTTCGTTGGCGAAGTCCTTGAAGTAGAGCTTCCAGTAGGCGAACTCGTCGGCGTTGCAGCCCAGCATGATCTCCACGTCCTTTGCGGCACCGTCCTTGAATGCCTGGAGGGGCTTGGCCGGAAGGTAATCGCCATCAGTGGTGGGAGCGAAGATCAGGGAGATCTCGTGGATGTGCTTGGTGAAGAACTCTCCGGTGAACTTCATCATGATGTCGCCGACGGGCAGGGCCGCCAGTTCCTGAGCAGTCTTGCAGCCCATCATCTCCATGAATTCTTTGGCGTAGGGAGCCGTGGATTCCGGGGTGTTGTAGAGCTGGATGGGGCCGGACTCGCCGATGGCCCTTTGGAAGAGTCCCTTGGCGGCCGGGGCGACGGTCAACAACATGGTGGAGCCCGAACCGCAGGACTCGCCAAAGAGGGTGACCCGGTCAGGATCTCCGCCGAAGGCAGCGATGTTCTCCTGGACCCACTGCAGGGCAGCCACCTGGTCCATGAGCCCCAGATAGCCCGACTGACGGTATTCGTCACCTCCGGGCAGCCCGGCCAGGTTCATGTACCCGAAGAGGTTGACCCGGTAGTTGATGGTGACATAGACGACATCGTTGCGCTTGGTGAAGTTGCTCCCGTCGTACATGGGGTCGGACGAACCACCCTCCACGTAAGCGCCGCCGTGGATGAAGACCATGACGGGCAGTTTTTCGGCGCCCTCATGGCCGACCCAAACGTTCAGGCTCAGGCAGTTCTCGCTCTGCTGACGGCGAGAGGCGTACATGACCGGGTCGTACTTCTGCAGGGCGGAATCCCCGAAGTGGGTGCAGTCGTAGTCCCGATGCTCAGGATCCAGATGTTCCGGGGCCTTCCAGCGTCGTGAGCCGACGGGAGGCTTGGCGTAGGGGATCCCCAGGTAGGCGACGGTCCCCTGGGGGGTGGTGATGCCATGGTAGGTGCCAAATTCTGTGGTGACGGTTGGCATGATTTTCCTTTCCACGATGTAGTGCTCGGTCGGCGGCTGTGTCCCCGTCGACCCTGGATGAATTTCACCCTATGGCCTGGTGTCAGGCGAGGGTCAAATCAAGCGAACGGTCATTGTGGAAGTTTGAATCTGAAGATGTAGGTAGAGGGCAAAACCCTTGCAGGGCAAGGTTTCCAGGCTGATATGATGGATTGTGTCCATAAAAGGTCAAGGTGAGAGGGGCATGAAAAACCTTAGGGTCGGACCAGACCCTTGCAGGAGGTAGTTATGGAAGTCAAGGCTGACGACACAGAAAGCCTGATGGAGGAGGGCTACACCATCCGTCAGACGGCACGCTTATACGACATCACGACCGAGACCTTGTATTACTACGAGCAGATCGGGCTGGTGGTGCCTCGCCGCAATCCGGTCAATGGTTACCGTCTCTATGGACCAGATGACTTCGGTCGGCTCAATATCATCCAGGCCCTTCGGAAGCTGGATTTCAGTCTGGACCGCATCGGACAATACTTGGACAATCGCACCTTTGATGCCACACTGTCCTTGATTGACGAGGAAGTGGAACATGTAGACAGCCAGATGCGATATTTGGCCTCCATCAAGCGAGGCCTCTTGAGCAGCCTGCAGAAGTATACGCAGGCCATGACCTCCATATCCCCGGCACGGACCGTCATCGTCCACCGTCCCCTGCGTCACTGCGCTTTGGTGTCTGATCACATGATCGACTATGACCGGATCCCCTTTGCATTCGCCCACTACACGGCACTGCACCATGAGACGTTGCAGATCCTCAATACGCTGACCTGCTATCAAGTGGATGCTTCGCGCCCGGTCAAGGGCTGGTTCCCGCCCAAGGCCATCCTGCTCTACTGTCCCGATCCGGGGTTCAGCGGTGATTATGATCTGCCAGCCGGCACCTATGCCTCTTGTACCTTTGTGGGCAGTTTCGCCCGCTGCAGACAAATCCATGGCAAGATGCTGGAAGATCTGAAGACCATGGGCTACCGTGTGGACGGAGATCCCTTGGAGTTCTGCCTCATCGGCGAATATGAGTCCAATGACTTCGATGAATATGTGAGCAGGATGGAGATCCCTGTAGTCCCCAACGACCTGGAATCGAGTGTCCGGAACGGGAGTTGAACCCGTACGCCTGTATATATATAGGCACTAGCACCTCAAGCTAGCGCGTCTACCATTCCGCCACCCGGACAGGTGCGTAATCGCAACGGAGATAATCATAGCATCTCAGGCGGCATCGCGCACTGGGCGATTGGGGGAGCGTGTCGTCGTAGGAGAGTGCTTTTCGGTGGCGGGCTGTAGCCTAACACCATGACTGCACCCCTCTTCCTGCTGGATCCCGACCACGATGATTCCCCCCTGGCCAGCGATGAGCTCCACACTGGCTGGCGCCTGACCCTGCCCGAGCACATCCGTCGTCATGCCCTGGGCTCCATGAGGCTGAAGAACGGGGACCAGCTGGACCTTTCAGACGGAGAGGGACTGCGCATCAGCGCCCTGGTCAGGGATGCTTCGACTGGCCTGGTGGAGGTCACCGCTGTAGGGCGGCAGGCACCTCCCGAGAATGAATTGATTCTGGTCCAGGCCATGGCCAAGGGCGGCAGGGATGAGCAGGCTATTGATATGGCCACCCAGATCGGAGTCGATCAGGTCCTGCCCTGGCAGGCTAATCGGTCCATAGCCAAATGGCGGCCGGGCCGCAACGACCGGCACTGGCAGGCCGCCCTGGATGCAGCCACTGAGCAGAGCCGGAGGGCCTACCGTCCTCGACTGCTGAGCAAGGTGGATAGCCATGGTCTGGCCGCCTGGTGCCGAAAGGCGACCGACCAGGGAAGCCTGGTCCTGGTACTGCACCAGGATGCCGACCTTGGCTGGGATGCGGTTCGCAAGCGCGTAGACAAGCTGCCGGAGAACTCGTCGATCGCTGTGGTTGTGGGCCCAGAGGGCGGGATTGCCGATCAGGAGGTCCAGACCATGATGAGGGAGGGGGCCTTAGCGGTTCGGTTGGGGGGCAACATCCTCCGGGCTGCCCTGGCCGGACCTGTGGCCTTGACCCTGCTGGCGGACATGCTGGGTCGTTGGCAATCGGAAGTCCCTGAGCCCAGCGCATGAAGTCGCCCACAATATACAACCTCGACAATAAGATGGAAAACAGCGAAAAGATCAAAAACAGCAATGTCGGCAAAGAATAAGGAGTGGTCATGAGCGATGACGATCGGCAGGAGGACTGCATTTTCTGCAGAATCGTGGCAGGGGAGGTTCCCAGCGAAAAGGTCTATGAGGATGAGACCGTATACGCTTTCAAGGATGCCAACCCCAAGGCAGCCGTCCATGTCCTGATCGTCCCGCGTCACCACTACGCGTCTGTGGCCGAATTGGCCAAGGCCGACCCTGGCACCCTGGCCCACATTGTCCAGGTGGCTCAGCAGATCGCCGACCAGGATTTCCACGGAGCCTACCGACTGATCTTCAACACGGGAGAGGATGCCGGCCAATCGGTCTTCCATGTCCACGCCCACGTCCTGACCGGACAGGTGTTGCCCGAGTGAGGCCCGTGTTCACCATCGTCATCGTGCAGGAAGGGAATCCGTGGCGGTAACTACGCGAACCCTGGAGATTCCGGAGGGGATCGACCCGGTTCAGGTGCTGGGGCCGGAGGATGCAGTCATCGACAGGATCGAGCGCGCTTTCCCGGCAGTGTCCATCCTGGTTCGGGGCAACCAGATCATGCTGCGGGCCAGGGACCGGCAGGGCGACGTTCAGGCGGCCCAGATCCGGGACCTACTGACCGAACTCATGCAGACCGCCGATCAGGTCCCTGTGGATGCCGATCAGGTGGGGCGAATACTGGATCACCGCCGTCTGGGGACCGCCGATGCAACCGATTACCGTTCAGAAGACCAGGAAATTACAGGTAGCAATACGGCAGACCAAACCTATGTAAGCCACGAATCTCAGGATCGCAATACGACAAGCAGTACTTTTGTGGATAATGCTTCTGCAGACCTCAATTATCATGAGACAGCCGTTGCAGACTCGGAGGGGGATAACGCCCTGGAAGGCATCGACCAACCCCGCCAGGCAGCTCCTGCTGCTCTTCGTCGCCGCCCTTTGACACAGGCCTCCAAGGGTCCCATCAGGCCCAAGACCGCTGGCCAGTCCGCCTACGTGGCCGCCATGGAAACGCATACCATCACCTTCGGCATCGGCCCGGCCGGCACCGGCAAGACCTATCTGGCGGTGGCCAAGGCCGTTCAGGAATTCCGGGCCGGACGCATCGGGCGCATCATTCTGACCAGGCCTGCCGTGGAGGCGGGGGAGAGCCTCGGCTTCCTGCCTGGCACCCTCAATGAGAAGGTCGATCCATACCTGCGGCCCCTCTACGATGCCCTGGCTGACATGCTGGGCACCTCGCGGCTCCACCGCCTTCTGGCCGATGAGACCATTGAGGTGGCTCCGCTGGCCTACATGCGCGGACGCACCCTGAATGATGCTTTCGTCATTCTGGATGAGGCGCAGAACACCACCCGTAGGCAGATGAAGATGTTCCTGACCCGTCTGGGCTTCAACACCAAGATGGTCATCACCGGCGACGTCACCCAGGTGGATCTGGGCGGGCCCGCGTCTGGCCTGGCCACCATCGAACAAGTGCTGCACGGCATCGATGACATCGCCTTCGTGCACCTGCAGGCGGCTGACGTGGTGCGCAATCGGCTGGTCGGGCAGATTGTCCGGGCCTACGACCGTGCGGATCAAGCCCGTAGTCGGGGACGGGAGCAGGCATGAGCGTAGAAGTGACCAACGAGACCCAGTGGCTGATCGACGCCAAGACCTTTTCCGACCTGGGGGTGTGGGTGCTGGACCAGATGCGGGTGAGCACCCAGTCCGACATGACCATCATTTTCAATGATCCCGAGCCCATGGCGGTGTTGCACGAGCGCTGGATGAACCTGGCCGGGCCAACCGATGTCATGAGCTTCCCCATGGACGAGCTGCGCCCCGGGGACGAGAACCATCGCCAGGAGGGCATTCTGGGCGACATTGTCATCTGTCCCTGGGTGGCGGCACAGCAGGCTCTGGCTGCCGGTCATTCCACCATGGAGGAGATGCTGCTGCTGGCCATCCACGGCACCCTGCATTTGCTGGGGTATGACCACGCCAGTAGGGAGCAGGAGGAGCAGATGTTCGGTCTGCAGCGACAACTCTTGTTGACCTTCTTGGCCCTGCGTCAGGGGCCCATTGCGGAGGCTGGTCTGCCGGCCGGGGCTACCAACGCCCTGGAGATCTATGAGCGGTACGGCCGTGATGCCCACCGGAGAGGCAAATCCCATGAGTGAGCGGACCATTGCCGCCTTGGTGGTCATGATCCTGGCCGCCATTGCTCTGGTTGTGCTCTCCCTGGCGCTGGCCGAGGCCCAGGGGGCGCTCAACCGGGTGACCCGATCCAGTCTCAACAATTTGATTTTGGGCCTGCAGACCGACCAGGAGCTCAGCCAGTTCTCCAGGATGAAGCGGATCGACCGCATTCATCGGGCCCAGAGCCTGATCTCCCAGCGGCAGGTGACAGGCAGCGCCTGTGCCTTTTTCCGCATTATCTGTGACATCATGGTCGGTGTCCTGGTGGCCTGCATGGCTGCCCTTGGTGGTCTACCCCTCTGGGAGCAGCTGCTGTGCGGAGTGGTCATGGCCGTCTTGGTGGCCGCCGTCTCCGTCACCCTGGGTCCTCATGGCCGCTCCCGCCAGCCTATGGAAGCACTGCTCAAGCACGTGCGCCTGGTCGGACTGGCCGTTCTCCTGACGCCCTTCAAACGTCGGCGGCAGGCTGAAGCCCGCTCCCGCAAAAACCATCGCGGCGATCTTTCCGACGACGAGGAGCTGGAGAAGATCCAGATCGAGCAGGGTCGTGCCATGGTCGACCAGCTGGTGGAGGCCGGCGCCTTCGATCCGGAAATCTCGGAGATGCTGAAGAACGTGCTGACCCTGTCGACCACGCTGACGCGCGAGATCATGGTTCCACGAACTGACATGATCTGCATCTCCAAGGATGCCAGCCTGGATTCGGCCCTGAAGCTCTTCTCCCGGTCGGGATTCTCCCGAATACCCGCCATCGGGGACGACGTGGATGACCTGGTCGGCATCGTCTACCTGAAGGACGTGGTCCGCGCCCTAGCCTTCAACCACAAGGGCGATAGATCAGTCGCCTCCATCATTCGCCGGCCGGTTCTGGTGCCTGAGTCCAAGCCGGTGGACGACCTCTTCCACTACATGCAGCGCTCCCGCCACCATCTGGCCGTGGTCGTGGACGAGTACGGGGGCATTGCCGGCCTGGTCACCATTGAGGACGCCATCGAGCAGATCGTGGGTGAGCTGGAGGACGAGCATGACCGGGTCCAGCATGACGAGCCCAAGCAGATCGGCCCGCACACCTGGCAGCTGCCGGTCCGCACGCCCATTGCCGACCTGGAGGAGCTCTACGAGATCACCATCGACGAGGACGACGTGGACACGGTCTATGGCCTGCTGACCAAGCTGCTGGGTTCAGTGCCAGTCTCAGGCTCATCGGCGGTGACCCGGGGAATCAGATTGACCGCCGGCGAAGCGGTCGGCCGCCGCAAGAAGATCGCCACCATCGTGGTCGAGCCAGCCAACGGATCCAGCATCGCCCTGGAGGACGGTGCTGAACAAGAAGACCAACAGACCGACGGGGATCAACCCGAGCAGGACAGTCAGGAGAATTCATGACCAAGGAAGAACAGAGCGATGCCAAGACACCGGTCCACCGATCGGGGTTCGTGGCAGTAGTGGGCCGACCCAATGTGGGCAAGTCCACCCTTATGAACGCCCTGGTTGGCAGGCCCATCGCCATCGCCTCCTCCCGGCCGGAGACCACCCGCAAGGCCATCCGGGGAATCATGACCCGTCCCGAGGCCCAGGTGGTTCTGGTGGATACACCGGGCATCCACCGTCCGCGCACCCTCTTGGGCCAGCGTCTCAACGACGTGGTGGAGGCCTCCCTGTCCGATGTGGATGCCATTGCATTTCTGCTGCCTGCCGACCAGGCCATTGGCCCTGGCGATCGCCGCATTCTCAGCCGGCTGCGGTCCGATTTCGCCCGCAAGGACAAGGACGGCAAGTGGACCTGGCGAAAGCCTTTGATTGCCGTAGTGACCAAGATTGACCAGCTGAGCAAGGGTCAACTGGTGGACAAGCTCTTGGAAATTGGTACCTTTGCCGACTTCTCCCAGATTGTTCCGGTCAGCGCCCTGGAGGCTGACAACGTGGACGAGGTGGCCCAGGTGTTGATGGATGCCATGCCCGAGGGTCCTCAGCTCTACCCCGACGACCAGCTGACCGAGGAACGTCCCGAGGACCTGATCGCCGAGCTGGTTCGCGGAGCCTACCTGGAGGAGCTCAACGACGAGCTGCCACACTCCCTGGCCGTCCGCGTGGAGTCTGTCGAGCCGGATCCGGAGGGCGGGCGCGACATAGTTCACATCGGCATTTATGTAGAGCGCGACTCTCAGAAGCCCATCGTCATTGGCCGGGGGGCCGAGCACCTGGTGCGGGTGAAAAAGAAGCTACGCACCGCCGTCAACCGGACCATGGGTCGCAAGGTCCGGTTGGATCTGCATGTCAAGGTGGCCCGCAACTGGCAGACCGACCCCAAGCAGCTGGAGCGCCTGGGGTTCTGATCATGCTCAGCGGCGGGGTGCCTGGGCGCGCTTGGCCGTGTACATCTTGGTGTTCAGCAGGTCGGCGTAGCGCTCGATGACCTTGGGCCGGATCACCTTCATGGATGGTGTCATCAGTCCGTTGTCCTGGGTGAACTCCTCGGGCAGGATGATGAATTTACGCACTGACTCGGCCCGGGAGACGCCCTCGTTGGCCCGATCCACGTATTCCTGGACCTCTGCCCGGACCACGGCGTTCTGGGCCGCCTCCTGCAGGGACATGTTGCGATCCAGCCCCTTGGAGGCCAGCCAGGGCCGCAAGGCGGACTCGTTCAGGGTGACCAGGGCCGAGATGAAGGGGCGCTTGTCGCCCAGAACCAGGGCCTGGGAAACGATCTCGGAACGCTCGATGACCTCCTCGATGGGCCTGGGGGAGACGTTCTTGCCGCCGGCCGTGATGATCAGGTCCTTCTTGCGCCCGGTCAGGAAGAGGAATCCGTCACGGGAGAGCCGTCCCAGGTCGCCGGTGGCGTACCAGCCGTCCTCGGTGAAGGATGCTCGAGTGGCCTCTTCGTTCTTGTGGTAGCGGTGGAATACGCAGACACCCTTGATCTGTACCTCGTCGTCCGAGGCGATGCGGATGGTGAATCCCGGGAAGGGGATGCCCACTGAACCCCGGTGGTAGGGGGTGCCCAGGGGGTTGAAAGCGCAGGGTGCGGTGGTCTCGGTCAGGCCATAGCCCTCATAGACCGGAACATTGGCGCCCCGGAAGAACCCCAGCAGCTCCGGGTCCAGGGGAGCGCCTCCGGAGACGATCCACTTGGCCCGTCCGCCCAGGACCTGGCGCAAAGAAGAATAAACCAGCGGATCATAGAGGGCTCGCCGCAGGGCGCTGCGCTTGGTCGGCCAGCCCTTACGGGAGATGTCTTCCATGTAGGTGCGTGCCGCTCGGGCCGCCCCGTTGAAGATCCTGCCCTTAATGCCATGTCCGGCCTTCTGCGAGGCGGCGTTGTAGACCTTCTCGAAGACCCTGGGCACGCCGATGATGACTGTGGGCTTGGACTCCTGCAGGTCGGGCAGCAGGGTGGCCAGTCCGGAGGAGATGTACACGTGCATGGTCCCGTAGACGACCCCGTAGCTGATGGCCCGGGCGAAGGTGTGGGCCTGGGGCAGGAAGAGCAGGATGGATCCATCCGGGTCATGGGTCAGATTGGGGATGAAGGCGTTCAGGTTCCTGGCCAGCTGGCAATAATGCTCATGGGTCATCTCCACGCCCTTGGGAGCCGCCGTGGAGCCGGAGGTGTAGACGATGGAGCAGAGATCGGTCTTGCGGATGGAGTTGATCCGCTCGTCAAGCTCGGCGTCGCTGACCGACTCCCCATAGGCCTGCAGCTCCTGCAGGGCCCCGGATTCCAGGCAGGCGATCCGCTCCAGGGTGGGGCATTCCTTGTCGGCCCCCTCGGCCTTGGCCCGCATCTCGGCGGTCTGTACCACCAACAGCTTGGCATCGGAGTTGTTGACGATGAATCGGATCTGTTCGGCTGAATCGGTGTCGTAGATGGTGGCGATGACCCCGCCGATGGACAGGACCGCGGCATCCACGATGTCCCACTCATAGCTGGTCCTGCACATGAAGGCCACGGCATCGCCCTTCTTCAGCCCGTAGTGCAAGAAGCCCTTGGCGGTGGTTCTGATGTCATGCAGAATCTCGCGGCCGGTCCGATAGGTCCAGCTGCCGTTCTCCACAAAGTGCAGGACCGGCTGGTCGGGGGTGCGACGGGCCCGGTCGGCGTAGATGTCATAGACGGTCATGTCGTCTGGCACCGGTCCCATGCCGGCGGTGGTGGCCGAGAGCAGTCCCGAGGCCGGATCCATGCGCGTGGTGGTGGCGTAGTCAGCCGACCAGAAATGCGTGTTGGGCAGGGCGAGGGCTTCCTGGGCGGCACCTGATGGATCCGCGGCCTCCTCGCCAGTCGGTCCCTCCCCATGACCCACCTGGTGTGCCACAAAAGATTTGACCGATGCTAGTAACGACACGTTGTCTCCTTCAATAATCGCGGGATATGTCCAGAATAGTCGCCCACTTGGAGAAGGGTGGGCCCGGTGCTAAAGTAGGCTCGTTGCTTTGGCGAGGGAGGCTCTCATGGCCTCCGTTATCGACTCGGCTGGATCATCGGCGGCCTTTCCTTATGGGCGGTCCGGAATCCGACGCGGCGATGCGCCAGGACCGGCCCAGGTCGGTCTTGAGGAACCACTCAAGGAAGGAAGCCAAACATGGCTAACACAATTAAGCTCGAGGGCGAAGTTCGCGACCAATTCGGCAAGGGGGCGGCACGCCGCATGCGCGTGGCCCAGCAGATCCCTGCCACCATCTACGCCGGCGGTGCCCAGCCCGACTACATCAAGCTGCCCATGCGCGAGACCACTCTGGCCCTGCGCCGCGCCAACGCCCTTTTCTCCATCAGCTTCGGCGGACAGACCAAGACCGCCGTTGTCAAGGACGTGCAGCGCAACCCGGTCAAGCGCCAGGTGGAGCACATCGACTTCTACGAGGTCCGCGCCGGCGAGAAGGTCACCGTGGAGGTGCCTGTCTTCGTCAGCGGCGAGACCAAGGGCGCTGCCGTGGCCCTGATCGACACCCAGAACCTGCAGGTCCGTGCTGACGTGTCCAACCTGCCCGAGCGCATCGATATCAGCGTGGAGGGCCTGTCCGAGGGCGACAAGATCCTGGCCAAGGACGTCAAACTGCCCGAGGGCTCCGAGCTGGTCATCGACGATATGGAGGAATCCATCGTCTCCGTCGAGATCCCCAAGGAGGAGAGCCTGGAGACCCCCACCGAGGAGACCGAACAGGCCGATGCGGAGGCTGCTCCGGAGGACGACGCCCAGAGCGAGTGAGTCCAGAGGTTTGTTGTGCAAGGCCATGGGATCATCAGGATCCTGTGGCCTTTTTGCCTATGACGGTCACTATGCGAAATGTCTTGAACAGGTCAAGGCCTGCCTATGCGATAGTTCGGGTACCGGGCATCGCCATAAGCATTACACCCGAGCAACCAAATACAGTAGCAAGAAGAAGTGGTAGACAATGGCAGAGCAATCACATCACGACCCGAAGGCACTCAATGAGTTGGCGGACGCTTTCAAGGTCATTCCCAACGATCAGCCCGCCTCTGACGAGGAGCGTGCCCGGCTGATTGACAAGCCCGCCTTCGGCCAGCTCTTCTCTGACAACATGGCCCACATGGGATGGACTTCGGATGACGGCTGGAAGGATCGCAGGGTTGAGCCCTACGGACCACTCAGTCTGGATCCGGGGGCCTCGGTTCTCCATTACGCCCAGGAGGCTTTCGAGGGATTGAAGGCCTACTACCACGACGATGGCTCCATCTGGCTCTTCCGCCCTGATGCCAATGCCCAGCGCTTCTACAACTCAGCCAAGCGTCTGGCCCTGCCCCCGCTTGAACCCAATGACTTCCTGGGATCGGTCGCGGCCCTGGTCCGCCGTGACGCTGCCTGGGTGCCCAGGCGGCGTGAGTACACGCTCTATATGCGCCCCTACATGTTCGCCTCCGAGCCCTTCCTAGGCGTGCGCGCCCCGCATGCGGTGGACTATTGCGTCATCGCCTCGCCCTCGGGACCCTACTTCGCCGGCGGCGTCAAGCCGGTCAGCATCTGGGTGGAGGACAAGTGGTTCCGCACCGGCCCTGGCGGCACCGGCTTCGCCAAGTGCGGCGGCAACTATGCGGCCTCCCTGCTGGGTGAGAACCGAGGTGCCGAGCACGGCTGCGAGCAGGTCTGCTTTGTCGACGCGGCCACCAAGACCTACCTGGAGGAGCTGGGCGGCATGAACATGTTCACCGTCCACAAGGACGGACACCTGGAGACCCCCAGCCTGACCGGAACCATTCTGCCCGGTGTCACCCGCAACTCTCTGATCGCCCTGGCCCAGGACCACGGTCGTGACGTGGTGGAGACCATGATCCGCCTGGATACCCTGCTGGACGACATCCGCTCCGGCGAGGTCACTGAGGTGTTCGCCTGCGGAACCGCTGCCATCATCACCCCGATCGGGCGCTTCAAGTCCGAGAACTTCGACGTTCAGGTGGCCGACGGTGGCTCAGGCAAGGTCACCATGGACTTCCGCAACGAGCTCCTGGGCATCCAGCTGGGCGAGATCGAGGATCCGCACGACTGGATGTGGAAGGTCTGCTGAGCGCTGACCTCATCCTGCCTGACAGGTCTTGCAAGGAAAGGCGACTTCAGGGCGACATTTCGCCTTGGGTCGCCTTCTTTCGTTTTTGTGGCCTTGCGCACATCACCGGCCTGTTCAGCTCTGGGGTTGGCTAATCTATAGACGGACTTGAGTGCAGGACGGTTCCGGGAGGAGAAGTGCGGTATGAAGACGGCCTTGGAGGGGAACCTGATCTTCATGGTCATCGAGTACCTGGGCATCTTCAGCTGCGGGCTTTCAGGTGGTCTGGCTGCCGTACGCAAGGGGTACGACATCATCGCCATCCTGCTGGTCTCCTGGATCACTGCCCTGGGAGGCGGGGTGGTCCGCGACGTTCTTCTGGGTCAGGTGCCGCCCAGCGGCATCACCGACAAGGGCTCGGTCATCGTGACCCTGGCCTCCGGCCTGGTGGTGGCTGTCGCCCATCCCGAAATCAGCAGGATGACCTGGTCCATGCTGGTCACCGATGCCATGGCCCTGGGATCCTTCGCGGTGAACGGGACCGCCAAGGCGCTCATGTGCGGAACCGGCGGCATGACGGCCATCTTCATGGGCATGGCCACGGCCCTGGTCGGCGGCCTGCTGCGAGACATTCTCCTCAACCAGGTGCCAGCGGTCATTCAGGATCAGCATTGGTATGCGCTGCCTTCCTTGGTCGGTTGCCTGCTGACCCTGGCCTCTATGCGCGCCCAGCAGCATGGGCTCTATCCGGCCCGGATCGATATGATCCTGGATCTGGCCATCGTGGCCCTGGTGGTCGTCCTGCGCATCATCTCGGTGAAATTCGACATCCTGGTGCCTGGAGCCATGAACCGGCGTTCAGCCCGGCTGTCGCTCAACGATGCCCAGTTGGCCAGGGCCATCCGTCATCTGATGCGTGGCCGCTCGGACATCAGCGTCACCATCAAGCACACCGACGAGGATGCCGATGAGAATTCGGATACGAAAAAGGGCCGGTGACCCAAGCGCTTGGATCACCGGCCCTTGTGGGGCACCCGGTTCAGAGGGCGTTGACGGCGTTGGCCAGACCGGACTTGCGGTTGGCGGCCTGGTTGCGGTGGATCACACCCTTGCCGGCGGCCTTGTCCAGACGGCGGGCGGCCACCTGGAAGGCAGCCTGAGCGGCCTCCTTGTCACCGGCATCCACGGCCTTGCGCACGGAACGCACCGAGGTCTTGATTGCGCTCTTGACCTCCTTGTTGCGCAGGTGCGCCTTTTCGTTGGTGATGACCCGCTTCTTCTGCGACTTGATGTTTGCCAATGTTGCTCCAAACGATGAATGTATCTGTACAGACAAACCAACATGATAGCACCCGACCGGGAGAAGAATCCTCCTGAAGCAGGCGCTTCGGCCCAGGGCATCGTCTAGAATCGTTAGACCAGACGTACGTGAGGAGAGCAGACCGGTGCAGGAAGCCAAGAACCAACCAGGATTCACCGACCAATCGCTGATCCGCAACTTCTGCATCATCGCCCACATCGATCACGGCAAATCCACGGTGGCCGACAGGATCCTGCAACTGAGCGGGATCGTGCCCAAGCGCGAGATGCACGACCGGTTCCTGGACAGGATGGACATCGAGCAGGAGCGCGGCATCACCATCAAGTCCCAGGCTGTTCGCCTGCCCTGGGTCAAGGACGGCGTCGAATACACCCTGGGCATGATCGACACCCCAGGCCATGTGGACTTCACCTACGAAGTCTCCCGGGCCCTGGAGGCCTGCGAGGGTGCGGTTCTGCTGGTGGACGCCACCCAGGGCATCGAGGCGCAGACCCTCTCCAACCTGTACATGGCCCTGGAGGATGACCTGACCATCATCCCCGTCCTCAACAAGATCGACCTGCCCTCGGCCGAGCCGGACAAGCATGCCGAGGAGATCGCCAACCTGATCGGCTGCTCCACGGATGAAGTGCTCCGGGTATCGGGCAAGACCGGCCAGGGGGTTCGCGAGCTGGTGGATCGCATCGTGGATCAGGTGCCGGCCCCTAAGGGGGATCCCAAGGCTCCGGCCCGGGCCCTGATTTTCGACTCGGTCTACGACTCCTACCGGGGGATTGTCACCTACATCAGGATGGTGGACGGCGAGCTCAAGGCGCGACAGAAGATTCGCATGATGGGCCGGGCGACCGTGCATGACCCCATCGAGCTGGGCGTGATCAGTCCGGACATGACCCCCACCAAGGCTCTGGGTGCCGGGGAGGTCGGCTACGTGATCACCGGCGTCAAGGACGTCAGCCAGTCCAAGGTGGGCGACACGGTCACCACCGAGGCCAACCCGGCCAAGGAGCCCCTGCCCGGCTATCAGGACCCTCAGCCCATGGTCTATTCCGGGCTTTTCCCCATCGACAACGCCCAGTTCCCCGAACTGCGCGACGCCTTGGACAAGCTCAAGCTCAACGATGCCGCACTGGTCTATGAGCCGGAGACCTCGGCGGCCTTGGGCTTTGGCTTCCGTTGCGGCTTCCTGGGGCTGCTGCATATGGAGATCGTCACCGAGCGCCTGAGCAGGGAGTTCGGCATGGACCTGATCGCCACGGCCCCCAACGTCACCTACCAGGTGACCATGGAGGACGGCAGTGAGCACACGGTGACCAACCCCAGCGAGTTCCCCGACGGCAAGGTTCGTCAGATTCTGGAGCCTGTGGTCAGCGCCGACATCATCACCCCCAAGGAGTTCATCGGACCGGTCATGGAGCTCTGCCAGGATCATCGCGGGCAGATGGGGACCATGGAGTATCTGAGCCCCGAGCGCGTTGAGATGCACTACAAGATGCCCCTGGCCGAGATCGTCTTCGACTTCTTCGACCAACTGAAGAGCCGGACCAAGGGCTACGCCAGCCTGGACTACCAGCCCGACGGCACCCAGTCCGCCGACCTGGTCAAGGTGGACATCCTTATCCAGGGGGAGAAGATCGACGCCTTCTCGGCCATCGTCCACAAGGACAAGGCCTACGCCTACGGGGTGATGATGACCAAGAAGCTGCGCAAGCTGATTCCCCGTCAGCAGTTCGAGATCCCCATCCAGGCGGCCATAGGGTCTCGGATCATCGCCCGGGAGACCATCAGCGCCCTGCGCAAGGACGTGCTGGCCAAGTGCTACGGGGGCGACATCACCCGCAAACGCAAGCTGCTGGAGAAGCAGAAGGCCGGCAAGAAGCGCATGAAGATGCTGGGACATGTCGAGGTACCCCAGGAGGCCTTCATCGCCGCCCTGAGCACCGGCCAGGCCCAGGATCGGGACACCAAGGACAAGATCCGGGCCGCCGCCAAGAAGGAGGGCTGAACGGGTGGGATCCTACCAGGTCTACATCCATGTGCCCTTCTGCATGCGCCGCTGCGGCTACTGCGACTTCAACACCTACACGGCCCGGGATCTGGGCGGGGGAGCCAGCCGGGAGCACTACGCCGACCTGGCCATCCAGGAGATGCGCATGGTCCGCGACTGGCAGACCTCCCGAGGGCTGATAGAGCCGCCCGTGTCCACCATCTTCTTCGGCGGGGGCACACCGACCATTCTGCCCGCACAGGATCTGGTGCGCATGGTCGAGGCCGTGGCCGACCTCTGGGGTCTGTCCCCCGGGGCCGAGATCACCACCGAGGCCAACCCCGACACCGTGGATCGGGCCTACCTGGCGCAGCTGCTCCGGGGCGGCATCAACCGGGTCTCCTTCGGCATGCAGTCGGCGGTGCCCAGCGTCCTGGCCACCCTGGACCGCACCCATACTCCGGCCAATGTGACCACTGATGTGGCCGCTGCCAAGGACCTGGGACTCAGGGCCAGCGTGGATCTGATCTACGGAACGCCGGGGGAGCGGCTTGAAGATTGGCGGACCAGCCTGCAGGCGGCCCTGGACCTGGGTGTGGACCATGTCTCCGCCTATGCGCTGACCCTGGAGCCCACCACCAAGATGGGCCGTGCCGTGCGCCGGGGCCAGTTGCCCGCCCCCGATGACGACGACGAGGCGACCAAGTACGAGATGGCCGACGACATGCTTTCCCAGGCGGGCCTTTACTGGTACGAGATCTCCAACTGGGCCCGTCCCGGCCAGGAGAGCCGCCACAACCTGGGCTACTGGCACAACGTGGACTGGGCCGGCATCGGGCCCGGCGCACACTCCCACTATCGTGCTCTGGAGGGTCAGGGCCCGGGCATGACACCGGTGGAAGAGGCCCGGGAGTCGGAGCCCATCCCTTCCGTCTCTCCCGGGTTCAGGGCCACAGGAACAACAGCTCAAGAGGCCGATTCCAAGGCACGCTGGTGGCTTTCGCCGGAGCCCAGCCTGGGGGAGCGGCGTGCCCGGGCCATTCGCTCCTGGGACATCGCCCATCCCAGGGACTGGGCCGCCGCCATGGATGCCGGACATGTGCCCTGGCAGGATGCTGAGCTTCTGGGCTGGAGGCAGGACCTTGAGGAGACGGTCATGCTGGCCCTGCGCCTGCCGGAAGGCCTCGGACTGGACCGGCTGACCAGGCAGGCGGGTCGTCCTGCCGATCCGAAGATCCTTAAGGATCTGGTGGACCAGGGGCTCCTGCTGCCCGTGGGTGACAGAATCCAGGTGACCCGCCGGGGCCGCCTGCTCAACGATCTGGTCATCGATCAGGTCCTGGAGGCGGTAGGCATTCGTTAGACACTGCGGAACGTTACATGGATGTCACCTTTGGATGCATTATTCTGTTGATTCACCAATGACCAGGCTCTTCAAGGGTGGAGCATGCCGGCCCCGCCCCCGTCCACGAATGAGGTGATTGCAGTGTCATTCACGGCCCCTCTCGATCTGCATGTCCACGGCCCGCAAGGACTCTATGACCCTGATACGGAACACGATGCCTGCGGTTTCGGCATGGTGGCCACCCTCAACCGACGGGATGAAAGGCTGATCGTCGAGCAGGGCATCCGCGTCCTGGTTAACCTGGACCACCGAGGGGCCGTGGGAGCCGAGCCCAACACCGGCGATGGTGCCGGCATCATGCTCTCCATGCCCGACGAGTTCATGCGCACCCGCGTCTACCGGGATCTGCCTGAAACCGGCCACTACCTGGCGGGCATGGCCTTCTTGGACAGGGATCCAGCGCAGGCTGCCAGCCAGGAGGAGGCCATCGCCTCGATCGCCGGCCAAGAGGGTTTGCGTGTCCTGGCCTGGCGGGCAGTGCCCACCGACCCGGACGGTCTGGGTCTGCAGGCCCTGGCCTCCATGCCCCGCTTCCTCATGCCCATCATGTGCGACGCCGAGCCAGATGGCCGCGGAGATCTGGACTTGGAGCGGCTGGGCTACCGGGTCCGCAAGCGGGCCGAGCATGAGCTGGGCGTCTACTTCGCCTCCCTGTCCTGTCGGACCATCACCTACAAGGGCATGCTGACCACCAAGCAGCTGCAGGGCTTCTTCCCCGACCTGAGCGATCCGGCCATGAAGGCCCGCCTGGCCATCGTCCACTCCCGCTTCTCCACCAACACCTTCCCCTCCTGGCCACTGGCCCAGCCCTTCAGGATGATCGCCCACAACGGGGAGATCAACACCATCCAGGGCAACCGCAACTGGATGTCGGCCCGCGAAGGAAAGCTGAGCTCGGAGCTGCTGGGCGACATGGCCCCGCTACTGCCGGTCAATACCCCAGGAGCCTCAGACTCGGGCACCTTCGACGAGACCTTGGAGCTGCTCCACCTGGCCGGGCGGTCACTGCCCCATGCGGTCTCCATGATGATGCCTCCGGCCTGGCAGCAGGATCCGGACATGGACCCGGACCTGAAGGCCTTCTACCAGTACAACGACACCCTGATCGAGCCCTGGGACGGACCGGCGGCCATCGTCTTCACCGACGGGACCCTGGTGGGCGCTCAGCTGGACCGCAATGGCCTGCGCCCGGGACGTTGGCAGCTGACCGATGACGGTCACCTGGTCCTGGCCTCGGAGGCCGGCGTCCTGGAGGATACGCCCCAGGAGTCCATCGTCGCCAAGGGCAGGCTGGAGCCGGGACGCATGTTCCTGGCCGACACCAAAGAGGGCCGGATCGTGCCCGACAGCGAGATCAAGCGCCAGCTGGCCAGTCTGCACCCCTACAGGAAGTGGATTGCCGAACGCACCGTCCGCCTGGACGACCTGCCCGAGCGCGAGCATGTCAATTACTCGCGCATCTCGGTCCACCGCAGACAGCAGGCCTTCGGCTACACCCGGGAGGATCTGACCATGCTGCTGGGGCCCATGGCCGAAACCGGCAAGGAGCCCATCGGGTCCATGGGCAATGATGCGCCCATCGCTGTGCTCTCACGCCGGTCCCGTATGCTCTTTGACTACTTCACCCAGAAGTTCGCCCAGGTCACCAACCCGCCCCTGGACTGGGAGCGCGAGGAGCTGGTCACCAGCATCGCCTCGGCCATCGGCCCCGAGCCCAACCTTTTGGAGGATACCCCCGAGCACGCTTGGAAGATTCACATCGACCTGCCTGTGGTGGACTCCGTCCAAATGGCCCAGATCAAGCGATTGGATCGGGCGCCGGTCCTGGAAGGCCGCTTCCGCCCCCGTCTGATCCGCGGCCTCTACCAGGTCGCCGGCGGTGGCAAGGCCCTTGAGGAGCGTCTGGAAGCCATCGAAAGAGAGGTGGATCAGGCCATCGAGGAGGGCTGCAATGTCCTTGTCCTCTCTGACCGGGATTCCAACCACATCTGGGGGCCCATACCCTCCCTGCTGCTGACTGGGGCCGTCCAACACCACCTGCTCCGTCGGCACACCCGCACCCAGGTCTCTCTGGCGGTGGAGGCCGGCGACGTGCGCGAGGTCCACCATGTGGCCCTGCTGATCGCTTATGGCGCCGCCTGTGTCAACCCCTACCTGGCTCTGGAGTCCGTGGAGAACCTGGCCAACAGCGGCGACCTGCACGTGGATGCGAAAAAGGCCTCCGCCAACCTGGTCCGGGCCCTCAGCACCGGGGTGCTGAAAATCATGAGCAAGATGGGCGTGAGCACCATCATGTCCTACCGTGGCTCCCAGCTCTTCGAGGCCGTCGGACTGAGCCGTGAGGTCATCGACCGTTGGTTCACCGGCACCACCTCACTAGTGGGTGGCATAGGCCTGGATGAGATCGCCGCCGAGGTGGCCCAGCGCCATCGTGTGGCCTACCCGATCGAATGGACCGCCGGCTCCGGGCATGACCTGGAGACAGGCGGCAACTACCACTGGCGGCGCACCGGCGAGGACCACCTGAACGACCCTGAGTCCATCTTCCTGCTCCAGCAGTCCACCAAGCGCGGGGACTACGAGCTTTTCAGGGCCTACACCGACCATGTGAACGCGGCGGCCAAGCAGGGCATGACCCTGCGCGGCCTCATGGAGCTGCACTCCGACAGGGCGCCCATACCGCTGGACCAGGTGGAGCCCGCCGAATCCATCGTCACCCGCTTCTCCACCGGCGCCATGAGCTACGGGTCCATTTCCCAGGAGGCCCATGAGACCATGGCCCTGGCCATGAATCGGCTGGGAGCCCGGTCCAACTCGGGCGAGGGCGGCGAGTCCCCGGACCGGATTGCAGATCCTGCAAGGACCAGCCGCATCAAGCAGGTGGCCTCGGCCCGGTTCGGGGTGACCAGCGACTACCTGGTCTCGGCCACGGACCTGCAGATCAAGCTGGCCCAGGGAGCCAAGCCGGGGGAGGGCGGCCACCTTCCCGGCGCCAAGGTCCCGCCATGGATCGCCCAGGTCAGACGCTCCACACCCGGGGTCGAGCTCATCTCGCCTCCGCCCCACCACGACATCTACTCCATCGAGGATCTGAAACAGCTGATCCACGACCTGAAGATGGCCAACCCCAGAGCCCGCATCCACGTCAAGCTGGTCTCCGAGCACGGGGTGGGAACCGTGGCCGCGGGCGTGGCCAAATGTCATGCCGACGTGGTCCTCATCTCCGGCCAGGACGGCGGCACGGGAGCAGCCCCGCTCAACGCCATCAAGCACGCGGGAACCCCCTGGGAGCTGGGCCTGGCCGAGACCCAGCAGACCCTGGTCATGAACGACCTGCGCTCGCGGATCGTGGTCCAGTGCGACGGGGAGCTCAAGACCGGCCGCGATGTGGTCATAGCCGCCCTCCTGGGGGCCGAGGAGTTCGGCTTCGCCACCACGGCGCTGCAGGTGGAGGGCTGCGTCATGATGCGGGCCTGCCACAAAAACACCTGCCCCCAGGGCATAGCCACCCAGGATCCGGAGCTGCGCTCGCGCTTCACCGGCCGGCCCGAGGATCTGGTCAATTTCTTCATGTTCATGGCCCGCCAGGTGCGGGAGATTCTGGCCTCCCTGGGATTCGCCAGCCTGGAGGAGGCAGTCGGCCACGTGGAGTGCCTGCGCCGGGACCCATCCGTGCAGACCTGGAAGAGCCGGGGCATTGACCTGGACGCCATCCTGCGCAAGCCTGGCCCCACCCCGGGCACGGTATTGCACCACACCCAGGCCCAGGACCACGAGCTGGACAAGTCCCTGGATGTGGACCTGATCAACCAGGCCGTCGATGCCTTGGACGAGGGTCGGCCGGTGGCCATCAAGACAACCGTGCGCAACGTCAACCGGAGCGTGGGCACCATGCTGGGCTACAGGATCACCCGCCAATACGGCGCCGCCGGCCTGCCACCGAACACCGTGGACATCACGTTGACCGGTTCTGCCGGTCAATCCCTGGGCGCCTTCATCCCCAGGGGCGAGACCATCCGGGTGATCGGCGAGGCCAACGACTATGCAGGCAAGGGCCTGTCCGGCGGTCGTCTGGTCCTCCACGCCGCCCAGGGCGTTCGATTCGACCCGCACCAGACCGTCATCTGCGGCAACGTGGCCGGATTCGGTGCCACCTCGGGCGACATGTTCGTGGCGGGCCGGGCCGGGGAGCGCTTTGCCGTGCGCAACGGGGGCGGCCGCTTCGTGGTCGAGGGCCTGGGCGATCACGGCTGCGAGTACATGACCGGCGGCCTGGTGGTGGTTTTGGGCCCCACAGGACGCAACTTCGGCGCCGGCTTCTCGGGAGGGGATGCCTACCTGCTGGACATGGATGCATCACGGCTCAATCCTGAAGCCTGGAATGACGGCTCCCTGCTGGCCCTGGAGCCTGACCAGGACCAGGCGGCCATGCTCAAGGAACTGATAGCGGAGCATGTCCGGCTGACCGGGTCAAAGGCTGCGGCCGACCTGCTGGAGGACTGGCCGAGCGCGCTGGCCCGGTTCACCCATCTGGTCCCCCGCCGTTATCTGGCCATGAAGCAGGCCATGGAAGAGGCCGAGCGCGAGCAGGTGGACTTCAACGAGCCCGGCGTCTGGGACGCCACCTACGCCCAGGTCATGGAAGGAGCGCACTGATATGGTCGACCCCAAGGGATTCCTCAAGGTACGCACCCGGCACGAGCTCGCCGAGCGCCCGGTCGCTGAACGCCTGAAGGACTGGCGCGACGTGCACCAGACCAGTGGCCCCGGGCCCTGGACCGCCGAGCAGGCCGCCCGCTGCATGGACTGCGGCACCCCCTTCTGCATGACCGGCTGCCCCTTGGGCAACCTGATCCCCGAGTTCAACGACCTGCTGTCCCGGGGTCGCTGGGAGGAGGCTTACGAGCGGCTGAGCCTGACCAACAACTTCCCGGAGTTCACCGGACGGATCTGCCCGGCTCCCTGCGAGTCCTCCTGTGTGCTCTCCATCCATCAGCCGGCCACCACCATCAAGCTGGACGAGCAGACCATCATCGACCAGGCCTGGTCCCTGGGTCTGGTCAAGCCCCGGCCGCCGCAGCGACTGACCGACATGACCGTGGCCGTGGTCGGGTCCGGTCCCGCAGGGCTGGCCTGCGCCCAGCAGCTGACCCGGGCCGGACACACGGTGGTGGTCTACGAGCGTGCCGATGCCATTGGCGGGCTCCTGCGCTATGGCATCCCCGCCTTCAAGCTGGAGAAGTCCCTGCTGGACCGCCGGCTGGAGCAGATGGAGGCCGAGGGGACCCGATTCCGCACCGGCGTCGAAATCGGCCGAGACCTGGGCTGGGATCAGCTGCGGGCCCGCTATGACGCCCTGGTGGTGGCCATCGGTTCCACCGAACCGCGAGTGGTGGACCTGCCCGGACGGGAGCTCAAGGGCATCCACTACGCCATGGACTTCCTGCCCGACCCCACCCGCAAACTCATGGGACGCGAGCCCATCAACAACATCGATGCCTCCGGCAAGGATGTCATCATCATCGGCGGCGGCGACACCGGGTCGGATTGCCTGGGCACGGCCTTGCGAGAGGGCGCCAAGTCGGTCACCGTCCTGCAGATCCGGCCAAAAGAGCCCTCGTCCAGGCCCGATAACCGGCCCTGGCCAACCTACGCCCGGCTCTACAATCCCACCTCCTCCATGGAGGAGGGCGGCCATTATGAGTACGCGGTGGACAGCCTGGAGTATCTGGGCGACGATTCCGATGACCGGATCAACCTGGACCAGACCAGTGCCCCCACGGGCTTCGACCGGGACCACGAGGGAGGGGTGCGCGGGGTTCGCGTGGTGGACGTCAGCCGTGACGATCAGGACCGAATCATCCCCCATCCCGACACCGAGCGGGTCCTGCCTGCCGACCTGGTGCTGATCAGCATTGGCTTTGCCCATCCGGAGACGGCTACCCTGACCGGACAGACCGGCGTAGGGCTGGACGGACGCGGGAACGTGGCCCGGGATGCCGACTATGCCACCGATCATGACGGCATCTTCGTCTGCGGCGATGCCGGGCGTGGCCAGTCCCTGGTGGTCTGGGCCCTGGCCGAGGGCCGTTCCTGCGCAGCGGCCGTGGACCGGTATCTGACCGGCGCCACCGAACTGCCTGCTCCCATCCGGGCCGATGAGCGCGCCATGACCCTGCCTGCGGGCGACCAGCGCCCACGCTAATATGAAAAAGTATGGTGCCGATCGAAGGGATGGAGGCAGTGGGATATGACCAACCGCGCTGAACGTAGGGCGCAGGCCAAGCGGAGCCGCCGTGGCGGCAGCGACGACCGGAGGATGACGGCCAAGGGCAGGGCCGGAGTGATGGACGAACGGGCCTTGCAGGAGCGCTCCCGTCGGCTGGAGGCTGGCCAGAGCGCCGAGTGGAAGCCCACCGGGCACACCGATGACCTGGTGCAGAAGGACTCCGTGGATCCCAACGACCGCAACCCCCGTCTGCTGAGGACTCCCAGCGGCGTGCGCCAGTGGTTGCGGATTCTGGTCTGGGCCCTGATCATCTGCTCTGGCCTGGCCTTCCTGGTCTGCATGTGGCTGCCCCACGTTCCCATCTGGGCCACCATCGCCATCGCGGCGGTCTTCTGCCTGGGCGTACTGGGACTCTTCCTGGTCGGCGGCAACCGGGACAATCCCCGTCTGGACTCCTACGGAACGGCCCTGTGACCATGAGCGAAAGCGTGGCAGAACAGCAGGCCGTGCTCATGCAGCACGTGGGATTCCGCCGTCAGGGCCGGGTCATACTTGACGATGTCAACCTTGAGGTGGGCCAGGGGCAGAAGTGGGTGCTCTTCGGGCCCAACGGCGTGGGCAAATCAACCCTGGTGGCCATGATGAGCACCCGAGGCTTCCCCAGCACCGGCAGCGTGGAAATCCTGGGCAACCGCCTGGGCAAGGTGAACGTCTTCTCCTACCGGCATCGGATAGGGCTGGCCTCGGCTGGCCTGGCCAAGACCATCAGCCCTCAGGAGGATCCCTACGACGTGGTGCTGACCGCCTTCAGCGACACCACCGGCCGCTGGAGGGAGACCTTTACGCCCGAACAGGAAGAGGCCACCCTGGCTCTGATGGATCGGTTCGGCATCGCCTACCTCAAGGGCAAGCGCATGTACCGGCTCTCCGAGGGGGAGCGCGGCCGGGTGCTGATTTGCCGGGCGCTGATGGCCAATCCCGACCTGCTCATCCTGGACGAGCCGACGACCGGGCTGGACCTGGGCGGCAGGGAGCTGGTGCTCAGGGCCTTGAGCGACATCGGCCGTGAAGACAAGGACCGCACGGTCATCCTGGTCACCCACCGGCTTGAGGAGATCCCTTTGGGCTTCAACCGGATAGCCATGATGGGCCGGCGTCCTGCCGACACCGCAGACACCGGCGACCCGGATCCGGGCACCATCGTCTATCAGGGACCCTTGGAGGGTGGACTGACCGGTCCGCGCTTGAGCGAACTCTTCGGTCTGGACCTGACCGTGGTCCACCGCGATGGACGCTGGGGCGCCTTCGCCGCATGAACGCCACTGCCTGCAGACATGTTCTGACACGCCCGTATCAGCTCAAGGAATAGCGATTCGTTCACCAGGGCACTGGTATAGACTGTGGTGGTTTGTCTGCCCGGGGATCGCGGCGGACTTGTATGCGTGAAGGATGTTGACGTGATCAAGATATGGACTCGCTACCTGCGGCCTTACTGGCTTCAGGTGGCCGTTCTGGTGCTCTTTCAGGTGGCGCAGACGGCCTTGAACCTCTACCTGCCCAACCTGCAGGCGGACATCATCGACAAGGGCGTGGCCGTAGGCGACCAGGATGCCATTTACCGGATCGGCTGGCAGATGATGGGCATCACCGCCATCCAGATCGTGGCCAACGTGGTCGCCGTCTACTGCGCCACCCGGCTGGCCATGAGGATGGGCTACGAGCTGCGCAGGGATCTGTTCGCCTCCGTGGAAGGCTTCAGCCTCAACGAGATCGAGCGCTTCTCGGCAGGTTCCCTGATCACCCGCACCACCAACGACGTCCAGCAGATGCAGATGACCACCATGCAGACCCTGATGATCATCCTGCAGGCCCCGGTCATGCTGATCGGCGGGTTGATTCTGGCCCTGCGCCAGGACGGCCCCCTGACCTGGTCCCTGGCGGTCATCGTCCCCTTGATTCTTCTGGTGGCCCTGGTGCTCATGGGCAGGATGGGACCCCTGTTCACCCGCCTGCAGAACATGCTGGACTCGGTCAACCGCCTGGTCCGCGAGCAGATCTCCGGCGTGCGGGTCATCCGCGCCTTTGTCCGCGAGAAGACCGAGGCCGCCCGCTTCGACAAGGCCAACCGCCACGTCTACGGCGTCCTGATCTCCACCGGTCGGCTGATGAGCATGATGGTGCCGCTCATGTGGTTCCTGCTGAACATGTCCAATGTGGCCATCATGTGGTTCGGCGGCCGCCGCATCGACTCCGGGGCCATGCAGATCGGCGCCCTGCAGGCCTTCATCCAGTACCTGATGATCATCCTGTCGGGTCTGATGATGGCCGCCATGATGTCGGTCATGCTGCCCAGGGCCGCTGTGGCCGCCCGAAGGATCAACGAGGTCCTGGAGGCCACCAGCGAGATCGCCGCACCCGAGCATCCCTACCGCAACGAGCACCCCCAGGGACTGCTGGAGTTCAAGCACGTGGACTTCAGCTACCCGGGCGCCCAGGATCCGGTTCTTTCTGACATCTCCTTCACCGCCCGGCCGGGCACCACGACGGCCATCATCGGGGCCACGGGATCCGGCAAGTCCACCATCATCCGACTGGCCAACCGCATGTTCGACGTCACCGACGGCCAGGTCCTGGTGGACGGCCACGACGTGCGCGAGTACGACCCCGACCAGCTGGCCCTGATCTTCGGGCCGGTCCCGCAGAAGGCCACCCTCTTCACCGGCACCATCCGCGACAACATGCACTACGGGGACCCCGAGGCTGACGACGACCGCATCTGGCAGGCCCTGCGCATCGCCCAGGCCGAGGACTTCGTCCGTGAGATTCCCGAGGGCCTGGATGCCCGCGTGGCCGAGGGCGGCACCAACTTCTCCGGTGGACAGAAGCAGCGGCTCTGCATGGCCAGGGCCATCCTGCGCAACCCCTGCATCTACACCTTCGACGACTCCTTCTCCGCCCTGGACATGACCACAGATCGCGCCCTGCATGAGGCCCTGGTGCCGGTCACCCGCCAGGCCACCCAGATCGTCGTGGCCCAGAGGGCGGCGTCCATCCGTCAGGCCGACCAGATTCTGGTCCTTGACCGGGGCCGCATCGTCGGCCGGGGCACCCACGACCAGCTCATGGAGGACTGCCCCACCTACCAGGAGATCGTCCAGTCCCAGGGCGGGCAGGGTCCCGACGTGGAAGAGCTCAGCATTGACGAGGGGAGGGCCGAGTAGATGGCCAAGGACTTGAGCGTACACACAGGCTCACAGGCCGTGGGCAGCCGCCGTCATACCGTGGGCCGGCTGGTCCATTACCTGCTGGCCAGCCCCTGGAGGGTCATCGTCATGGTCCTCTCCGGCATGATCGCCGTGGCCATGATCGTTATCGGCCCCAAGGTCATGGGCGAGGCCACCAACGTCCTCTTCGAGGGGCTACTGGGGTCCATGCTGGTCAAGATGGGCGCCAAGCCCGGCACCCCCAAGCAGGCTGTGGTCACCTATCTGCAATCCCGCGGGCAGGACAAGTTCGCCCGGATGATCGACTCCATGAACGTCCAGGTGGGCGTGGGCATCGACTGGGGGCGCTTCGGCACCATCCTCATGTTCGTCATCGGCATCTACCTGATCTCCATCCTGGTCAGACTGGTGCAGAACTTCCTGATGACCCGGCTGGTCTCCGACGCGGTCTACACCATGCGCAGGCAGATCGAGGACAAGCTGGACCGGCTGCCCCTGCAGTACTTCGACCGGACCCCGCGCGGCGAGGTCATGAGCCGGACCACCAACGACATCGACAACATCTCGGGCACCCTACAGCAGATCCTGGGAGAGCTGCTCTTCTCGGTCTTCTCCATCATCGGCGCCTTCATCATGATGCTGACCATCTCGCCCCTGCTGACCCTGATCGCCTTCATCATCATTCCGGTCATGGCCCTGTGTGCGGGAATCATCCTCAAGAAGACCCAGCCGCAGTTCACCAGGCAGTGGATCCGCACCGGCCAGGTCAACAGCCACGTGGAGGAGATGTTCTCCGGCCACATGGTGGTCCGGGCCTTCGGCCACCAGCGCAAGGCCGAGGAAGAGTTCGAGGAGCGCAACCAGGAGCTCTACCAGGCCAGCTTCAAGGCTTCCTTCTTCTCCGCTCTGGTCACGCCCATGTCAACCTTCTTCGGCAACCTGAGCTTCGTGATCGTGGTCATCATCGGCGGCGTACACGTGCTTAACGGCAGCATGAGCCTGGGCGGCCTGCAGGCCTTCACCCAGTACACCCGTCAGGCCTCCCAGCCCATTGGCCAGTTGGCCTCCATGGGTACCATGCTCCAGTCCTCCCTGGCCTCCTGCCGCAGGGTCTTCGACTTCCTGGACGAGGCCGAAGAGGTGCCGGACATCGAGCATCCCGACCATCTGGGTCAGGAGACCGGAGGCAAGGTCGAGGGGCATGTCCGCTTCGACCACGTCCGCTTCTCCTACGATCCGGCCGAGCCGCTGATCAAGGACCTGTCCATCGAGGCCAAGCCGGGGCAGACCATCGCCATCGTCGGGCCCACCGGGGCGGGCAAGACCACCCTGGTCAACCTGCTCATGCGCTTCTACGAGATCCAGGGCGGACGCATCACCATCGACGGCGTGGACACCTCTAGGGTGACCCGTCACGACCTGCGCAGCCACTTCGGCATGGTCCTGCAGGACACCTGGCTCTTTGACGGGACCGTCCGCGACAACCTGCTCTACGGGCTGGACGAAGGGCAGACCATCCCTGACCAGACCATGATCGATGGCGCCAAGGCCACCCACGTGGACGAGTTCATCCGCAAGCTGCCCCAGGGCTACGACACCGTCCTCAATGAGGACAGCAGCGAGCTCAGCCAGGGCGAACGCCAGCTGATGACCATCTGCCGGGCCTTCCTGTCCGACCCAGACATCCTGATCCTGGACGAAGCCACATCCTCGGTGGATACCAGAACCGAGCTGCTGGTCCAGCAGGCCATGAACACCCTGCGCAAGGGCAGGACCTCCTTCGTCATCGCCCACAGGCTGTCCACCATCCGCGATGCCGACTTGATCCTGGTGGTCAACCACGGCTCGGTGGTCGAGCAGGGCACCCACGACCAGCTGTTGGAGCGCGGCGGGGCCTATGCCTCCCTCTACAACTCCCAGTTCACCAAGGGCGAGGAGGACTGAGGAGGCATGAGCCTAAGACGCGGTCCGCTGAGCGTAGGGGAGCGGGTCCAGCTGACCGACCGGCGCGGCCGCAAGCTGACGGTCATGCTGGAACCAGGCGGCCTGACCCAAACCGACCACGGTCTTTTGCCGCACGAGGCCATGATCGGTCTGCCCGAGGGGTCGGTGGTGGTGACTATCTCGGCCGACAAGTGGCGGCAGATGCGTCACAAGCAGGGTGCCGACACCGACACAGGGGAGCATGACAGGGCCAAGCCTTGGAAGTCCTCGCGAGGCATCGGAGGATGGGCTTTTACCGTCATACGTCCAAGGCTTGAGGACTACATCCTCTCCATGCCGCGCGGCGCCCAGATCATGTATCCCAAGGATGTGGCCAGGGTCATCCTTCTGGGAGATATCCGTCCCGGCATGAGGGTTCTGGAGTCGGGAGCCGGTTCAGGGGCCATGAGCCTGGGTCTTCTGGATGCCATCGGCGCCGAAGGGAAACTGACCAGCATCGAGCGGCGGGAGGAGTTCGCCAGAATAGCCATGGGCAACGCTACCGTCTTCTTTGGGCAGCGCCCTGCCCAGTGGGATCTGCATACAGGCGACTTCGACACCGTTGCGGCCGACCTGTCAGAGGACGAATTCGACCGTATCGTTCTGGACATGCTGGACCCCTGGAACCGTCTGGATCAGGCCTATCGGGTCATGGCCCCCGGCGGCGTGCTGACCGCCTACGTGACCACCACCACCCAGCTCAGCCGACTGGCCGAGGCCCTGCGCGCCGACGGTCGGTGGACCGAACCCGAGATCATGGAGAGCCTGGAGCGCTCCTGGAAGGCCGACGGTCTGGCGGTCCGACCCGAGCACGAGATGATCGGGCACACCGGCTTCCTCTTGACCAGCAGGGCCATGGCTCCCGGCCAACAGGCTCTGCGCAAGCATATCCGGGCTACCAAGGACTACCAGACCGATGTGGATCAGGGCCGGCGGCCTGCCAAGATCAGCGGCTCAAATCGCGAGCGCGAAAAGGAAGACCTGGAGGACCTCGAGGATTTGGAGTTACGCCGTGTCTCCGATCGCAAGTTGCGCAAGGTGTTGCGTGATCTGGACCATCAGGTGCGCACTCTGGAAGACGGCAAGGAGCAAGAAGGCTGATCGCCCATGGCCCTCACTTTCACCTGGCTCTGTCATAATGGAAAAGACGCCTGATAGGAACTTCGGGAAAGGAAGCATGGCATGGGTTTGCGAAAAGGTCTGAAGGCCGAGGATCTGCGCAGGTGCAGCCGAACCCTCATGCTCATGCGTCATGCCAAGACGGAACGCCAGGGGTCACAGGGCGATCGCAGCCGGCAGCTGACCGAACGTGGCCAGAAACAGGCCCGGATCATGGGCCGTGGATTGACCGCTTTGGGCCTGGTGCCCGACCGCATCATCTGCTCGGGTGCGCCCCGGGCCCGTCAGACCCTGGACGGCATGCTCAAACCCCTGGGTGACGGACCCCGGGTCGACTACCGGGAATCCCTCTATGAGTCCGGCATGCAGGCGGTCTTCGACCAGCTGGCACAGACCGAGGACCGTGACCGCCGGGTCCTCATCCTAGGGCATGAGCCCACCATGTCTATCTGCTCACAGTGGCTGGCCGAGGACAACTCCGATCCTGACCTTTTGGACCTGCTCAATCTTGGACTGCCGCCGGCCACTATGGTCGTGCTGGGGTCTGAGCGTCCATTGACCGACTGGGGAACCCATCAGGCCCGTTTGCTTGGCATTCTGGGCCCCCAGGACCTGGAGGACTGACCGGCGGAACAAGCCTAAGTCAATCTTATGCCGGCAGTCTCAATGAGCATCGGTCTCCTGCCAGCCGCCTCGTCGTTATCGATTCAGGTTATGGCGACACCTTATTTGCACCAATTACCCGCCTCCCCCCGCCGCTGATAGGCTGACCAAAGACATCAGGACGAAACTGGGAGGTTTCATGGCAGCGATTACATCCGTGTCCGGGTTCCCGCGCATCGGTGCGCATCGTGAACTCAAGAGGGCTATTGAGGGCTACTGGAAGGGCGAACGGAATCTGGACGAGGTTCGGCGCACGGCCGCTGATCTGCGGGCCAGGCACTGGCAGCTTCAGCAGCAGGCAGGCGTCGACCTGATTCCCGTCAATGATTTCAGCTACTACGACCAGGTTCTGGATACCTCCATCCTCCTGGGCGTCGTGCCAGAGCGCTATCGGAAGCTGGGCCTGGGTCCCGAGGACACCCTCTTCGCCATGGGCCGCGGCTACCAGGGAGAGCAGGGTGATGTGACCGCCCTGCCCATGAAGAAGTGGTTCACCACCAATTACCACTACCTGGTGCCCGAGATCGATCAGGACACCAAGATCGCCCTGGAAGGTGACAAGCCCTTCAAGGAGTTCCAGGAGGCGCGCGAGCAGGGTATCGCGGCCAAGCCGGTGCTGATCGGCCCCTATACCTTCCTCAAGCTGGCACGCGGCCCCCAGGGCGAGCTGCTGGAACTCGATCCGACACTGGTTCAGGACCTGGCCAAGGCCTACGCGACCATTCTGGAGCGGTTCATCGGCCTGGGCGCCGACTGGGTACAGCTGGACGAACCCTATCTGGTTCTGGACAAGGAACCGGGCGACCAGGACCTCTTCGAGACCCTTTACCAGCCCATCCTCAAGGCTCGCCAGAGCGACCAGGGCAAGGTCCGTATCCTGCTCAACACCTACTTCGGCCATGTGGGCGACTGTTATGCCCGGCTGGCTGACCTGGGCTTCGACGGCATCGGCCTGGATCTGATCGAGGGCAGGGATGAGAATCTGGCGGCCCTCAAGGAGCATGGCGTGCCGGAGGGAACCACCATATTCGCCGGCCTGGTCAACGGCCGCAACATCTGGCGCAACGACTATGCGGTCAGCCTGGGTCTCCTGGATGCCCTGCACCAGGTGACCTCGAACGTGGTGGTGTCCACTGCATGTTCCCTCCTGCATGTGCCCTACACCGTGGCCGACGAGGACGGGCTGGATGCCGACACCGTGCGGCCACACTTCGCCTTTGCCCTGGAGAAGCTGGGCGAGCTGCACGACCTGGCCCAGCTGGCCGATGCCGACGAGGACCAGCGCCGCTCCAGCAAGGCTCTTGCCGACAATCAGAAGCTCTTTGACGGCAGCCGCGTTCAGCCCGACCCGCAGGTGCAGCAGCGCCTGGCCGGTCTGAAGGACGAGGACTTTGTACGCACCCCGGCCCGGCCCGAGCGCCAGAGGATCCAGGCCCAGGAGCTGGGTCTGCCCCTGCTGCCCACCACCACTATCGGCTCCTTCCCCCAGACCGGCGAGGTCCGCGCCGAGCGGGCCCGCCTGCGCAAGAAGGAGATCAGCCAGGAGGACTACGACAACTTCATCGCCCGCAAGATCGACCAGGTCATCGACCACCAGGAACAGATCGGTCTGGATGTTCTGGTCCATGGCGAGTTCGAGCGCAACGACATGGTCGAGTACTTCGGCCAGAACCTCAAGGGTTACCTGTTCACCCGGAATGCCTGGGTCCAGTCCTATGGCACCCGCTGCGTCAAGCCTCCCATCGTCTGGGGGGACATCTCCCGTGCCCGGCCCATCACCGTGCGCTGGTCCTCATACGCCCAGTCCCGCACCAACCATGTGGTCAAGGGGATGCTGACCGGTCCGGTGACCATTCTCAACTGGTCCTGGCCCCGCGAGGACATCGATCACGAGCAGCAGACCCGTCAGCTGGCCCTGGCCATCCGTGACGAGGTCCTGGACCTGGAGGCCGCAGGCATCCGCATCATCCAGATCGATGAGGCCGCCCTGCGCGAGAAGCTGCCGCTGCGGCGCTCCGACTGGCACAGCCGATACCTGGACTGGGCCATCCCCGCCTTCCGGCTGGTCCATTCCGGCGTCAAACCCACTACCCAAATTCACACCCACATGTGCTACTCGGAGTTCAACGACATCATCAAGGACATTGATGCCATGGACGCCGATGTGATCTCCTTCGAAGCCTCCCGCTCCGACCTGACCGTCCTGGATGCCATTCAGGAGGCCAAGTTCGAGACCGAGGCAGGCCCCGGAGTCTATGACATCCACTCGCCGCGCATCCCCTCCACCGAGGAGATCGTGGACCGGATCCACGCCATCCTGAAGAAGCTGGACGCGGCCAAGGTCTGGATCAACCCCGACTGCGGATTGAAGACCCGAGGCGACAAGGAGACCTGGCCCAGCCTGGAGCACATGGTGGCCGCCGCACAGCAGGTGCGTGCGGAGCTATCGTCCAGTCAGGAGTCGGATCATGCATGAGCCTATCTTTTCCCTGGAGGTCTTTCCCCCCAAGCGCGATGCCCCGGTGGGCACCATCTATGACACCCTGGATGGTCTGGAAGGGCTGATGCCCGACTTCATCTCGGTGACCTACGGGACCGGCCGGCGCTCAGACCGCACGGCCACGGCCCGCATAGCCAAGACCATCCATACCGAGTACGGCATCCCTGCCGTGGCGCACTTGACCGCCCAGTATGCGGACCGCGAGGTGATCGATCAGGCCCTGGATATGTTCGACGACGCAGGGGTGGCAGCGGTGCTGGCTCTGCGCGGCGACAGCGTGGAGGGCCGCGAGCCTGCCGGAGTCTTCGACCATGCCAGCGACCTGGCCGCCTACATCCGTTCCCGTCGGCCCAACCTGTCGATTTACGGAGCCTGTTATCCGGAGACCCACCCGGAGGCCGCCTCGCCCGAGGAGGACATCGAGAATCTGAAAATCAAGGTGGATTCCGGCGTGGATCATCTGGTTTCGCAGCTCTTCTACGACAACGCCGATTTTCTGGACTTCCTGGACCGGGCACGGGCAGCCGGCATCCAGGTGCCCATTGAGGCCGGCATCATGCCCATCACCAACGAGGGCCAGGTTCGGCACATGAGCGAGGTCTGCAAGGCGCGGATCCCGGCGGCGGTTGAGTCCATCCTGGAGCGCTGGGGTGACGACCGGGCCAGCCTGCGCGAGGCGGGCATCATCTACGCCTCACAGCAGATAGCCGATCTGGTGGCCCACGGGGTGGATGGCATCCACCTGTACTCCATGAACCACTCTGGCGTTACCAGGCGCATCTGGCACAACGTCCGTCACCTCTTCCGGCAGGTGGGCGCCAAGGAGGAGCCGGTCAGCAGCCAAAAATAACTGCATAAAAAAGGGAATGCCCCGCATCGATGACCGCAATAGCATGATCGCCAGCTTTCAGCGACGCTTTCGGCCTTGATTGTCGGTGCGGGGCCTCAGCCATGGCCACACCTTGAGTGCAGCTCTGTTCAGCGGCGGTATCATGCCAATCAGCAGACCAAGAATCATCCCTCCGATGGTTACCCAGGAGGCCAGGTCACGTCCCAGCAGAATGAGAACGACCACCAGGCCGACCCCGATCAGGGATAGGATCGGTGTCCAGCGTTGCTGCGAGTCGGTCAGCCGGTCGTTTTTCTTTGGCAGAAATCCGTAGATCAGTCCCACCGCCAGCCCTACCAGGGCGCAGGCAATGGTCAGGAGGATATCAGTCAGCTGCATTCTAGGGTTCCTTCATTCATGATTGCTCAGGCAGGATCTTTCTGGTGCCGCGCAGGGCGTGGACGCGGGCGTTGGCTCTGGCCATGGCATCCAGCTGCTCCTGATCCTGGATGACATCCTCGGGATCAATGCCTGAAATCAGCGCGATTACGGTCTCATAGGTGGTCTTGGCCGTAGGCAGGACGCCCACCAGCCGACCTTGACGCATGACTGCTATGCGGTCGGAAACCGCGAAGACATCCGGCAGATCGTGGCAGACCATGAGAATGCTGCGGCCCTCGGAACGCATGCGCTTGATGTAATTGAGCACCTCGGCGGACTGCATGACCGATAAGGAGGCCGTCGGCTCGTCCATGAGGATCAGTTCGGGATTGTCCAGCAAGGTCCTGGCGATTGAGACGGTCTGTTTTTGTCCCAGGGAGAGGGTGGCCATGGGTTGGCCTACTCGGATGGGGGAGGACAGCGACTGCAGGACCTGACGGGTACGCCGACGCATGGCTTCGTCATCACGACGATGGTGACGATCACGCAGTTCCTTGCCCAGGAAGAGGTTGGAGGAGACATCCAGGTTGTCGCAGAAGTCCTGCCCTTGGAAGACGGCTGCGATGCCCAACTGATTGGCGACTCTGATCGAGGGAATGTTGGTTGGTCGGCCCTTCCAGATCAGCGTACCCCGATCGGGTCGGATCAGGCCTGACAAAATCCTGACCAGGGTGGACTTGCCTGCTCCATTGTCGCCCACGACGGCAAGCACCTCGTGTTGGCGAATATCCAGGCTTACATGTTTGAGGGCCTCAACGAACCCGAACCTGATGCAGAGGTCGTCCATCTGCATCAAGACAGTGGTTTCATGCAATCCAGGTCACCTCCTCTACGATGATCGACCCGCGGATTCTGTGGACACATCAATGTGTTCGTTGACGCTATCGACAGCCATCATAGCCGCCCCCAGAGCCGATCCGGTAATCGGATAGCGGGCAGGGAGCACCTCCATGGGGACCATGGCGTCGGGGAAGAGCATGCGCTGGAGAGTCTCCCGAAGGGGCTCCAGAAACACATCGTCTGTTGTGCTCAGGATGCCTCCCAGGACCACTACCTCGGGATCCACGGCGTTGCAGAGATCAGCCACTACATTGCCGATGCGGATGGCGGCATCGCCTACGATCCGCCGGCAGCCTGGATCCCCCTTGACGGCATTGGCCACCAGATCCTCCAAGGTCATGTTCCCATGGGTTACGCTCAGCAAGGAGACCAGGCGGTTCTCATCCACCACGGTATTCAGGCACCCACGGTTGCCGCAGATGCAGATATCGCCCAGGGGATCCACCTGAACATGGCCGATCTCGCCGGCGAGCCCGGTGGTGCCCCGCCAGACCTCGCCGTTGATGACGATCCCCGAGCCCACACCGTCGTTGGCGTGGATGTAGACGAAGTTTCGTCTGCCGACCGCCACGCCCATTCTCAATTCGGCCATGGCCGCGAAGTTGGCGTCGTTGTCCACTTGGACCGGCACCTGGAAGGCCTCGTGGAAGGTGCCTATCAGATCCTCCTTGTCCCAGCCTCGCAGGATGCCGGGAATGGCCAGCTGGTGAGTCCTGCAGTCCACAGGGGCCCCCATGGCCAGGCCTATACCGACAAGCTCATCCGGTTGGGCACCAATGGAAGTCAGCGTCTCCTTGATCAGAATCATGGCCCGTTCCAGGGTGGTGTCCGGCTTGTGCTGCCGTGGCAGGGCCATATCATGCTCTGCCAGGATGGCATGGCTGGCATCGACCACTTCCAGCCGCATCTCGTGACGGCCGATGTAGAGCCCGACCCCGAGGCCCTTGCGGCGGGCCAGCATGACCAGGGTGGCGCGACGGCCGTTTCTGGTGGTGGAGGATGTCTCCAGAAGTCCCTGATCGCCCATCTGACGTACCAGGTTGGAGACAGTCGCTGTTGAGAGCCCGGTATTTTCAGCCAATTCGATCTGGGTCATGGCGCCGAATCTTCGGATCGTATCCAGCAGTAGGGCACGGTTGGCCTCGCGCAGTGAGGACTGTGAACCGAACAATCGATGTGCCATAGGTTCCAGTGTAGCCAAGATCGTGGCTTGCCCCCGCCCAGTGCACCCCTTGCGCCGGTGAAAGTTAAAAGTTCGAGCGAATTATTAAGTTCATGTACGAAACAGATAAATAGATAATCAGCTTTATTGAGTTGATAAAGTTAACGCAATTGGGTATGCTGACCACTGGGCCTGCAATGAAGGGGCCCAGGCAGACGGAGATGCCTGCCAGAGAATTCAAGGATGAAGGAGTCTTCATGAAGATGATGCAACGAACCATGGCGGCAGTCATTGGCGTCGCCATGCTGACCGGACTGGGCGCCTGCGGCGGATCACGTGCCTCCAGTTCCTCCCAGGAGGGAGGGGCGATCAGCAAAGGCGCCACCATCGGTGTTTCCATGCCCACCAAGTCAGAGGAGCGTTGGAACAAGGACGGCAACAATCTGAAGACCAAACTGGAGAAGGCCGGCTACAAGGTAGTGCTCTCCTTCGCGGATGACAAGCCCGCCCAGCAGAACGCCGACATCGAGAACATGGTCAACAAGGGCGCCAAGATCGTGGTGGTGGCCTCCAAGGACGGCACCGCCGTGGGGCCTGCTGTCGAGAAGGCCAAGGATGCCGGGGCCAAGGTCATCGCCTATGACCGGCTGATCATGAACACCAAGGCTGTTGACTACTATGCGACATTCCAGCTTGAGCGCACCGGCGTGCTGGAGGCCAACTGGTTGATCGATCAGCTGGGACTCAAAAACGGAGCCAAGGGTCCATTCAATATTGAGCTCTTCACCGGTTCTCCCGATGACAACAACGCCAAGTACTTCTTCAAGGGCGCCTGGGAGCTGCTGCAGCCCTACTTCAAGTCGGGCGTTCTGGTCAGCCCCTCCCAGCATGGCGGCGGCGTGACCAAGGACTTCAAACTCTCCGACTGGCAGAAGATCTCGGTCCAGTCCTGGAAGACCGAACAGGCCCAGAAGGATATGGAGTCCATTCTCGATTCCACCTACGCCCACGGCGAGCGTTTGGATGCCGTGCTGAGCCCCTACGACGGCATCAGCCAGGGGGTCATCAACGCCATCCAGTCCAAGAGGCCCGACATCCAGCCCAATACTGACAGCTGGCCCAAGATCACCGGACAGGACGCCATGGAGATCTCCGTGGCCAACATCTCCAAGGGACTGCAGGGTCAGACCGTCTTCAAGGACGTCAACAAGCTGGCCGAGGCCGTCTACGACATGATCATCGAAATTGCCCAGGGCAAGAAGGTTACCGGCATCAACGGCACCTTTGACAACAACAGCATCAAGGTGCCCTCGAAGCTGCTGGATCCCAAGGCCATCACCAAGGACAACCTGACCGATCTGGTCAAGGCGAACTACCTGACCCAGGAACGATTCGATCAGCTGACCAAGTGAGGTCGGCATCACAGTCGCGCCGGACCGTCCCGCTTCCAGTCAAGGGGAGGGACGGTCGGCGCACAGGAGGTGAAAGCATGTCCGACGAGGACATCTTGTTGCGAATGCAGGGGATCACCAAGACCTTCGGTCCGGTAAAGGCCCTGTCCAATGTCGATATGGACGTGCGCAAGGGCGAAATCCATGCCATCTGCGGGGAAAACGGGGCCGGCAAGTCCACCCTGATGAACGTGCTGTCCGGGGTCTACCCGCATGGCAGTTATACCGGCGAGATCCTGTTCGATGGCAAGCCTTGCCGCTACCGCACCATCAATGATTCGGAGGACGACGGCATCGTCATTATCCATCAGGAGCTGGCGCTGAGCCCCTTCCTGTCAATTGCCGAGAACATCTTCCTGGGCAATGAACAGGCCCACAATGGCGTAATGGACTGGGATACCACCAGGGCCAAGGCCTCGCGTCTCTTGGAGCGTGTGGGCCTGAACGAGAAACCAGACACCAGGGTCATGGATCTTGGAGTGGGCAAGCAGCAACTGGTGGAGATCGCCAAGGCGCTGTCCAAGCACGTCAGGCTGCTGATTCTGGATGAGCCCACAGCCGCCTTGAACGACGATGATTCCGAGCATCTGCTGGATCTGGTCAGGCAGCTGCGTGACCAGCAGGGAGTGACCAGTATCCTCATCACCCACAAGCTGGGCGAGGTGGGTCAGATTGCGGATGGTGTGACCATTCTGCGCGATGGCTCCACGGTGGGCGGTATGCGAATTGATGCGGACCACCCTCTTGATCAGGATCTGCTCATCCAGAAGATGGTCGGCCGTGAGCTGACCAACCTCTATCCCGAGCACGTGCCACACATCGGCAAGGAGGTGCTCAAGGTCAGCGATTGGACCGTCCACCATCCGCAGGATCCCTCCCGCACCGTGGTCGATCATGCCAATCTGGTGGTTCACCAGGGTGAGATCGTCGGACTGGCGGGACTCATGGGTGCTGGTCGCACCGAAATGGCCATGAGCATCTTCGGGCGGTCCTACGGCAGCCATATCAGCGGCAGAATCGAGATGCATGGCCGTCAGGTCGAGCTGCCGAACGTCCAGTCGGCCATCGATTCGGGCCTGGCCTACGCCACTGAGGACCGTAAGGTTTTCGGACTCAACCTGCTGCAGAACATCAGGGAAAATGCCTCCATGGCTTCGCTCAAGAAGATGAGCAGTCACGGGGTCATGAACGAGAACCTGGAGAGGGCACGGGTGGAGGAGTACCGCAAGGACTTCAACATCAAGTGCAGCAACATCGACGTGCCCGTTTCCACCCTTTCCGGCGGTAATCAGCAAAAGGTCGTGCTGGCCAAGTGGGTGATCTCGGATCCTGATGTGCTCATCCTGGACGAGCCCACCCGAGGCATTGATGTGGGGGCCAAGTACGAGATCTACGAGATTATCGACCGGCTGGTCGACCAGGGCAAGGCTGTGGTGGTCATCTCCTCGGAGTTGCCCGAGCTGATCGGCATCTGTGACCGGATTTATACGGTCAGCCAGGGGGTCATCACCAACAACGTGGAGCGTCAAGACTTCTCGCAGGAATATCTGATGAAGGGCATGACCCAGGAAAAGAAGGGAGTGGCAGCCTGATGAGCTCGCCCAACAGCAACAAGAGCACCGCCCAGGCGGTGGAACAAGAACAGGCAGGGCCAGGCATTCTGGCCTCCCTGGCCAGCAACGCCCGCCAGTACGGCATCGTCGGCGCCCTGGTGGTCATCGTGGTCGTCTTCGAAATACTGACCAAGGGGGTGCTGCTCAAACCAAACAGCTTCGTCTCGCTGATCCAGCAGAACGCCTACGTGATCATCCTGGCCATCGGCATGGTCATGGTCATCATCGCCACCCACATTGATCTGTCCGTGGGCTCCTTGGTGGCCTTCATCGGTGGCGTCTGCGCCATCCTCATGGAACATATGGGAGTCAACTGGATCCTGGCCATCGGCCTGTCCCTGATCGTGGGTCTGCTGATCGGCATCTGGCAGTGATTCTGGGTCGCTGTCATCGGCATTCCAGGATTCATCACCACCCTGGCCGGCATGCTGATCTTCCGTGGTCTGGCCACAGTCATCGTCGGCGAGTCCGTGCCCATCACCTCCGCTCAGTTCAGGGGGATCGCCCGTGACTACCTGCCCAACATCCTGGGATGGTGGGGGCCATTCGACGGCCTGACCGTGGTGCTGGGCATCATCTGCATCCTGGCCTATGCCTGGTCGCAGATCGCCCGCCGCCGCAAGACCCTTGCCGTAGGTCTGGTTCCCGAACCCAAGGCCTTGATGACCGGCAAGATCATCGTGGCCGCAGTCGTCATCCTCTTCGTGACCTACCTGCTGGCCTCCTCCGGCAATGAGAACCAGGGCGGAACACCCATAATGCTGGTCATTGTGGCCGTATTGGTCCTGATCTACAACTTCATCCTCACCAGGACCGTCTTCGGCCGGCATGTCTATGCGGTGGGCGGCAACCGCAAGGCCGCTGTGCTTTCGGGCATCAACGCTAAGCGGGTGGACTTCACGCTCTTCGTCCATATGGGCTTCCTGTCGGCTGTGGCAGCCATCTGCATGCTTTCACGACTGGCCTCGGCCACTGCTCAGGCAGGCATGGAGTTCGAAATGGATGCCATCGCCTCCTGCTTCATCGGCGGCACGGCTGTCACCGGCGGCATCGGAACCATTCCCGGGGCCGTCGTTGGAGCCTTCGTCATGGGCGTGATCAACCAGGGGCTGTCCATCATGGGTGTGGATACAGCCATCGTCAAGACCATCAAGGGCCTGGTGCTCCTGCTGGCTGTGGCCATTGATGTCATGTCCAAGCGCCGCAAGAGCTGACCTGACCATCGGCTTAGGGGACGGGCACTTCGCGTCCCCTAAGCCGATCATTCATCTTTCGAACATCTGCAAAAAGGAGCACAATCGTGCGTATCACCGGCAAGGCCCGTTCTCGGATGTATGGCCTCACTGCTGCTGCCTGCGCCATCTGGCTGGTCCAATCCTTGGCTGAGGCCGTGCGGGACGGCAGCCTGCTGACATGGCCCACACTGATCTTCACCGTGTGCCTGACTGTCGTCACCGTATACTGTGCCGTCTGCGCCTTCCGGGAGGGTCGCAAGGGCTGACGACCCGTCACCCCTATAATGCCTGTACCGGTTCTACAGATATCAGAGTCGTTGTGGAGCCTTAAGCAAAGGCAGGGGATGAGTCATGGAAGATCCAGCGCAACCGACCACTTCGACCCTGATCCACCTTGGGCTGCACGACCTGGACAAGGCCCGGGTTCGGCTGGATCGGCTTGCCCGTCTGGTGGACGATCGGGAGCTGGAGCAAACCCTGGTCCAGAGCCTCGACCAGGCCTGCGATCCGGACGAAGCTCTTGCTGGGCTGATACGAATCCTGGAGCAGTGTCCGCAGGGAGCCAGGCCGGATTTTCTGGCCGGATCTCCGCAGGAAAACCAAGAGGCCGCCCAGTCGCTGATCCGGGTGCTGGGGGCCTCGGAGGCCATGGGGCGACTGATGCGCTCGCGGCCGGAGCTGGTAGAGGCAGCCGCCCTGGACCCCGACCACTTGGCTGACTGCCCGGCGGAAACCAGGCAGAAGCGGGTTCTTGACGCCTTGGACAGGGTGGAAACAAATGCGGATTCGGCACCCTCATTGGCGGCCTACGCCGATGCACTGCGGTTTGAATACCGGTTGCAACTGGCTGCCGTCATGGCCCGGGATCTGGCAGCTGAGGATCCCCTGGAGCTGGAGCCAGCAATCAGCCGGGCCCTGTCCGACATGGCCGACGCTGCCTTGCAGGGTGCCCTGAGCATCGCCTGCCGTCAGGTTCCCGATGCGGATTTATGTCGTCTGACCGTCATTGGCATGGGTAAGCTGGGTGCCCAGGAACTCAATTACGTATCCGATGTGGACATCATGTACTTGGTGGAGCCGGCATCAGGGACGGATTCGAAGGAGACCGATCCCATCGCTGTGGGCACTGCCATGACCGTCCTCCTGCAGCGGGTCTGCCAGGCAGTCATTCCCGGATCGACCGAGCCGCCGCTTTGGAAGGTTGATACTGCCCTTCGGCCCGAGGGGCGTGACGGCCCCCTGGTGCGGCGTCTGGCCTCTTACGCTGACTACTATGCCCAATGGGCTGAAAATTGGGAGTTCCAGGCCCTGCTCAAGGCTCGTCCGGTCGCGGGCGACAAGGCCCTGGGCCAGGAGTATGCGGCCATGGTCGAACCCCTGGTTTGGGGTGCCTGCCAGCGTCCCAACTTCGTCTACGACTGCCAGCGGATGCGCCAACGGGTGGAACGACTGATACCCGAGGACCGCAAGGAGCGTGAGATCAAGCTGGGTCAGGGGGGACTGCGGGACGTGGAATTCACCGTCCAGATGCTCCAGCTGGTCCATGGCTCCAGCGACCCCGATCTGCGTTGTCCGGCCACCCTGGATGCCCTGCAGGCACTGGCCCAGGGCGGCTACATCTCCGCCAGGCACGGCGACCTGCTGGATCACGACTATCGGTTCGAGCGGGTCATGGAGCATCGTCTGCAGATCTGGCAGCTGCGTCGCACCCATCTCTTTCCGAAAATCAACCGTTCAGGTACTCTCGGCCAGCGGCCGCCCAGCCTGGAGGAACTGGAGAACAACCGCGATCTGCGACGGCTGGCCCGGGCCTTTGGCCTGCATGCCGACCAGATGTTGGCCCAATACCAGGCCACCAGGATCGAGGTCCGCAACCTTCACCAGGCCATCTACTTCCGCCCCATGCTGCCTATCAACGCCCAGGTGGACGAGGACGAGGTCAGCCTGCGCCCCCAGGCGGCCCGCGCACGGTTCGCCTCCATCGGATTTGCCGACCCCGATGCAGCCATCCGCCACGTTACAGCGCTGACTACAGGGGTGACCCGATCGGCGCGGATCAACCGTATTCTCATGCCCGCTGTTCTCCAGTGGCTGGGTGAGGGACAGGATCCGGACATGGGATTGCTGGGCTGGCGAACTCTGGAGGAACACTTCGGCGGCAAGAGCACCTACCTGGGCTTCCTGCGGGACTCCACCTCGGCCGCCCGCCGCCTCTGCCACGTCCTGTCCAACTCACGCTACCTGTCCGGCGCCCTGGCCCGGTCCGTCCAGTCGGTCACCTGGCTGGGCCATGACCAGGACATGATCCCCCGTGATCGAGCCACCCTTGACAAGCGTGCCGCGGCCTATCGCACCCGCCATGCGGACTCGCTGGAGGAGTTCGCCACCGCAGTGCGGGCCATGCGCCGACAGGAGATCGAGCGGATCGGGTTGGGCTGGATGAGCGGTGTGGACGATCAGCAGGCCTGCCTGGCGGGCATGTCCGATGTCTACGATGCAGCCATCAATGCAGCCTTGGACTGGGCTGTGGACCACCGTCTGCGACAGGCTAGCGCACCAGCCGATCTGGCCGTCATCGGCATGGGTCGCTACGGAGGCAGGGAGGTCAACTTCAACTCGGACGCCGATATCATGCTGATCTACCGTCCTGCGTCAGGCGCCGACCAGGACCAGGCGGCCGAATTCGCACGTGGGGTGACCGCCGACCTGCGGGCCGTCCTGGCTGGACGGGCCAGCCTGGAACCCGGCATCGACCTGGACTTTGACCTGCGCCCCGAAGGACGCCAGGGTCCTCTGGTGCGCTCCCTGGACTCCTACCAGCGTTACTACCGAGAATGGTCCGAGACCTGGGAACATCAGGCTCTGATCCGGGCCAGGTTTGCAGCCGGAAATGCGGACCTGGCCAAGGCCTTTCTGGAGGGTACGGCCAATCCGCTGCGCTACCCTCAGCAGCCGCCCAACGAGGAGGAGCTGGGGCAGATTCGCCGGCTCAAGGCCCGTATGGAAGCTGAGCGGCTGCCGCGCGGCGTGCGCCGGGACCGGCACCTGAAGCTGGGTCGGGGAGGGCTGTCTGATGTGGAGTGGACGGTCCAGCTCCTCCAGCTGCGTCATGCCCACGATCTGCCTGAGCTGCAGGTCACCGGCACGCTGACAGCCCTGGACGCCCTGGAGGCTGCGGGACTCATCGAGACCAAGGATGCCAAGGCCCTACGCCGCAGCTGGGTGCTCTGCACTGCAGCCCGCAACGCCAACTTCCTCTGGTCCGGACGTGTTTCCCAGGCGGACATCCTGCCGGACGATGGGCAGGTTCTGGGAGGCATCGCAGTCTGCCTGGGCTACCCGGCCCACCGGGGCCAGCACTTTGTCAACGAGCTGCTGGCGTCCATGCGCCGCTGCAGGCAGGTCATGGAACGGCTCTTCTACGGGGGCTGACCCTGGGTCCATCCGGGGTCGTATGCTTGTTCAGGTCACATAAGGTGGCCACCTTGAGGAAGGTGAGCCGTTGTCCCAACAAGTTGATCACGCATCCAACACCTCTTCCGTCGTCGTTCCCCTTCGTGGGCGAAGTGTGGTTACTCTCGACGACATTCCCATGACCCAGATCCTGGACCTGCTGGATCGGGCGGCCTACATCGACACCCATCGCCGCCAGGTGGCCCACACCTGCGACGGCCGGGTCCTGGCCACGCTCTTCTATGAACCCAGCACCCGCACCCGACTCAGCTTCGAGACGGCCATGCTCCGTCTGGGCGGCCAGGTCATCGGGTTCGCCGGCGCCCAGCTGGCCAGCGTCTCCAAGGGGGAGTCCATCAGCGACACCCTGAAGACGGTCTCCAACTACGCCGACATCGTGGCCATCCGCCATCCCAAGGAGGGTGCCGCCCTGGTGGCCTCCCAGGCAGCTACGGTCCCGGTCATCAACGCTGGCGACGGTGGACACATGCATCCGACCCAGACCCTGACCGACCTGGCCACCATCCGCGCCCGCAAGGGTCGGCTGAACCACCTGACCATCGGCCTGTGCGGGGACCTGACCTTCGGCCGCACCGTCCACTCCCTGATCACCACCCTCTGCCGCCTGGGCCATGTGGACTTCGTCCTGATCAGCCCCGACGAGCTGCGTACCCCCGAATACGTCCTGGAGAGGATCCGCTCCTCGGCCGACTGCACCTACCGGGAGACCGGGGATCTGAACGGGGTCATCGGTGACCTGGACGTGCTCTACATGACCCGTGTCCAGCAGGAGCGCTTCTTCAACGAGGACGACTACCTGCGCCTGCGCGACACCTACATTCTGAATGCGGACAAGCTTCGGTCCGCGCGTCCTGACATGGCCATCCTCCACCCACTGCCCAGGGTCAATGAGATCGCCGTGGAGGTGGACGATGATCCGCGTGCGGCCTACTTCCAGCAGGTCCGCAATGGCATGCTGGTCAGGATGGCCCTGGAGAGCGCCCTGCTGGGTGACGAGCTGCCCGGTTATCGCAAGCAGAAGGAGGTGGCGGCATGAAGGTCACTAGCATTGTTGACGGCATCATCATTGATCACGTTCGTGCGGGCACAGCCCTGAAGGTCTTGCACTACCTGCGCGTGGACCCGGCGAAGACCCGGCTGGCCCTGATCATGAATACGGACAGCCGCAAGTACGGGTCCAAGGACATCATCAAGATCGAGCAGACCGGGGATCTGGACCTGACCGCCCTGGGGTTCATCGCCCCCGAGGCCACCGTCGATGTGGTCCGCCAGGGCAGGATCGTCAGCAAGCATCAGCCTGACCGCCCCAACCATCTGGTCAACGTCATCACCTGCGTCAACCCCCGTTGTGTGACCACGGTGGAGACCGGTGTGGACCAACGCTTCCACCTGGACGATGCCGGGGTCTACCGCTGCGACTACTGCGACGAGAAGGCTGAAGACTGACATGCGGCTGCTGGGGTTGACTGATTGGCGCAACGGCAGGGCGGTCGATCTGGTGCTTCCCCAGGCAGTTGAAAGCGCGCTGATTGACGAGACCGGTGCCATGTCGGCAGGGGCGGATCAGATAGACGCTTCGGGGCTGGTACTGGCTCCGGCCCTGGTCGATCCCCACGTCCACCTGCGTGATCCTGGGCAGACCGATAAAGAGGACATGGTCACCGGCGCAGCTGCCGCAGCGGCTGGAGGCTACGGGCTGATACTGCTCATGCCCAACACCCGGCCCGCCATGGACGGCCATGCCAGGATGGTCGACGGGCGCACGGTCATCGACTACCTGGAATCCTATGAGCGTGACCACGGGCTGCGCCTGCCGGTGGACTATGCCCTCTGCGTGGCTGCTACCAAGGACCGGGCAGGCCGTCGGGCCTCAAACCCAGACGACTGGTCGGGGCACCTGCCTGGCCACGGATGGGCACACCCTGTAGTGGCCATCAGCGACGACGGCTCGGCCGTCACCGACCAGGCCCTGGAGGCTGTGGCCGCCAATGCCCGGGAATTCGATCTGCCCATCCTGGACCACTGTGAACACCACGAACACGGTCAGGTCAACCTTGGTGCTGTCAGCCGTCAGTTAGGACTGGAGGGGATTCCAGCCTCCACCGAGACCGCCATCATCAATCGGGACATCGCCCTGGCGGAACGCACCGGCACCAGGGTGCATCTGCAACATGTCAGCACCGCCGGCGGGTTCGAAGCCGTCCGCCGGGCCAAGGCCCAGGGTCTGCCGATCACCTGCGAGACCGCACCCCACTATCTTGCCCTCTGTGACGAGGACCTGCTGCGTTGCGGCAGCATGGCCAAGATGAACCCCCCGCTGCGCTCCCGCGCCGACCAGCAGGCCGCCCTTGAGGCCGTGGCCGACGGCACTGTGGACATGATCGCCACCGACCACGCCCCCCACACTCTTGCTGAGAAGGCTTTGGGGCTCAAGGATGCCCCCAACGGCATCATAGGCCTGGAGACTGCCTACGCGGTCTGCAACCAGGTCCTGGTCAAAAGCGGGCTCATCAGCCATGACCGCCTGATTGAGCTTATGTCCCTGGCCCCGGCCGAGCTCATGGGCATGCACCGGTTCCTGCCCGAAGACCTGCCCTCGCACAAGGCCAACAAGGTCAATAAGGCCGGCCAGCCACCCGTCGATTTGGTCGTCTTGGACCCCGAGGCCAAGTGGAAGGTTGATCCCAACCGCTTCCACTCCAAGGCGAGGAACACCCCCTTCGCCGGGGCGGAACTGACCGGACGGGTCATGGCCACCATCAAGGATGGGCGTCTGGTCTTCTCCCGCCTGCCCGCAAGCCGTGTCATCACCAGGGAAAGGAACTGAGCATGGACCGACTGACCGCGCTCATCCAGGACAAGCAGAATCCGACCGTGGTCGGCCTGGATCCGCGACCGGAACTGCTGCCCAGCCAGCTGATCGAACAGGCCCGGCAGCGCGCCGCCGGGAGCATGGCCCAGATGGGCCTGGACCCCAAGGACCCGCAGCAGACCCAGGGCGAACAGGCTCAGGCCGTCTGGGCTGACCACCTGGCACGGGCCTATCTGCGCTTCAACCTGTCCATCCTGGAAGGCGTGGGCGACCTGGTGCCCGCAGTCAAGCCCCAGATCGCCATGTACGAGACCCTGGGGCCCTGGGGCATCAGGGCCTACACCGGCACCTGCCGGGCTGCAGCCGACCGCGGCCTCTATGTCATCGGGGATGTCAAGCGCGGCGACATCGGCTCAACAGCTGAGGCCTACGCCGCCCACCTGGACGGGCTTCCCCTGCCCTTCAATCCGGGGCAGGCAGTGGATGGGCCGGCCCCAACAGGGGGGAGGTTCCCCTGGTACGAGGATGCCCTGACCATCAATGTCTACCTGGGCTCCGACGGTGTTGAACCCTTCCTGGAGGCGGCCGGGCACATCCAGGGAGACCTCTTCGCCCTGGTGCGCACCTCCAATCCCTCAGGCAACCAGATCCAGGAATTGGGCCTGGACGTGAGCTCGGGCGGGGGCACCATTTATCAGCGCCTGGGCGACCTGGTCGAATCCTGGGGGCAGTCCTCCATCGGCCAATCGGGCTACTCCAGGCTTGGAGCTGTGGTCGGTGCCACCCATCCCGAGGACGGCGCACTGCTGCGCCGGGCCATGCCCCACACCTTCTTCCTGGTCCCCGGCTATGGAGCCCAGGGTGGTTCGGCGGCCGACGTGGCGCCCATGTTCGACCGGTCCGGCGGCGGCGCTGTGGTCAACTCCTCACGGGGGATCATCGCAGCCTGGCGGAAGGATCCGGACTACAGCCCGCAGCTGAGCGTTCAGGCAGCCCTAGGCATGGTCACCCGCGATGCCCGCCAAGCCGCGCAGGCCATGAAGGACGATCTCAATCAGGCGATCAAGGAGGCCCGATGAAACCCAACCTCTTCATATCCACCAGCCGGGTGGAGGAGCAGGCCCAAGAGGCAGGCCGACTGCCCGGACGGCGCACCGCCCAGGTCACCGGCATGGAGCCCTTGGACCGGCAGGTCTGGCGGATGATCATCCGCGACCCCTACCTGGCAGCCCACGCCCCGGCAGGAGCCTTCATCAACCTCTACTCGGCCGACCGGATGACTATGATGCCCAGACCCTTCGGCATCAGCCGGGTTCTGGAGGGCGAGCAGATTGAGATCATCTTCGCCGTAGTGGGCCAAGGAACCTACGAGTTCTCCCGACTGCAGCCAGGCATGGCTGTGGACCTGCTGGGGCCCCTGGGTCATGGCTTCGACCTGAAGAAGCCGGCTCACTATCTGCTGGTGGGCGGCGGCCTGGGCGTCCCCCCGCTGATCCGCGCAGCCCAGTGCCTGCAAGGTCGGTCCGGAGTGCGTACCACCGCCCTGCTGGGCTACCGGGACCACCGGTTCGCGGATGCCATCATGGGCTCGCTGACCGATCGGCTGGAATCCATCGACAATGCCTCCGGGGATGTGATAACCCTTTTGGACCGTGTTCGCGGCGACATCGATCCCGGGCGAACTATCATCCTGACCTGCGGCCCCCTGCCCATGATGCGGGCCGTGGCCGCCTGGGCCCGTAAGGCCGGCCTGCCTGCCCAGTGCTGCATGGAGTCCCGAATGGGGTGTGGCTATGGCACCTGCGTGGCCTGCGTGGTCGACACCGTGGACGGCAGACTCAAGGTCTGCAAGGACGGCCCGGTCTTTGGCGCCGACCGTCTGATCTGGGATGCAGGCGGGGACAAGAAGGAGGCACGATGAGCGGGCTGACAATCATGGATCCTCTGGAGCCGCACACCTGGCGGCATGGCACTGTTGTGGCCGGCATGCCCTGGAAGAACCCGGTGGGCACGGCCTCGGGCACCTTCAACCTGGATGCCTGCGGGGGCTATTACGACGTCTCCCAGATGGGTGCCATCTCCACCAAGGGTGTTTCACCGGTTCCCTGGGAAGGCAACCCCACGCCCAGGACCGCCGAGAGCCCAGCCGGCATGGTCAACTCCGTAGGTCTGCAGAACCCGGGTGTGGACCATTATCTGGTGGACGAGCTGCCCAGACTCAAGGCCCTGGGAGCCAATGTGGTCACCAATGTGGCCGGTCACAGCGACGAGGACTATGCCACAGTCGTGGAACGCTTGGCCGACTCCCCGGCGGACATGCTGGAGATCAACGTCTCCTGCCCCAACGTCTCCCACGGTGGGATGTCCGTAGGCACCGACGCCAAGGCCCTGAACCGGCTGATCATCCGCCTTCGGGCCCTGACCGACAAGCCCATGGTGGTCAAGCTGACCCCCAACGTCACCGACATCGTGGAGGTGGCCCGGGCGGCCGTCGATGGGGGAGCGGATGCCCTCAGCCTGATCAACACCCTGGTGGGCATGCGTATCGACATCAACACGGGCAGGCCCATCCTGGCCCAGGGCACCGGCGGTGTCTCAGGCCCCTGCATCCTGCCCATAGCCTTGTCCTTCGTCTGGCGGGTGCGCCAGGCACTGCCCGAGGTTCCCATCATCGGCATCGGGGGCATCGACTCGGGACGCACGGCCTTGGAATTCCTCTATGCGGGGGCCAACGCCGTGGAGGTCGGGGCTGCGGCCCTGGTAGACCCTGTGGCGCCCATGAGGGTGGCCCGGGAGCTGGACGATCTGTTGGACGAGCGGCCCAAGCTGGCCGATTTGCTCAAGAAAGGGGAGTGCTGGCGATGAGCGCATCCGCAGCCGAAAACACGACCAACCAAGACGGGGAAGACCAGGAGGAGACCCGCCGAATCCAGGAGGGCTTCACCAGCTTCCTGCTGCAGAGCGGGGCCCTCAAGTTCGGTGACTTCACTCTGAAGTCGGGGCGACGCTCGCCCTATTTCATCAACGCCGGAGCCTTCAATGACGGGCGGTTGATCGCCCTGCTGGGGGAGTTCTACGCCCGGACCATCGTGCAGGCCGTGAAGCGGGGGACCCTGCCCGCCGACATCGACACGGTTTTCGGCCCGGCTTATAAGGGGATTCCCTTGGCCGTCTCCACAGCCATCGCTTTGAGCGGGGCGCACGAGATGCCGGTCGGCTACACCTTTGACCGCAAGGAGGTCAAGGACCATGGCGACGGAGGCCTCATGGTCGGCACCCAGCTCAGGGACGGCATGAGGGTGTTGCTGGTGGATGACGTCATGACCGCCGGGACCGCGGTTCGCCAGGTGGTGCCCAAGATTATGTCCCAGGCCAAGGTGACCATCGTTGGCCTGGTGCTCTCCGTGGACCGGATGGAGCGCACCGGACAGGGCCAGGGCTCGGCTGTTGAGTCCATCATGGACGAATTCCACTTCCCGGTCATCAGCATCGTCAACGTCCGTCAGATCTTCGATGCGGCTGCCTCCATGAAGGGCCCGGACGGGTCGCCCATTCTGGATCAGCGCACGGCCGATGCCGCCAGGGACTATCTGGAGCGCTACGGGGCCTGAGCAAGGACCGGCTCATATCAGCACATTCTTCGGACGGTCCTGCTGTCGGCCGACCCTCGTGTAGATTGGTAAAGGTCCGGCGGGCAGGCCGACGGATCATCATCGCAAGGAAGGCCATGGATCATGACAAAACCTCTGGGACAGAACGGTCATGAGGAACCGGACCAGGCTACGGCCGACGCGGTGAATGCGACCAAGCCTGCCGTTTCGGCCACTTCGGCTGATGCAGTGAAACCTGCTGAAGGGCGAATTGCCGCTGAGGAGAAACCCGTAGAGACAGGTCAGCCTCAGGAGAGCGGCTCTGAAGACAGTGCACCTGCACAGAGCTCGCGGAGGGTTCCGTTGATACTGGTGGCGGTGGCTCTTGTGCTGGTGCTTGCGGCAGGCATCTACATGCTGTGGGCTGATCATGCAACAGGCAACCAGTCAGCCCAAAAGCCCTCATCAGGAGCGTCGACCGCGCAAGTCAGCCATGGTCCCAGCGGGGACGCCAAGGCCTACAAGGCCCTGCAAGAGGTCACCGTCAAGCCTTCGGTGGCCGACGACCAGGGAGGGCTGACTGTTTCAGCCAAGGGGGTCGGCAGCAAGAAGAAGGTTGCCGACGCACCGACCCTTGAGATCTTCATGGACCCCATGTGCCCCTGGTGCGGCAAGGTGGGCCGGGTCATCGATCCCCAGCTGCAGCGCATGATCAGCGCCGGTCAGATCAACGTCACCTACAACTTTTTGAACTTCCTGGATTCGGCTTCCAGCGACCAGTACTCCAGCCGCGTGGACAACGCTTTGGCCATGGTGGCCCAGGAGGATCCGGATCATCTGCCGGCCTTTGCTGCCGCCGTCTTTGCAGCAGACTTCCAGCCCAATGAAAGCTCCTATCAGGCGGTCTCCGATGCACGTCTGGCCGACAAGGCCGTGGGCGTGGGCGTGCCCAAGGCTTTGGCAGACCGTTTCGCCCAGGGCACCTACCGGCCATGGGTGGACAAGGTCAATGCCTATGCCATCACCCGCAAGGACGCCAAGGACGCCAAAGGGGAGTTCTCGACTCCCACCATCATGATCAACGGCAGGGTCTGGGATCTGACCGCAGCAGCCAAGAGCCAAGGCGGATTGGAACATCTGGATCGAGCTCTGCTCAAGGCCCTGGGACTCAAATCGCAGGATGTGGGCCACCAGGGGAAGATGCCCTCCATCGGAGCGCAAGGAAAAGCATTGGCAGTAAAGTGAACCGCGACTGGTGACCAGCGGCGAAGTTCACTCGTCACCGCTACAGGAGGAACTGTTACCTCTTGGACTGTCGCTTGCCTGGCTCTTACTTGTCTGACTCCTGTTCGATCAGCGAATATCCGTGTTTGGACACCACCTGGCGCAGCTTGTCCAGGTAGAGGTCGGCGGCATGGGACAGTTTGGTCCGGCTGTTGACGATCCAGCCCACCAGCATGGATTCATCCGACTCCAGGGGGACGCTGACGATTTTCTCGTTGTTCAGATCCTCGTTATCGATGCCGGTGCAGACCGTGTAGGCGTTGAGCCCGACGATGAAGTTGAGCATGGTGGCCCGGTCACTCACGGTGATCTGCTTGGGGGAGTAGTCGGGCCAGACCGCCTCCTCGGCAAAGTAGAAGGAACCCTCTTCGCCCTGCTCGTACTGCAGGAAGGGGTAGGGTTCCAGATCCTTCATGGTCACCATGGCCCGATCGGCCAGGGGGTTGGTCCTGGCGAGGAAGACATGCAGGTCCGCCCGGAAGAGGGGGTGGAAGTCCAGATGTTTCTCGCGGAGCATCTTGGACAGGACCCGTTTGTTGAAGTCGGACTCGTAGATGATGCCGATCTCGGACTGGAGGGTGGCCACCTGGTCGATGATGTCCCTGGTGCGCGTCTCCCGTATGGTGAATTCGTACTCGTCCGAATCGATGGAATTGATCATCTCCACGAACGCTTCCACGGCGAACATGTAGTGCTGGGTGGAGACCCGGCAGAGCTGCTTGCGGGGCCTGACCTGCCGGTAGCGGGCCTCCAGCAGGTCGGTCTGGTCCAGAATCTGCCGGGCGTAGGTCAGGAATTCCGCGCCGTCCACGGTCAGAGCAATCCCCTGCGAATGGCGAGTGAAGATTTCGATGCCCAGCTCGTTCTCCAACTCCTTGACCGATGAGCTCAGGGCCGGCTGAGAGATGTAGAGCTCATGCGAGGCCTCGTTCATGGAGCCGCATTCGACAATCTTGACGATGTAGCGCAGTTGGAGCAGTGTCATATAAGCCAATCTATACCCAAGGCCCTATCGGCCCAGGGCCGCGGTTTCCGCCATGCCTTGGTTTGCGGCCTCCTGATCAAGATAGCGACCCGGGCCCTGGACCTGGGGGTTGCCGTCTTCATCGGTCTCGAAGCTGTAGACCATAGGGACGCCGGTGGGCACGTTGATGGATCGAATGTCCTTGTCGTCAACGTCCTCAAGGACCTTGATCAGGCTGCGGACCACGGAACCATGGGTGACGATGAGCACGGTCCGGCCCTGGGCCAGGTTGGGGGCTATCCGGCTGCGCCAATAAGGATGCAGACGAAGTAGCAGGTCCTTGAGGCACTCGGCACGGATCTCGGCCGGGTTCTGGTTGTCCAACCCGTCGCGCATGGCCGGGGCATAGCGCGGATCCCCTCCCTGAAAGTAGGGTGAATCGGTTTCGATGGCCGGAGGCCGAACATCGTAGGAACGTCGGTAGATATTGAATTGCTGCTGGCCGTAGCGTTCCAGCATGGCCGGTCGCGTCTGTCCCTGGAAGGCGCCATAGTGGCGCTCGTTCAGCCTCCAGGTGCGTTCCACCGGAATCCAGGCCCGATCAACCAGATCCAATACCGTGTTGGCGGTGACGATGCTGCGGGTCAGCAGTGAGGTGAAGACCATGTCGGGCAGCAGGCCTGACTCCTTGAGCAGCTGTCCGGCATGGCGGGCCTGGTCCAGTCCGCGTTCCGTCAGGGGCACGTCCACCCAACCGGCGAAACGGTTGACCGACTTCTGAGTCCAGACGCTTTCCCCATGACGCATGACGATGAGCTGCGAGGTCATCGAATAAATTCCTTTCCTGATGACGTGGTCAGAACCAGAGTGAGCTGTTCTCGAAGAACTGAGAGACATCGTCCCCATCTTGGATGGATTGGTCGATTTGGTCAGCCGCCTCGGTTCTGGACATGACCAGACCTATGGCCCTGGGCAGGGCATCAGCCACTTGTCCGGCACGGATCGGCTGCCCCATGCGTCCGGTAACGACCCCCTGGCCTTCCGGTTGGTTGTCCTGGGCTACCAGATCTGCAAAGTCCTGAGGCTTGCGGGGATCGAAGATCAGCGGCTGCTCCCAGCCGGTCTGCCTGCCGCCGCTGGCCAGGGAACCGGCAAGCCCGTGCAGGAAGGCCGCCGCAGCCGTCAGATCCACCATCAGCGTGGCATCATCCTGGATCGGTCCGGCGTTCTGGGCCAGCATGGCCCCTATGGCTCCGGAGAGCACGTCCCCTGAGCCGGCCGTGGACAGCCAGGCCGGACCGAAACCGGTGGTCATGACCCGGGGGCGGTCGGTGCCGTCCTCGCCGACCACCAGCGTAATGGCCCCCTTGAGCAGAATGGTGGCCCCGGTCAGCTGGCAGGCGCGGACAGCCCAGCGCAGGGGTTCGGCCATGACCTGGTCACCAACCACGTTCTCGCCATGCGAGTTGAGCAGGGCGGCCATCTCGCCGGCGTGCGGGGTCAGCACCGTGCGAGGGCCCAACCGGTCCGGCAGCAGGTCCAGGGCTCCGGCATCGGCCACCACCGGCGGATCGGCTGCCGCCTCGTCCTCGTCCAGGTCCGCGGACTGACGATTGAGTATTTCGGCGATCAGATCCCGCTGCCCGTCCTGGCCTTCAGGCCCTGCGGCCTCCTGGGCCTGCCGGGTGGGTACGCCCGAGCCCAGCACCCAGGACTCTACCCGTCCACGGCCCAGGACCGTTTCGGGCAGCTCCTGCAGGATCAGGTCACCCACCTGTTCGGGACCGCAGTATCGGATCATGCCCACGTTGCCGCTGGCCGCCGCCCTGCTGGAGAGCAGCCCCGCCCCATGGTCGAGGGCGGATCCGGTGACCAGGCCGACCACGCCCCGGCTGTACTTGGTGTCATCGACCCTGGGCGCCCGCAGGAGACCGGCGCAGTCCTCGGCGTTCATGCAGGAGACGCTGGGGACCAGGGCCGAGGTGTCGAAGCCGAAGTCCACCAGGACGATTCTGCCGCAGATGTAAGCGGCCGGAGGCAACATCAGGCAGGGCTTCATGGCCCCCATGGTCACGGTCACATCAGCCGGGATGTAGGCCCCGGGCAGGGTGCCTTCATCAATGTCCACGCCGGAGGGAGTATCCACGGCCAGCACCAGGGGCCCATCCTGACTGGCGGGGTCGTGCCAGGCTGGCCTGTCGGGCAGACCGCCATCCATGCCGAGGTCTGCGGCCAGAGCGGCGGGAATGCCGCGCAGGGCCCCCTTGAGGCCGATACCCGTCATGGCATCGATGATCAGATCCGCCTGTCGGCACAGCTCCAGGGCCTGGTCCAGCTCCTCGGAAGCCTGATCCGGTCCGGCAGGTGCCTCGCAACCGGGGATGGCTGCCTGGGGATCCAGGGCCGTAACCACTCCGCCGGCGCGCAGGAGGGCGTCCAACCCGCCCTGGTGCAGGCTGCGCCCGGTGGCCACTACGGTCACGTCGGCCCCATGCCCGGCCAAATCAGCCGAGGCATAGAGCCCGTCGCCGCCATTGTTACCGGCCCCTGCCAGCAGGACGATCCTGGCCCCTGCCGGCTCCAGCCCGGCCTGGGTCAGCATGACGTCGGCCACGGAGGCCAGGGATCCGGCGGCGATACGTATCAGGGGCACCCCGTCATCCAAAAACGGCTGCTCCAGGGATCGGATCATGTCGGCGGAATAGGCACTGGTGGCCAGAGTCCGGCGGGCTTCGCGGCGTTCATCTGGTGACGGCTTCATGGCATCACACCCCTCATTCAAAAGGTCCACGTGCGGCGGCGGCACGGCCGGCCACGTGCTGGCTCCACTCTATCCGATGGCCTTGTCCTGCAAGCGTTATAAGGTCTGCCTATTTACCAGGGCAGGAAGGGAAATACATGCAGGGATTCGCAATGCCGAACCAGGGCCAGATTATGGCGGTAGTCCTGACGGTGGTGCTCTGTGGCCTCATCGGCTTCGAGCGCGAGTTCCTCAAACACGACGCCGGCATCCGCACCCATATTCTTGTGGGCCTGGGCAGCTGCCTGTTCACCATGGTCTCCCTCTATGGCATCCAGGCCGCCGTGGGCAACTACTCCTGGGACGCCTCGCGAATTGCGGCCAGTGTAGCCTCGGGCATCGGCTTCATCGGTGCCGGAGTCATCTTCTTCAACCACGATTCGGTCAAGGGTCTGACCACGGCCAGCGCCATCTGGGTGGCCGCCGCAGTGGGCATGGCCTGCGGGGTCCAGCTCTTCGCCATCGCCATCCTGGCGGTCATCTTCTACTTTCTGGCTGTCCTGGTTATCGCGCCCATCCTCAAGTGGTTCCTGCGTAACCGTCAGAACACGGTTCTGCGCATCGTATATCAGGACGGCCACGGCTGTCTGCGCGAATCCCTGCTGCTGGCCACCCGCATGGGCTTCGAATCCCGGGTGCTGACCATCCATGAGCTGCACCGAGATGCCTGGAAGGGCGCCGATGTCACCGTCAACCTGCTGGGCAAGGGGGATGTGACCGAGCTGGTCGAATCCATTGGCCAGACTCCAGGGGTCAAGGGCGTGGAGGTCCTGGGGGAGGACGACTGACCTCCTTCCGCTTTACTCTTCGGCCACCAGATCCAGGTAGTCGTCGCTCCAGAGGTCCTCATCCCCGTCGGGCATGAGCAGTACCCGTTCGGGATTGAGCGCCTTGACGGCCCCCTCGTCGTGGGTGACCAACACGATGGCCCCCTCGTACTTGGCGATGGCCTTGAGTATCTCGTCACGCGAAGCGGGGTCCAGATTGTTGGTGGGCTCGTCCAGCAGCAGGACGTTGGCTCGGCTGGTCACCAGGGTGGCCAGTGCCAGACGGGTCTTTTCGCCGCCGGAGAGCACCTTGGTAGGTTTCATGGCGTCGTCCCCTGAAAAAAGGAAGGATCCCAGGATGGTCCGCGCCTGGGTGTTGTCCAGGTCCGGGGCCACATGCTGCAGGTTCTCCAGAACGGTGACATCGTTATCCAGGGTGTCGTGCTCCTGGGCGAAGTAGCCGATCTTGGCCCCATGCCCCAGGGTCACCTTGCCCGTGTCGGGCTGCTCGATGCCGGCCAGCAGCCGTAGCGTGGTGGTCTTGCCAGCGCCGTTGTACCCCAGAATGACCCCCCGGGAGCCCTTGTCAATGGCCAGGTTGATGCCGGCGAAAACAATATTGGAGCCGTAGGCCTTGGACAGGTCTTCGGCCATGATGGGCGTACGGCCGCAGGGGGCAGGATCCGGGAAGCGCAGGTCAGCCACCTTCTCGGCCTTCTCCGCCTCCTGGGTGTCGGCCAGCAGGCGCTGGGCACGGCGCATCATATTCTGGGCGGCCACGGCCTTGGTGGCCTTGGCGTGCAGGCGGATGCCCTGCCGCATCAGACGGTCGGCCTTCTTCTCGGCCACCTCCCGCTCGCGTCGGCGTCGTTCCTCGTCCACCACCCGCTGGCGCAGGTAGGCCTTCCATCCCATGGTGTACATGTCGATGCAGGAACGCTGGGCATCCAGGTGCCAGATGCGGTTGACGGTCTCGTCCAGCAGCTCGGTGGAGTGGGAGATGATCAGGAAGCCACCCTCGAACCGACGCAGGTAGCCCTTGAGCCATTCGATAGAGTCGGCATCCAAATGGTTGGTGGGCTCATCCAAAATCAGGGTGTCAGCGTCGGAGAAGAGTATCCTGGCCAGCTCGACACGTCGGCGCTGACCGCCGGAGAGGGTGCCCAGTGCCTGCTGCAGGGTCTCCTGGCTCAGCCCCAGGCTCTCACCCATGACGATGGCCTGCGATTGAGCCGCATAGCCGCCGGCATTCTCGAAGTCCTGCTGGGCCTTGTCGTAGCGCTTCATGGCCTTTTCCATGACCTTGGGATCTGGACTGGTCATCTCGGTCTCGGCCTTGCGCATCCGCTGAATGATGGATGCGATGTCCCTGGCGCTCATGACCCGGTCCAGGGCGCTCTGCTCGGAGTCGCCCGCATGGGTGGACTGGGGCAGATATCCCAGCTGTCCGGTCACCCGCACCTTGCCGGCCGAGGGGAGCATGTCGCCGGTGATGACCCGGGTCAGCGTGGTCTTGCCGGCGCCGTTGCGGCCCACCAGGCCGATCCGGTCGCCCTTGGTCACGTGGAAGTCGGTGGCTTGCAGCAGTAGTCGGGCACCTATCCGGATCTCAAGTCCCTGCGCCTCAATAGCCATGCCGCCTCCGACCCCGCTTTCCTCATGGATTCAAAACTTGCAAGGAATCATGGTAGCAAGAAGCAAGCCCCGCCAGTGCGTCTCGGCTGACGGGGCAATGGATGCATCATGGATGGATCAGCGGCGGACCACCCTGAACTTGTTCCAGGGGAAGTAGACCAGGAAGGCGCCCACGGCGGTCAGGGCGATGACCAGCACGCCCATGGCGGCCGCGAAGGAGAAGATCCTGATGCCGATGCCCAGGCAGGCCCAGATGACCACCAGTCCGAAGACCCAATCCTTGCCATGCCTGTTCATCAGATAAGCGACGGCCAGGAGGGCGCCGACCACGATAATGGTGGCGAATCCCTGGACGGCACTGCCGACCTTGTGCCCGGCGACCACCATGTATCCGGCGTTGACCAGGGTGGCCACGCTCAGCCAGCTGGCGTAGATGGACAGGGGAATCCAGTCCAGGGCCTTGGCTGCGGTGGGGGTCCCGGCCTTGGTGGCATCCCTGCGTACCAGGGCGTAGAGCATCCAGGTCAGTACGGTCAGAATCAGGATGATGACCAGAGCCCAGAAGTTGCGCTCCATGTGCCACAGGGCCAGCCAGGCGATGTTCAGGCAGCAGGTGGCCACGAAGAGCAGTCCGCTCAGCGTAAAGGGCAGGAAGCCCAGACGTTTGCGGCTCGGTCCGGCCAGACAGAAGCGGAAGAGCCAGATGGCCAGGGCGATGTAGATGACCCCCCAGATGGCGAAGACGTAGCCGGCGGGCATGATCCACAGATCCACCTTGCGAGCCAGACCGCCCACGGTCGTGCCATTGAAGTGGTAGACCTCCGCATAGCCGTTGAACCCCACCATGGCCACCCAGGCCACCCAGAGCAGGATGTCCTCGAAGAGCTTCCAGCCGCGTCCCTTGGAGGATTCCTGCTCCTTCTCGGGCTGATCCTGCTTTTTGGCCTGATTTGATTCCTGTGCTGCCTTGGTGCTGCTGTTATCAGAGCGTTTCTCGCCTCTACTGGCGGTCTCATCGGCGCTGGTTTTTTCAGTCGAGGCCTTCTTCGACGAATCACTAGACTGCTTGGCTGAGGCACTTGAAGACGATGAACCTGAGCTAGACGAATTTGAAGTCGAAGAATTTGAACTCGACGCACCAGAAGATGCTGAACTCTCATTCCTCGAACTCCGGGATTCCGATGACGAGTCCGAGGTTGATTGGTTGCCCTGCATGGCAGGGGAGGTGCGCTTGGCCCTCTCGACCGGGTCCTCATTGTCGGTCCAGAGTCTGCGCGGATTGTCCTTGTCAGTCATGGCACATGCTTCCTCTCCTTGCCGGCCGCAACCGTACTGCCGCCATGGGGATGACCCCGGGCATGGGCCGACCGGCCTCTGCTTCAACTTTAAAGCGGCCCGCCTGGCTCAGTGGTATTGACCACCCGGTCTGGGTGACCGCCGGTGCTAGCCTGAAGCCAAATCCTGAAGCCAGATACTGCAGAGGGGAGTGTGAAATGGCCGAACCTTTATATCGATGCGACTGGGCTCAAGTGGACGATCCGCTCATGCGCAGCTATCACGACCACGAGTGGGGCCGCCCCCTGCACGGCTCCCAGAGGCTCTTCGCCATGCTCTCCCTGGAGATATTCCAGTGTGGGCTCAGCTGGCAGCTGGTCCTGCACCGCCGCCAGGCCCTCTTCAAGGATTTCGACAACTTCGATATTCAGGCCGTCGCAGCCTTCGACGCCGACCGAATCGACCGTCTCATGGCCGACCCGGCCATTATCCGCAATCGGCGCAAGATCGAAGCCACGGTGGCCAACGCGGCCCTGATCGCCCGCCAATTTCCCGGGGAGGCATTCGACCACTACTGCTGGTCCTTCACCGGTGGACTGACTATTAACCACGACTACCCGGACGATCCGTCCATACCGCGCTACGACCACCTGTCAGCCATCGTCTGCAAGGACATGCGCGACCTGGGTCTGCGATTCCTTGGACCGGTGACCGTCCACTCCTTCCTCCAGGCGGCCGGCATGATCAACGACCACCAGCACGACTGCTTCCTCAACGGTTGCGGCCGCCCGCCACTGGATCCGCCCGACCCGACCATCTAAGCCGTCATCGAACACCTGTTCGAATTATTCGGCCCCGGCGATAGTATGGTCAGGCTTTGGCCTCAGCCTTGGCCATGGGTCTTCAGGGAAGCGGATGGGAAGCACGTGAAGCAGCAGAACAAGCCTAAGTCGACAGTGGACGCGGCCATCGAAAACCCGCGCATGATCGAATCCAAGGGGTCCCTGGTGGCGGACCTGTCCATGGTGCCCAATGACCGCAAGATCGTCATCCAGGGCGCCCGGGCCCACAACCTCAAGAACGTCAACCTGTCCATACCCCGCAACCGGATGGTGGTCTTCACCGGCCTGTCAGGCTCCGGCAAGTCCTCCCTGGCCTTCGACACCCTCTTCGCCGAGGGTCAGCGCCGCTACGTGGAGTCCCTCTCCGCCTATGCCCGCCAGTTCCTGGGTCAGATGGACAAGCCCGACGTGGACTTCATCGAGGGCCTGAGCCCTGCCGTCTCCATCGACCAGAAGACCACCAACCGCAACCCCCGGTCCACCGTGGGCACCATCACCGAGGTCTACGACTACCTGCGCCTGCTCTTCGCCAGGACCGGCATTCCCCACTGCCCGGTCTGCGGGGCCGAGGTACGCGCCCAGTCGCCGCAGCAGATCGTCGACACCCTCATGTCCAGGCCCGAGGGGACCCGCTTCCAGCTACTGGCTCCCATTGTCAAGGGCCGCAAGGGCGAGTTCGTCGAGACGCTTGAGCTCCTGCGCTCCGACGGCTACTCCCGGGCCATCATCGACGGGGACATGCACCAGCTGTCCGACTCCATCAAGCTGACCAAGCAGAAGAAGCACACCATCGAGGTGGTGGTGGACCGGCTGGTCATTCGCGAGGGCATGCGCCAGCGGCTGACCGACTCCGTGGAGACCGCCCTGCGACTGGCCAAGGGCACTGTAGTTGCCGACTTCGTGGATCTGGATGCCAAGGACCCCGAGCGTCGTCAGCCTTTCTCCGAGAAGCGGTCCTGCCCCAACGGCCATGAGCTGGAGCTGGACGAGATCGAGCCCCGGACCTTCTCCTTCAACGCCCCCTACGGAGCCTGCCCGGCCTGCACCGGCCTGGGATTCAACCTGGAGATCGATCCCGAGCTGGTGGTGCCAGACCCGGATAAGAGCCTCAAGGACGGGGCCGTGGAGCCATGGAGCGGCACCAAGAGCCAGCAGCGCTTCTATGGCCACCTGCTGGACGGCCTGGCCAAGGAGATGGGCTTCTCCACCTCGACCCCCTGGAAGGACCTGCCCGAGGAAGTCCGTCACGCCGTCATGTACGGGCATGACTTCAAGGTGGACGTCTCCTACCGGAACCGCTGGGGCCGCCTGCGCGAGTACACCACCGGGTTCGAGGGCGTGGTCCGCACCCTGATGCGTCGCCACGACGAGACCGACTCGCAGCCCATGAAGCAGTACTACGAGTCCTACATGCGCGAGGTGCCCTGCCAGGTCTGCCAGGGCAAGCGCCTGAAGCCCGAGGTTCTGGCCGTGACCGTGGACGGCCTGTCCATCGCCCAGGTCTGTGACATGGCCGTGTCTGCCAGCCTGAAGTGGATAGAGGGCCTGCACATGGAGGGCGCCCAGGCCAAGATCGCCGGGGAAGTTCTCAAGGAGATTCGCGCCCGCCTGCGCTTCCTCAACGACGTGGGCCTGAACTACCTGACCCTGTCCCGGGCGGCAGCCACCCTCTCCGGCGGCGAGGCCCAGCGCATTCGTCTGGCCACCCAGATCGGCTCGGGCCTGGTGGGCGTCATGTACGTGCTGGACGAACCCTCCATCGGCCTGCACCAGCGGGACAACGACCGGCTGATCAAGACCCTGCAGCGGCTGCGCGACCTGGGCAACACCCTGATCGTGGTCGAACACGACGAGGACACCATCCGCCAGGCCGACTGGCTGGTCGATATCGGACCGGGGGCCGGCGAGCATGGCGGGGAGGTCATCTTCTCCGGGCGCTCGCAGGACCTGGTCAAGGCCTCCCGCTCCATCACCGCCGACTACATCGCCGGACGCCGTTCCATCGAGGTGCCCAAGCGCCGCCGCAAGACCAACCGGACCCGCCAGCTGACCGTGGTGGGGGCACGCGAGAACAACCTGAAGAACCTCAAGGTCTCCTTCCCGTTGGGGGTCATGACCCTGGTCACCGGCGTCTCCGGCTCCGGCAAGTCCACCCTGGTCAACTCCATCCTCTATCCGGTGCTGGCCGACCAGCTCAACAACGCCCGCATCGTGCCCGGCAAGCACACCCGGGTTGAGGGCGTGGATCAGGTGCGCAAGGTCATCCACGTGGACCAGAACCCCATCGGCCGCACCCCGCGCTCCAACCCGGCCACCTACACCGGCGTCTGGGACAAGATCCGCCAGCTTTTCGCCAAGACCCCCGAGGCCCAGGTGCGCGGCTACGGGCCAGGCCGTTTCTCCTTCAACGTCAAGGGTGGCCGCTGCGAGACCTGCCACGGTGACGGAACCATCAAGATCGAGATGAACTTCCTGCCCGACGTCTACGTGCAGTGCGAGACCTGCCATGGCAAGCGCTACAACAGGGAGACCCTTGAGGTCACCTACAACGGCAAGACCGTCTCGGACGTGCTGGACATGCCCATCGAGGAGGCCGCCCACTTCTTCAAGGCCTATCCCTCCATCGCCCGCTACCTGGACACCCTGGTGGACGTGGGCCTGGGCTACATCCGCCTGGGCCAGCCGGCGCCCACCCTGTCCGGAGGCGAGTCCCAGCGGGTCAAGCTGGCCACCGAGTTGCAGCGGCGCTCCGACGGCAAGACCGTCTACATCCTTGACGAGCCCACCACGGGCCTGCACTTCGAGGATGTCCGCAAGCTGCTCAAGGTCCTGCACGGCCTGGTCGACAAGGGCAACACGGTCATCGTCATCGAACACAACTTGGATGTGATCAAGACCGCCGACTGGATCATCGACCTGGGACCCGAGGGCGGCGACGGCGGCGGCACCGTGGTGGCCCAGGGCACCCCCGAGCAGGTTGCCGCCAATCCGAACAGCTGGACCGGCAAGTACTTGAAGCCCATGCTGGATCCCGCCAAGGTAGCCAAGGCCACCCGATCATGACCCGTAGCTGCTTCGAGCGGCATACGCCGCAGGTATGGCGACGCACCGCCCAAGCCCTGGAGGAGGAGTCCGCCACCGGCACCACGACCGGCGTCAACAAGAACGGCGCACCCCTGCTGGGCGACAGCCGTGACCTCTTCCGTCCCAAGACCTCGGACATTCCCACTCAGCCGGGTGTCTACAAGTGGCGGGACGGCGACGGCCGGGTCATCTATGTGGGCAAGGCCAAGAACCTGCGCAACCGTCTGACCAACTACTTCCAGCCCCTGGAAAACCTGCACCCGCGCACCCAGACCATGGTCCTGACGGCCCGGAGCCTGGAGTGGACCGTTGTGGGCACCGACCTGGAGTCCCTGACCCTGGAATACACCTGGATCAAGGAGTTCGATCCCCGCTTCAACGTCAAGCTGCGGGACGACAAGACCTACCCCTACCTGGCTGTATCCGTGGGGGAGGAGTTCCCCCGGGTATGGATGACCCGCGTGCGCAAACGGCACGACACCCGTTACTTCGGCCCCTACGCCAAGGTCTGGGACATGAAGCACACCCTGGACGCCCTGCTCAAGACCTACCCGGTGCGTACCTGCACCCCCGGCGTCTTCCGCAAGGCCAAGCTCAGCGGCCGTCCCTGCCTGCTGGCCTCCATCGGCAAGTGCTCGGCCCCCTGTGTGGGTCGGATCAGCGCCAGCGACCACCGTCGTCTGTGTACGGAGCTGACCGGGGTCATCACCGGCAGGCTGGGCAAGAGCTACCGGGCCGGGCTGACCAGAAGCATGCAGAAGGCCAGCGAGGATCTGGACTTCGAGAAGGCCGCCCGCCTGCGCGACCAGATCGCCATGCTGGACACGGTCATCGAGCAGAATGCCGTGGCCTTCGCCTCCAACGTGGATGTGGACGTCTTTGGCGTGGCCTCGGACGAACTGGAGGCCTCGGTTCACGCCTTCTTCGTGCGCCCAGGAGCCATCCGCGGCGAACGCAACTGGAGTGTGGAGCGGGTCGAGGACGTCTCCGACAGCGAGCTGATCAGCGACTTGCTGGTGCAGGTCTACTCGGACCTGATGAATGAGAACGACAGCGAGCTGCATAAGCTGCCCGGAGAGTCGGATACCCCTGTCGCCATCAGCCAGGACCGGGATGCCATGGGCTCCACCCAGAAGGTCACAGCCCTGGATGCCGAGGCCCGGGCCAAGGCCACCAGGAGCCGGCACCGCCATCAGGACCAGACCGGACGTGCCGACCTGCTGGCCCCCATCTCGCCGGTGCCTCCCGAGGTCATTGTCCCCATCCAGCCGGATCGGACCGGTGACCTGCAGGAGTGGTTGCGGGAGCTGCGCGGGTCCGCAGTGACCATCCGTGTGGCCAGCCGAGGGGAGAAGAAGTCCCTGATGGACCGGGCCAACGCCAACGCCCGCCAGGCCCTCCAGCGCAGCAAGCTCAGCCGCATGAGCGACATGGGCACCCGCACCCAGGCCATGAACGACGTGGCCAAGGCCCTCGGGCTGGATCGCGCCCCGCTGCGCATCGAGTGCTACGACATCTCCAACACCGTCGGCGGCCAGTTCCAGGTGGCCTCCATGGTGGTCTTCGAGGATGCCGTCCCCAAGAAGTCCGAGTACCGTCGGTTCGCCATCCGCGGTGAGGACGGCAAGGGCGCTGTGGACGATATGAGCGCCATCTACGAGACCCTGACCCGGCGCTTCCGCCACGGCAACATTGCCGGCGATAGCGGCGACAGCATGGAGGCCGAGCGAAAGGCCAGCGACAAGGCACCCGAATTGGTGGAGCAGGAGGAGGGAGCCATCGTCCAGCAGAACACCGCCGCCCGCCACTTCGCCTACAAGCCCAACCTGGTCGTGGTCGATGGCGGCAAACCCCAGGTGACCGCTGCTGCCCGGGCCCTGCACGACTGTGGTGTGGACGATGTGGCCCTGTGCGGGTTGGCCAAGCGCCTGGAGGAGGTCTGGGTGCCTGACGACGACTATCCCATCATCCTCAAGCGCCAGTCCGAAGGCATGTACCTGCTGCAGCGGGTGCGCGACGAATCCCACCGGTTCGCCATCACCTACCACCGGCAGACCCGGCGCAAGGGTGCCCTCCGGTCGGCCCTGGACGAGATTCCGGGCATCGGCCCCGCCTATCAGAAGAAACTGCTCAATCATTTTGGGTCGGTCAAGCGCATGCGCCAGGCCTCCCAGGAGGAGCTGGAGGCCGTCAAGGGCATCGGCTCAGCCAAGGCCGAGGCCATCTATCAGGCCCTCCACAGTGACCAGGATCAGACCGGGGACAGCCAGCGATAAAATGGCTCAGAAGGCTGGCAGAAGGCCATGCCCTGATCTTGATTGGTGCGTGATTGCAGATATGAATGGATCTGATCGTCGTTGTGCCGTCCTGGGCGACCCCATCAGCCATTCCCTTTCACCCCTCTTGCATAGGTCAGCCTATGCCGCGCTGGGTCTGGACGGCTGGCGCTATGACCGTGTGCGCATGGACGCTGACGGTCTGGTGGACTTTATCCACGGCCTTGACCCTTCCTGGGCCGGTCTCAGCCTGACCATGCCCTTGAAGAGTGCTGTTGGCCCCTTGGGAGATTTTTGTGACTGCTGGTCTAAGACTTTGGGAGTGGCCAACACAGCGGTCTTTGCACAGGGCGGCCCAGCCAAGGGCTTGTCCTTGTACAACACCGACGTGGAGGGAATCGTGGCGGCCCTGCTGGAGGCTGCCGACCGTTGCCGGGCTGACGAAGATCCTGACGATCTGGCGGCCCTGCTGGAGGCAGCCGGTCAGGGACGGCAGGACCGGCTTCCCGACCAACCGTATGGGGGAGCGAGAGCCCTGGTCATCGGCAACGGGAACACCGCCGAGTCCGCCTTCTGTGCCTTGAAGGTGCTGGGGATCGAGCGTGTGGACCTGCTGGCCCGCAACCCGGAGCACTGTGACCACATGCTGGACCTTGCCTCCCGGCTGGGTCTGCCTGAGCCAACCGTCACCGCCATGGACCAGGCAGAGGCAGCCGAAAGGGCCCTGACCAGGGCCGATATTGTCGTCTCCACCCTGCCTTCGGGTGCAGCTGACCCCCTGGCCGATCTGTTCAGTACAGCTGATGACGACGGGCGCTTGGGCCCAGTCTTGCTGGATGTAGTCTATGACCCCCGGCCCACTCCGCTCATGAAGGCTTTCCGCCGCCGGCCGGGCGCACGGGCCATCAGTGGCGAACGAATGCTGCTCTATCAAGCCGTGCGCCAGGTGGCGCTGATGACCGGTCGACCCTTGGCCGCTGTTCCGGTGGCCGCCATGGATCGAGCCTTGAGGGAGGCATGACGATGACGACGGAAAAACCGCCCTTCGCAGGCTTTGAGGTACTGCTTATCACAGGCATGTCCGGCGCAGGCCGCTCCCGCGCCGCCGACTCCATGGAGGATATGGGCTGGTATGTGGTCGACAACATGCCCCCGCGCCTGCTGGTGCCCCTGGTCGACATGATGACCTCGGCCGGAAGCTCCCTGCACCGCCTGGCCGCCGTCATCGACGTCCGGTCCCGCTCCTACTTCGACGACCTGTCGGCCGTGCTCAGCCACCTGGACGACCTGGGAGTACGCTGCCGCATCCTCTTTTTGGATGCCTCCGACCAGGTGCTGGTCAAGCGCTATGAGTCCGTCCGCCGACCCCACCCCCTGCAGGGCTCCGGCCGTCTGATCGACGGCATCCAGGAGGAGCGCCGCCTGCTGAGCGGGCTCAAGGAGCGCGCCGACATGGTCATCGACACCTCCAACCTGAGCATCCATCAGCTGTCCACCCGCCTCTACGAAATGGTCCTGGGCTCCGGCCCGACCACCGTGGGCGTGCACATCATGAGCTTCGGATTCAAGTACGGTCTGCCTATCGACGCCGACTTCGTAGCCGACGTGCGCTTCCTGCCCAACCCTTACTGGGTTCCCGAGCTACGCGATCTGAACGGCCATGACGGCCCGGTCCGCGACTATGTGATGGCCAGCAAGGGCGCCAAGGAGTTCCTGGATGCCTACACCACCGCCATCTTGACCGCGCTCAGCGGCTATGCACGCGAGGACAAGCACTATGTAACCATCGCCTTTGGCTGCACCGGTGGACAGCACCGCTCGGTGGCCATGGCCGACGCTCTGGCCGCCCGTCTGCGGTCCCGGGGAATGGAGGTGACCGTCTCGGCCCGCGAGCTGCCGCACCGTCCCCGCGGATAGCCAAAGGCGCAATTTGTCCAAGATATTCGGTATCACAGTAATCCGGTGGTCGGCACGGCAGGTGTGTCGCGCGGCCAAGAAGTATTCATTTTTCAGTATTTTTTCGTAGGAGGACGGCTCTTGGCCCTACTTGATGATGTCAAAAGCGAGCTGGCCGCGATTGACAACGAACCCCCCTCTGCCAAGAAAGCACAATCGGCGGCCATGATCCGCTTCGGCGGCGGTCTGCACATCATTCAGCGTCACATTGTGGTGGAAGCACAATTCGACTCCCTGCCGGCAGCGCAGTGGTTGCAGAACACCATCAGGGACGTCTATGGCCATGATTCCGATCTGATCCAGGTCAAGCGTCAGGCCCCCACCGGCAACCTGACCCGCTACTCGGTTCGCGTGCTGCGGGCAGGCGGTGCCCTGGCCCTGCAGACCGGTCTGCTGGACCGCCGCAAGCATCCGGTTCGTGGTCTTCCCGCCGACATCGTCTCCGGCAACATCGCCCAGGTCAAGGCCGCATGGCGAGGAGCCTTCCTGGCCCATGGCGAGCTGTCCGACCCGGGCAAGGCCTCCTACCTGGAGATCGTCTGCCCCGGATCCGAGGCCGCTCTGGCCCTGGTGGGCGCCGCCCGCCGTCTGGGCATCAACGCCAAGGCCCGCCAGGTGCGCAGCTCCGAGCGCGTCACCCTGCGTGACCCGGACGTCATCGAACGCATGCTCAACCTGATGGGCGCCCCCAAGTCCTCCCGTGAGTGGACCGGCAAGCGCAGCGACGGGGAATCCCGCGGCAAGGCCAACCGTCTGGCCAACTTCGACGATGCCAATATGCGCCGCTCGGCCAAGGCCGCCGTCGAGGCCAGCGCCAAGGTCACCAAGGCCTTCCAGATTCTGGGCGACGACATCCCCGAGAACCTGCGTGCAGCCGGCCAGCTTCGTCTGGACCACAGGGAGGCCTCCCTCGAAGAGCTGGGCCGTCTGGCCGATCCGCCGGTCACCAAGGATGCCATCGCCGGACGCATCCGCCGTCTGCTGCAGCTGGCCACCAAGGTCGAAAAGAAGAGGGCCGAGGAACAGGCAAAACAAGAGTGAGATATCTCACACAGGTCGGTCTGCCTGAGTACCATGGCAGGGGAGCGGGCGCATGGACCCGCAGTCAGAAAGGATACGCATGAAAACACTGAAGAGCCTCGGTGATCTCAAGGGCAAGCGCGTGCTCGTCCGCGCGGACTTCAACGTGCCGCTGGACGGCACCACCATTACGGACGACGGCCGCATCCGCGCCGCCCTGCCAACCATCGAGCAGCTTCGTGGTCAGGGCGCCAAGGTCATCCTCATGGCCCACCTGGGTCGCCCCAAGGGCAAGGTCGTTCCCGAGCTGAGCCTGGCCCCCGTGGCCGCTCGTCTGGGCGAGCTGCTGGGCGTGCAGGTTCCACTGGCCGAGGACACCTATGGTCCCGATGCCCATGCCAAGGTGGCCGCCATGAACGACGGCGACGTGGTCCTGCTGCAGAACGTGCGCTACAACCCCGAGGAGACCAGCAAGGACGAAGCCGAGCGCGATGCCTACGCCCGCAAGATCGCCGACCTGGGCGATGTCTTCGTCTCCGATGGCTTCGGCGTGGTCCACCGTGCCCAGGGCTCCAACTACTCCGTGGCCAAGTTCCTGCCCTCCGCAGCAGGCCTGCTGGTCGAGAAGGAGGTCAAGGCCCTGTCCAAGGCGACCGAGAACCCCGAGCGGCCCTTCACTGTGGTCCTGGGCGGCTCCAAGGTCTCCGACAAGCTGGGTGTCATCGAGAACCTGCTCAGCAAGGCCGACCGTCTGGTCATCGGCGGCGGCATGGTCTTCACCTTCCTCAAGGCCGAGGGCTACGAGGTCGGCTCCTCCCTGCTGGAGGAGGATCAGGTCGATACCGTCAAGGGCTACATGGCCACTGCCCGCGAGAAGGGCGTGGAGCTGGTTCTGCCCACCGACATCGTGGTGGCTGACGAGTTCAAGGCGGATTCGCCTCATCAGGTGGTCCCTGCCGACGGCATCCCCGCAGACAAGATGGGTCTGGACATCGGTCCCGACTCCCAGAAGCTCTTCCACGACAAAATCGTGGACTCCAAGACCGTGGTCTGGAACGGACCCATGGGCGTCTTCGAGTTCCCGGCATTCGCCGATGGCACCCGGGCTGTGGCCCAGGGCCTGGTCGACGCCACCAAGGCCGGAGCCTTCACCATCGTCGGCGGCGGCGACTCCGCCTCGGCCGTGCGTAACCTGGGCTTCCCCGAGGATGGCTTCTCGCACATCTCCACCGGCGGCGGCGCCTCGCTGGAGTTCCTTGAGGGCAAGGAGCTTCCGGGTCTGAAGGTGCTGGAGTAAAATCGGCAGACAGACGGGCAATGCCGGGTCACCGGGTTTCGCATCCGGCGGCCCGGCATTGCTGTTGTCGCGCGGATGGAAAGGTCTGGTATGGCACGCATTCCCCTGGTGGCCGGTAATTGGAAGATGAACTTCGACCACCTGGAAGCCACCTATTTCGTGCAGAAGCTGGCCTGGCTCCTGCGCGACGCCCACTTCGACCGCAGGCGCTGCCAGGTGGCGCTGATGCCCGCCTTTACCGCCCTGCGCTCCGTCCAGGTGCTGGTGGAGGCCGACAACCTGCCCATCGAGTATGGGGCCCAGGCTGTCTCCGTCACCGCCCAGGGAGCCTTCACCGGGGATGTGTCCGCCGACATGCTGGCCCAGCTGGGCTGCAGCTACGTCATCGTGGGCCACTCCGAGCGACGCAAGTACCATCCCGAGGACGATGCCAACATCGTCGACCAGGTCCGTGCCGTCCTGGCTGCGGGCATGAAGCCCATCCTCTGCGTGGGGGAGAGCTACGAGGAGCGCCGCCAGGGCATCCAGCTGGACTTCGCCGTGGGCCAGGTCAACGACGTCACCCGGGACCTGGCCAAGGAGGACATGGACAACCTGATTGTGGCCTACGAACCGGTCTGGGCCATCGGCACCGGCATGGTGGCCACCCCGGACACCGCCCAGCAGGCCGCCCGGGCCATCCGCGACCACATCTCAGGCAAGTTCGGAGAGCCTGCCGGCCAAGCCGTGCGCATCCTCTACGGCGGCTCGGTCACCTCCAAGAACGCCTCCCAGATGATCACCCAGCCGGACGTGGACGGCTTTCTGGTGGGCGGTGCCTCCCTGGATGTGGAGGAGTTCGCGCGGATCGTGCGACTGGCTGCCAAGGGTTGATGCGTTTTTCCCCGGGTATCTGTATACTTGTTCCAAGTTCCTTACATGGAGGTATGTGCCGTGACCATTGTCAAGATTGTGCTCGAAGTCGTTGTGATCCTCGCCAGCATACTGCTGACCATGCTGATTCTGCTGCACAAGGGCAAGGGCGGCGGCCTGTCCGATATGTTCGGCGGCGGAATCGGCTCCAACGCTGGCACCTCAGGTGCAGCCGAGAAGAACCTGAACCGGCTGACCATCATCGTGGCCCTGATCTGGGTGGCCATCATCATTGCCTTGGATCTCATTACCAAGTACAAGCTGGCCTGATTCCATCAGACAATACCTAAAATATTTGACCCCGGCATTGACCGGGGTTTTTGCATATCTGGACGACTTTAGTGCGGGCTCCTAGTCCTTGACTATTACCAGAATATGTCATTCACAATGCACCGATAATCCAACGATTCAGCCGCCTGACGGATAGAGTAGAGAATGGTGTGCCCGACGAGCGGCGCATCACACGATGTCGTGCAAGCTAAGCAAGCGAAAGGAAGTGCTCATGGCTGAGCAAGCTGCACCGAGCCTGGAGGGCTGGTTTTGTCTTCACCTCTTCTGGAAAATCGATTGGGCCAAGTGGCGCCGAGTGCCGCAGGGCGAACGCCAGGAATGCCTGGATGAGTTCAAGGCCCTGGCCGCACAGCTGGACGCGGTCCAGTCCCAGGGCGAGGGAAGCCACTACTGGTGCCAGGTCAACGGGCAAAAGGCCGACCTGGGCCTGATGGTCCTCAGGGAGACCCTGGACCAGCTGCAGGAGGTCGAGACTTCCCTGGAGAAGCTGCGGCTATCCGATTACCTGGAGCCGACCATCTCCTATGTGTCGGTCACCGAGGTGGGCCTCTACTCGGGCGAGCCGACCACGGACCGTGGCTGGTCCTACGTCAACGCCAGCCTGCATCCCAAGACCCCCGACAAGCCCTACATCTGCTTCTATCCCATGTCGAAGACCCGCGTCCCCGGAGCCAACTGGTACACGCTGCCCTACGACCAGCGCAAGGCCTACATGCATGACCACGGCAAGATCGGCCGCTCCTACGCCGGCAAGGTCTCCATCATCCTGACAGGCTCCATCGGCCTGGACGACTACGAGTGGGGCGTCACCCTGTTCGCCGACGACCCCGTCCAATTCAAGAAGATCGTCACCGAGATGCGCTACATCGAAGCTAGCTCCATCTACGGCGAATTCCCCTACTTCCTGGTGGGCACCAAGACCGATCCTGAGCGCATCGACAGGCTGCTCACCGACCAGATGGGACAGTAACACCATGTCGACAAGAGAGAGAAGATCGATCCTTTCCACGCCCATATGGTTCTTCATGGTCATCGTTTTCATCACCCAGCTGGATGGGGGAGCGGTGCCGACCATGCTGCCGTCCATCACTCGGACCTTCGGCCTGACCACCATGGGCTCCTCCTGGGTGGTCGGACTCTACACCCTGGGCTTGGTAGTGGGCACCCCCATCACCTCCAACCTCTCCGACGCCCACGGGACCAGGAAGGTCTTCCTCTGGGAGCTGGCCTTCTGGTTCCTTGGATGTCTGATGACGGCGGTCTCGCCCAACTATGCGGTCATGCTGCTGGGCCGGTTCATCCAGTCCCTGGGAGACAGCGGCATCATGGTCCTGTCCATGAACGTTCTTCTGCAGCGCGCCCGCAGGAACAACCAGGGCAGGAAGGTCTCCACGGTGGGCATCATCGCCGGTCTTTCCGCCATGGTCAGCCCGGTCCTGTCTGGCATGCTCCTGGGCATCACCCACGGATGGCGGGCCTACTACTTCATGATGCTGCCCTTCCTGGCCATCTTGTTCATCCTGGCCTGGTTCATGATGGGCGACTCCCAGACCGACCGCGCTTGGAAGACCGACTACCTGGGTCTGGGCTCCTTCAGCATCGCTCTGGCCCTGCTGATGGTGGCCATCACCTTCCTCCAGTACGGAACCACCTACCTGGCCCTGATCATCGGATGCCTCCTGGTCGCAGTGGTGGCCGGCGCGGTCTTTCTGGTGCATGAGCGCAACCTGGGCGACGCCAAGGACACCATGCCTTTCCTGCCCATCCGCCTCCTGAAGCTGCCCTCCTACGGGCTGACGCTGCTGCTGGGGACGCTGGGAGGCATGTTCTTCTCTCTCTTCGTCTACATTCCAACCTATGTTCACTCCGTCTTCGGGCTTCCGGTCCGCTCGGCCGGCATGGTCATGGTTGGCGTTGGGCTGGGCTCCGTGGTCGGATCCTGGCTGGGCGGGCTCCTGGTCGACAAGTTCGGCTATCGGACCACGCTCGTTTTTTCATCGTCGCTGATAGGCCTGATGGCCCTGGTGATCACCCTGACCCTGCACAACCTGCAGCTCTTCATGGTCCTGTCCTTCCTGATGGGGGTGGGCATGGGCTCCATGATGTCCTCGCCGCTCCAGGTCATAGCCGGAAGGCTGGCCGGGCCCGAGAACCGTATGCAGGCCATCGGCGGGCTGTCAGCCTGCAAGAAGATCGGCACCACCATCGCCCCCCTGCTCTTCGCCTCGGCCATTGAACTGGGCAAGGTGGGCGGAAAGGCCGGGCTGGCCTCCTACAGGAACATGTTCCTGGTGGTCATCGTCATAGCCCTGGTCAATATCGGCCTGACATACTGCATTCCATTTTCACAGAAAGAAGTTGCTAATGACTGAACCTACAGCTGTCCTCCTCATGGCTTACGGCACCCCCTACCAGGAGTCCGACATCAAGGGGTACTACACCAATATCCGCCATGGGCAGGAGCCGCCAAAGCCGCTCATGGACCAGCTGGTCGGCCGCTACAAGGCCATCGGCCTGCCCTCGCCCCTAGCCAGGATCACCACGGCCCAGCGCGACGGTCTCCAGGCTGCGCTGGACAAGGCTCATCCCGGTGCCTACAAGGTCTACGAGGGCCTGAAGTACATCGCCCCCTTCATCAAGGATGCGGTCGACCAGATTGCCGCCGATGGCATCACCAAGATCATTGGCTTGCCCCTGGCCCCGCAGTACTCCTCATATTCAAGCGAGGACTACCACAACCGCGCCCGCCAGGCCGTCGAGGCCCATCCGGGCATGGAATACCTGCCTGTGCGGTCCTGGTGGAACCACCAGGAGCTGATCCACTTCTGGAGCGATCAGTTGGTGGCCAAGAAGGAGCTGACCGACCGGCCGGACACCAAGGTGATCTTCAGCGCCCACTCCCTGCCCCTGCGCATCATCCAGGGAGGAGACCCCTACAAGGATGAGGTCATCGGTCTGTCCAATGCCGTGGCTCAGGCCGCTGGTCTCAAGGAGGACCAGTACGTGCTGGCCTGGCAGTCGGCAGGTCGCACCCAGGAGCCCTGGATCGGACCTGATTTCGTCACCGTGGCCAAGGATCTGATCACCAAGAGCGGCATGAAGACCATCGTCTCCGCCTCCATCGGCTTCATCGCCGACAACCTGGAGATCTGCTACGACGTCGATCAGGAGCTGGCCAAGGCCATCGAATCAGCCGGCGGCACTCTGACCAGGCTGAACATGCCCAACGACAGCCCCGCCCTGATCGCCACCCTGCAAGAGGTGGTCGAGGAGACCAAGGCAGAGTAACCGATACCAACGAGTAACTGATATCAATTGTGCCCCGTCCGGTTCAAACCGGACGGGGCACAATGTTTAATAGCTGCGACTGTCAGTCAGCGACTGCCAGTCAGGCGCTCAGCCGTTGACGCGGTCGATGCCCTTCTGCACGTCGGAGAGGACCGAATCCCAGGAGTTGATGAAGGCGGCGACGCCATCGGCCTCCAGCTTGTCGGTCACGTCCTTGATGTTGATGCCCAGGTCTGCCAGCTTCTGCATGATCTGGTGGCTCTCCTCGTAGGTGCCCTCGATGGAGGGGGCGCCGTTGCCGTGAGCGGCCAGGGCCTCAAGGGTCTTCTCAGGCATGGTGTTGACCACGTCAGGGGCCACCAGCTCGTCCACGTACTTGCAGTCGGAGTAGGCGGCGTTCTTGGTGCCGGTGGAGGCCCAGAGCGGACGCTGACGCTTGGCGCCCTTGGCTTCCAGATCGGCCCAGCGAGGATCCTTGTCGAAGGCCTTCTCGAAGAGTTCGTAGGCCAGGCGGGCGTTGGCCACAGCAGCCTTGCCCTCCAGGGACTTGGCTTCGTCAGAGCCGTTGGCCTCCAGCAGCTTGTCAACCGCAGTGTCCACGCGGGAGACGAAGAAGGAGGCGACCGAACCGATGTGCTTCAGGTCCTTGCCGTTCTTGTCGGCCTGGGCGATGCCCTCAATGAAGGCGTCGATGACCTGCTGGTAGCGCTCCAGGGAGAAGATCAGCGTCACGTTGACCGAGATGCCCTTGGCCAGGGTGGCGGTGATGGCGGGCAGGCCCTCCAGGGTGGCAGGAATCTTGATGAAAGCGTTGGGCCGATCGACCTTGTTCCAGAGCTCTTCGGCCTGCTTCTCGGTCTCTTCGGTGTTGTGGGCCAGACGAGGATCGACCTCGATGGAAACGCGTCCATCCACATAGTCGGTCTTCTCGGCAACCTCACGGAAGATGTCGGTGGCGTTGCGCACGTCGGTGGTGGTCAGCTCGCGGACGGCCTCCTCGACGGGGATGCGGCCCAGCTGCTTGAGCTGTTCGTCATAGGGGCCCACCTGGCTCAGGGCCTTCTGGAAAATCGAGGGGTTGGTGGTCACGCCCACCACATTGCGCTCGGCGATGAGCTGCTGCAGATTGCCCGACTCGATGCGGGTGCGGCTCAGATCGTCCAACCAGATCGAGACACCTGAATCACTGGTGCGCTGGGTGTTTGCATTTTCTGCCATCTTGTCACTCCTTATTTGGGTTCCCGATGGAATCACATTCACTATGCACTACCGGGAAGTCTGTTGCTGTATTCCCGCAGGCCCGCGTTTCGGGCGTGCCTGCAGGGGAGGGGGCCGGCGTCGCGGACGGCCCCCGATTTGTCATGGATGCCGGGTTCAGCGTGCCCGACGGACTTCCTCCAGGGAGGCCTGTGCTGCTTCGACCACATGATCGGCGGTGACGCCCAGGTCGCGCATGTTTTCGTCGCCGCTGCCCTGCAGGCCGAACTGCTCGATGGAGACGGGCTTGCCATAGCTGCCCAGGTACTTGTACCAGGGCGTGGCCAGTCCGGCCTCAACGGAGACACGGGCCTTGACAGAGGCGGGCAGAACGGCTTCCTTGTAGTCGTCGTCCTGCTCCTCGAACCACTCCAGCGAAGGCACGGAGATGACGCGGGCCTTGACGCCCTGCTCAGCCAGGGTCTTGGACGCGGCCACAGCGTGCTGCACCTCGGAGCCGGTGGCCATGATCAGCACATCCGGCTGGCCCTCGGTGTCGACCAGCACGTAGGCGCCCTTGCGAACGCCTTCACGGGCCTTGGCCTTGGTCTCATCCAGGGTGGGCACGCCCTGCCTGGTCAGGATCATGGCCGTGGGGTGGGTGTTGTCCTTCTCGAAGAAGGCGCGGTAGGCCTCAGCGGTCTCGTACTGGTCGGCCGGGCGCACAACCTCCATCTGGGGGATGGCGCGCATGGCGGTCAGGTGCTCGATGGGCTGGTGGGTGGGGCCATCCTCGCCCAGGGCCACGGAGTCGTGGGTCCACACATACAGGTTGGGGATGTCCATCAGGGCGGCCAGACGCACCGAGGGGCGCTCATAGTCGCTGAACTGGAAGAAGGTCCCGTTGTAGGGCCTGGTGTCCGAACCCAGCAGGATGCCGTTGGTGATGGCGCCCATGCCGAACTCGCGCACGCCGAAGTGCAGCTGGCGGCCGTACTTGCTGGCCTTGGGCCACTGGACGGTCTCGTCGGCCTCGGGGGCGAAGGAGACGGCACCGTTGATGTTGGTGTTGTTGGAGCCACCCAGATCGGCGGATCCGCCCCAGAGCTCGGGCATGATGGGGGCCAGGGCGTTGATGACCGCGCCGGAGGCCTTGCGGGTGGCCACCTTGGAGCCGGGCTCGAAGCCAGCCTCCAGGTCGTCCAGGGCCTTGTCGAAGCCCTCGGGCAGCTTGCCGGCATGGATGCGGTCGTAGAGGTCGGCCTTGTCGGGGTTGGCCTTGCGCCAGGCCTGGTACTTCTCGTCCCAGTCCTTGTGGGCGGCCAGACCACGCTGGGCAACCTCGCGTGCGTGGGCCAGGGCCTCCTCGTCAATCTGGAAGCTCTGCTCAGGGTCGTAGCCCAGGGTCTTCTTCAGACCGGCGACGGCCTCGGCGCCCAGGGCGGAGCCGTGGGCTGAAGGATCGTTGGTCTTGCCGGGGGTGGGCCAGGCCATCAGGGTGTCCACCTTGATGAACTTGGGCCGGTCGGTGACCTGCTCGGCCTTCTCCAGTACGGCAGCCAGTCCCTCGACGTCCTCCTTGTAGGAGCCGTCGGGCTGAATGAAGCTGAACTCATCGGTGTACCAGCCGTAGGCCTGGTAGCGCTTAAGGATGTCCTCGCCCAGGGAGATGCGGGTATCGCCCTCGATCTGGATGTGGTTGGCATCGAAGATGACGGTCAGGTTGCCCAGGCGCTGGTCGCCGGCCAGGGAGCTGGCCTCGGAGGAGACGCCCTCTTCGACGTCGCCCTCGCCGCAGATGACCCAGACCTTATGGTCGAAGGGGGACTGCCCCTCGGGTGCATCCGGATCCAGCAGGCCGCGCTCGTAGCGCTGACCATAGGCGAAGCCCACAGCCGAGGCCAGACCCTGACCCAGCGGGCCGGTGGTCATCTCGATGCCGGGGGTCAGGCCGTACTCGGGGTGGCCGGGGGTCCTGGTGCCGGCGGTGCGGAAGCGCTTGAGGTCGTCCAGGGTCAGTCCATACCCGGAGAAGTAGAGCTGCACGTACTGGGTCAGCGAAGCGTGGCCGCCGGAAAGAATGAACCGATCACGCCCAACCCAGTCGGGGTCGTTGGGGTCGTGACGGATGAAGTGCTGGTAGAGCGCGTAAGCGATGGGCGCCAGCGAAATAGGGGAGCCGGGGTGACCGCTTCCAGCCTTCTCGACCGCGTCGGCCGAGAGGACCTTGGCCATCTTGACAGCCCGCTCATCGAGTTCGGACCATGTGAAATCTGTCATATGGTGCTGCTTTCCTTCCAATCTAGAGGTCTTCATGTTCGACTTGTGTCGAAAATGTTCGATTACCTTCACATTGCGCTTCCATCGTATCGGTTTGAGACGACACAATTCGGCTCTTCGCGCGACGTTTTGGCACTCTCATGGCCCGAGTGCTAATAATGAAACCATGACGGAAGGAGCGACATTGCCTAATACCAGACGCATGCTGGTGCTGCGCGCGGTCGTCGAGGACTATATTCGTTCTCGCGAACCGGTAGGGTCGGGTTCGCTCACCAGAAATCATCAGCTTGGAGTCAGCTCCGCCACCGTGCGCAACGACATGGCGGCCCTGGAGAGCGAGGGCTACCTGGTCCAGCCCCACACCTCGGCCGGCCGCATCCCCACCCAGAAGGGCTACCGTTACTTCGTCGACAGGCTGGCCACCATCGTGCCACTGTCCGCCGCCCAGCGCCGGGGGATCAACGCTTTTCTGTCCGGGTCGGTCAACCTGGAGGACACCCTGCAGCATGCCGCCCAGCTTCTGGCCCAGATCACCGGGCAGATCGCCGTGGTGGCCTCACCCTCCCTGGCCAGCTCCAACCTTCGACGGGCCGAGCTTATAGGACTGAGCCGGGGGACCATACTTATGGTGGTCATCACCGACACCGGCCGGGTGGTCCAGCGCACCCTGCACGGGCCCCTGCAGGAGGACCCGAACGCCCTGGCGGACCTGTCCGATCAGATCAACCGACAGTGCCAGGACCTGCCCCTGGACCGTGCCGCCGACCGCTGCCGCATGCTGGCTGAATCCCTTACCGAGGGGCGCGACAAGTCCATGCTGCGCCTGGTGGCCACGGTCTTCGACGAGATGGCCACCCGGGAGCAGACCAGCGGCCTCTACATGGCCGGCACCTCCCAGCTGACCCACAGCCAGGCCGTCTCCCTGGGGGATCTGGGCTCACTGCTGGACGCCCTGGAGGAGCAGGTGGTGCTCATGCGGCTCATGCGGGCCCAGAGCGAGCTTTCACGCGAGAGCAACGGGGTCAGCGTGGCCATCGGCACCGAGACCCGGACCCCTGAGCTGGCCCACGCCTCAGTGGTCACCAGCGGATACGGCCATGCCCGGTCCAGGCAGAACGACGGCTCCGAAGCCGACGAGCCCGTGGCCTTCGTGGGCTCCATCGGCCCGACCCATATGGACTATCCGGCGACCATGAGCGCGGTTCGTGCCGTGGCCTCCTATCTGACCGGTTTCCTGGCAGGTGACGGGGAGCCGTGACCGTCAAGGCAAACGCATAAGTCATAGGTATCGTGGGCCCATGCAACTATGGGTCGAGAGGGCATCAAACGAAAAGGATGATCGGTGGCAGATTACTACGAGGTTTTGGGAGTCGAGCGCGGCGCGAGCGATCAGGACATCAAGCGTGCCTATCGCAAGATGAGCCGCAAGTACCACCCGGACATCGCCGGGCCTGAATACGAGGACAAGTTCAAGGAGGTCAACAGCGCCTACGAGGTGCTCTCCGATCCCGAGAAGCGGCGCATGTACGACGCGGGCGTGGATCCCAACGATCCCCAGGCCTCCCAGGGAGGCGGCCCCTTCGACATGGGCGACGTCTTCAACCAGTTCTTCGGCGGCGGCTTCGGGGGCACCACCCAGGGGCCCATTCCGCGCACCCAGCCCGGCCGGGACGCCCTGGCCCAGGTCTCCGTGGACATGAAGACCGCCATCTTCGGCGGCGTGGTCCGCACCCCCATCAGCACCTACGGCCTCTGCCAGGAGTGCGGCGGCTCGGGAGCCCAGAAGGGAACCTCCCCGGTGACCTGCCCGGTCTGCAACGGCAAAGGCTATGCCCAGAAGGTTGTGCGGACCCTGTTGGGGCAGATGATGAGCCAGGCACCCTGCGAGCGGTGCGAGGGCCACGGCACCATCATCGAGCATCCCTGCCCGGTCTGCAACGGCCACGGCCGTGTGCGCACCCGTCGCGAGGTGGGCGTCAACGTGCCAGCAGGCGTGGCTGACGGCTCCCGGCTGCGGCTGGCCTCCCAGGGCGAGGTGGGCGAGGGCGGCGGCGCAGCAGGCGACCTGTATGTGGATATCACCATCAAGCCCGACAAGCACTACACCCGCAGCGGCCAGGACCTGCACTGCTGGATTGCCGTGCCCATGACCTGGGCCGTGCTGGGCCATCAGGTTGACCTGGAGACCTTCGACGGCCAGCGCCAGGTGGATATTCCCGCCGGCTGCCAGCCCGACCAGGAGATCACCATCAAGGGTCTGGGCGTCACCAGGCTGGGCAACCGGGAGGAGCGCGGCGACATCATCGTCCACGTGCTGGTCCAGATTCCCACCAAGCTGGACGACGATCAGCGCCGCCTGATTGAGGACTTCGCCAACAGCCACGACTCCGAAGCCAAGCAGGTCCCGCAGAGCGCCAAGCCTGCCGGAGTCGGGGGCCGCAAAGGGATCTTCGGCAAGCTCAAGGACATCTTCAGCTGAGGCGGCTGAGTCAGCCCAGCAGCGACCGGCACATGGATCGGTACTCGCTCACATAGCCGCCGCCGAAGAAAGCGCAGTGCCCGGCGATGGCGTAGAGCTGCCAGAGCGTGGTCCGGTTCTGGTAGCCGGCCGCCAGGGGATGCACGCTCTGGTAACCGTCCAGAATCTGCCCCAGGTAGGGGATGCCAAACAGCTGCAGCATGGCCAGGTCCTCCTCGCGGTGGCCGCCGTGGGCCGCAGGGTCGATCAGGACGGCCTGGGTGTTCCCGTCATTCCTGGTCCACATGACGTTCCCGCTCCACAGGTCCCCGTGGACACGGGCGGGCTTGTCATTGGCAGCCGCGCCCAGCAGCTGCGGCAGGGCCTGGATCACCTCTTCGGTCATCCTCATGTCATCGCGGTTCAGAGCCCGCCGATCCATGGCCATGCCCACCATGGGCTTCAGCCGTCCCTCGGCCCAGTAGGTGGCCGGGTCGTCCCAGTCGCCCACGTCCATAGGCAGCGGATCCTGCAGGGGTCCGAAGTAGCAGGTGCCCGTGTAGCCCTCGGGCGCGGAGCCGAAGTGGTCGGCCCCGGCATCATGCATGTGGGCCAGCTGGGCGCCGAAACGGTAGGCGGCACCAGGCGTGGGGGAGGCGGAGGTCACCTCCTCGATGTCCAGGTAGTCCGGACCCCAGTCGTAGACGTCCACCACCCGGGGACCGCCCTGCGCCTGAGCCTGGCCCAGCCATTTAAGCCCGCGTCCCTCGCACTCGAAGAATCCCGCCGGGGCCCCGCCCCTGGATTTTCTGTAGGTCTTGGCCATGATGATCCACACCCCTAATCGTCGAGTCGTCGATTCCGACAAGACCCATTGTGGGCATTCTGCGAGACATGCCCGGCCCTTGGCTCTGCCTGCCCTGCGCGGTGGCTATGCTTGCCATTGTTGTCCGACATAGCAAGAGGGGTCCATGAATTTCTTCGAAGCCATTCTGTTCGGCCTGGTGCAGGCCCTGACGGAGTATTTCCCCGTCTCATCCAGCGCCCATATCCGCATCGTGGGCGGCCTGCTGGGCCAGGACCCGGGCGCGGCCTTCACAGCCATCATCCAATTCGGCACCGAGCTGGCGGTCCTGCTCTACTTCCGGCATGACATTGCCCGCATACTGACCCACTGGTTCCGCTGCCTGGCCGGCAAGGACGGCTCCTCCTTGCGTGAGCGGATGGGCTCCAAGGACCATGACGCAGCCCTGGGCTGGTACATCATTCTGGGAACCCTGCCCATCGTGGTGGCGGGACTGCTCTTCCAGAAGATAATCGAGACCAAGCTGCGCAACCTCTGGATCACCGTGGTGGTGCTGATCGTCTTCGGCCTGCTGCTGGACTACTTCGACCGCCACGGCCGCCAGAACAAGGAGATCCGCCAGATGAGCGCCCGGGACGCCCTGCTCTTCGGCATCGGGCAGATGCTGGCCCTGATCCCCGGCGTATCCCGCTCGGGCGGCACCATGACCTTCGGCCGCGCCCTGGGCTACACCCGCGAGTCCGCCACCCGTGTCAGCTTCCTCATGGCCATCCCCGCCGTCTTCGGCGCCGGCATCCTAGAGACGGTCAAGTCCGTGAAGAACATCAATGCGGACGCCGCCTTCCCTGGCTGGGGGGCCACCATCTGCGCCACCGTGGTCAGCTTCCTGCTGGGATACATCGTCATCATCGCCTTTTTGAAGATCGTCTCGCGCTTCTCCTACCGGGGATTCGTCATCTACCGGATCGGCCTGGCCATCTTCGTAGCCATCATGCTCATGGTCGGCGCCCTGCCCGCAGTAGGCGGCGTGGCGGCCAGCTGAGCTAGAGTGAACTGCCGGGGGATTCGACGCTCACATGGCCCCGTGATAGGATTTGCTCATGTGCTGCCCATGGTTGCGGGGGACTGGGTAAGCCAAGCGTTTTGAATCCTTTGGGGAGGTTTGTTGTGGTTTCGTCGTCGACGTCTGCCGATTCTCGTACGCATAGGTTTGGCCTGCGGTCGCTCATGTCAGCATTGGTGCTGATACCCCTGCTGCTGACCGGCATGGCCACCGGCACCGTCTTCGCCTCCGGCTCAGATGTCAACAGGGGGGGGGGGTCGCTATACCGCTCAGGCAGATAACGGTTCCCTGAGCGATCTACAACCTACCAACCTCCCTTCTTCCTCGTCGCTGACCACTTCATCTGTTTCCTCATCACCTGTTCAAACCCCAACAGGCTCTTCCCAACCCCTCGGAATCTCGCCATCCAGCTCTTATTCAGCTGCTGGGACCCAGTCTGCTGCTGATTCTCACACGGTCGTATTCGATCCTGCCAATGGAAGCAAAGGGGAACGTGTAACTGTACAGGATGGCTCCTTGGCGTCACCTCCTGCTGATAATCCGAAGTGTGACGGCTACCGGTTTGACGGCTGGTCGGAGCATGAAGCAATGATGGACTTCCGCACCCCGGTCACCAGGGACATCACCTTGAAGGCCAAGTGGACCCCGTTGACTGATTGGGCGCTCAGCCCCGACCATGGTCCGGCTTCCGGCGGCACTGGCATCACCATCACACCGCCAAGCGCAGATTCCCCATCGTTCAGCACGCTGGAAGCCCATGACGGCAAGCTGATCGGCGTGACTGGCGATGGGCGCCTATACACCTGGACAACGAACGATAAGACGCCTGTTCAGGTGCCATCACCTCGAGATACGTCTGGCGAGGTGCGATTCACAACTGGAGTCGTTGGCGATAACAGCTACGCAGCCTTGAGCAGTGACCACCGTATCTACATCTGGAGCAAAGTCGGGGAGACTCCGGCCCTGCTCGACACAGACTCCACGACCTACACCAGCATTGCCGTGGCCGCCGATCACCTCATGGCAGTGGATCAGGATGGTCGTATCCACACATGGACCAGTAAGGACGAGCCAACAGGAAAGGCCATAAGTTTGCCGAGGCAGGCATTAGCAGTCACGGCTGCTGGCAATGCTGACTGTCTGCTCGCCTTGGACAGCAAGGGCCAAGTCTGGATCTGGAAGCCGGAAGCCATTGACACCGATCAGATCCAACCCGTCAAGCTTGCCAGCCGAATTGTTCAGATATCAGCCATGGATCACGGCTCTATGCTTCTGGACTCAACAGGCCAGACCAGCTATCTGGAAAACGAGCAAACCCAACCAGAACCACTGGTCTTGCCCGACCATTCTGCCATCACGGCCATCAGCAGTAACGCTATGCAAGCAACTCTTATAGACTCGAAAGGCCGGGTCTGGGCCTGGAAGCCCGGCGAAGCACCCACACGTGCGGACGACGGGAGCCAGCAGTACTTGCAGGCCATCAAGGCAGACAGCAGGATCACCGCCATCAGCAGGCAGGGCAGCATATTCATGTGGAACCTGGGCGGGCAGGCCCAGCCTGGCAGGCCAGCCAGGCTCAGCACCACCCAGGCGCCCAGCCTGGAATCAGCCAGCATGGACGGCCAGCCGCTCAAACTCAGCAAGAACAACGGCTCCTGGCAGGCGGATATACCCGCCCACAAGCCGGGACCAGCCGCCATCCTCATCACCGGCAGGCAGGACGGCCAGCCCTTCACCCAGAGCCTTACGTACACGGTCGACCAGCCGCTGACACGAGACGCCAAACCAAGATCCACGCCCACGGTCCGATTCAACACGGGCGGCGGAAAACCCGAACCAGCAGACCAGACTGTCTCCACCCCAAACGGCAGGGTGAAGCGGCCATCCCCCGACCCTGCGCGCCAAGGCTTCCTGTTCGACGGATGGTTCATAGGCGAGGTCGCCTACGATTTCAGCAAGCCCGTCCACAAGGATCTGACCCTGACCGCCAAGTGGACGCCGGCAAGCCGGAACAACACGTGGAGCATCAGCCCCGACAAGGGCAGCCAGCTGGGCAGGGAATCCACCACCATCACCCCGCCCGACAACGCCAGCCGGGGCATCAGATTCAACCAAGTCAGCGGATCAAAAAACGGTGATAATGCTTTCAGTCATTTTTCCTTGGCTGTGGGCAGCGACGGGAACGCCTACGCCTGGGGAAACAACTACTACGACCAGCTCGGCGACGGGACGAGAGACGACAAGCATGCGCCGGTCATGGTGAGGAAGCCCGACCGGAAGACGTACCCGGACCTGCCGGAGGATTTCACCTACCTGCAGGTCAGCGCCGGGGGCGATCATTCGCTGGCACTGGGCAGCGACGGCAACGTTTACGCCTGGGGAAACAACGACCATGGCCAGCTTGGCAACGGGACAACCACCGAGCGGCATGCGCCGGTCAGGGTGAAGACGCCCGACCGCAGCACGTACCCGGACCTGCCGGAGGATTTCACCTACCTGCAGGTCAGCGCCGGAGCCTTGCATTCGCTGGCCCTGGGCAGCGACGGCAACGTTTACGCCTGGGGAGACAACGGCAATGGCAAGCTCGGCAACGGGACGACCACCAACCGGTATACGCCGGTCAGGGTGAAGACGCCCGACAGCAAGACCTACCCGGACCTGCCCAAGGACTTCACCTACCTGCAGGTCAGCGCCGGAAGCACTCATTCCCTGGCCCTGGGCAGCGACGGCAACGTTTACACCTGGGGTTACAACCAGTATGGGCAGCTCGGCGACGGGACAACCAGCATCCGGTCTGCGCCGGTCAGGGTGAAGACGCCCGACAGCAAGACCTACCCGGACCTGCCCAAGGACTTCACCTACCTGCAGGTCAGCGCCGGAAGCACTCATTCCCTGGCCCTGGGCAGCGACGGCAACGCCTACGCCTGGGGAGACAACAACCGGGGCCGGCTCGGCGACGGGACGACCACCAACCGGTATACGCCGGTCAGGGTGAAGACGCCCGACAGCAAGACCTACCCGGACCTGCCCAAGGACTTCACCTACCTGCAGGTCAGCGCCGGATACTGGCATTCGCTGGCCGTGGGCAGCGACGGCAACGCCTGGGCATGGGGAGACAACTACAATGGCCAGCTCGGCAACAACAGCAGCGGCAGCTATGCGAATTCGTCTGTTCCTGCGCGCGTGCGCAACCCCGCCAACCCCACCGACAAGAACCAAGGACTGCAAGCCGCACAGGTCAGCGCCGGAAGTGAACATACTTTGGCCGTGGGCAGCGACGGGAACGCCTACGCCTGGGGATGGAACGCCTATGGCCAGCTCGGCAACGACAGCATCCCCACAGGTGAGAATAACAGTAAAGCTCAGAGTCTTGTTCCTGTGCCGGTGTCGTTCAATCTGCAGCTGGTGATCACCGGCGTCAGATTCGACCAGACTGCCGTATCAGGATTGACGCGCGGCGACGGCAGCAGCGTCAGCGTGCTCACGCCCGCACACCAGCCGGGCACCGTCACGGTCAGCGTCGACTACACGCTGGGCGGCACAGCCCAAACACCGGACACCTCCCTCAGGTACACGTACCTGCCAGCAGGCGTGCTCCCAAGAGCAGGCGGGGAAGGCATCCTGCTCGCCCTGGCCACCGGCATGACCGGCATGGGCGGGGTTCTCGCATCACGCCGCCACCGTAGGGAACAGCACAGGCTGACACATGCTTCGCTCGGGTAAGAGCGGCCGGGCGGCGTATCAATCCCCCCGCCCCCGGCCCACATAGGGGGAGCAGGGAGGAACGTGTCACTTACGGCTCACACCCCAAGAGAGCCGACACTCCCTCCCGCGCCCCCACCACACTTCTGCAGGCGGAAGCCGAGGGCAGGCATGCACGCCCCCGCCGCAGCCTGGGAGAGAGGGAAACACGGCCAGGCCGGCCATGGGCAGAACCCCACAGCCAGCCTGGCCGCTGTTTACTCATTCCATTATGTACCCCACATAAGCCAGTTCAATATCTTTGGCAAAGTCGCTTTCAGATCCACCCGACACCAAAACACGTGACCAGACTCACATTGTTCTTGCATCTTGCCCTAGGAACCATACAGGTACTGATGCCCCGCTTCTGAATTACTTAGTTCCCTATGATTACCGATCATCTTGCCTCTTCCTGTTCTGCAGGATTGGTGAGAAACGGCTCCGTTACGACACCGAGTCCGTTACGACTGGCCGGGTTTGCGAAAAGCAAGATTCAGCCGCCTTGATGCGTTACCATGAAAACCCCTTCGGCACTTCAGCACTCCTGCGGTCTCAATAGGCCGTATGCAAAGGACTGAAGTGCGCAAAAGAAGGTCTAATATACGGGATTAGAGGAGGCCGATTGGCTGGTATGGAGGTGATGGACCATATCACGCCATCCAATACCTTTCGCTTCCCGCAGCACCAACCGGTGGCTACAAGCCGCCCTGTTAGGATGTTGAGGATCAGCCATGCATTTCACAGTAGACAACCTTGAACAGGTATTTCCCCTGGCAGAATTCATAGCCGATTCCTTCGGTCCTATGGCCGAGATTGTTGTGCATGACATTACCCGCCCGGAGAATTCCATCGTCTTCATCCGCAACGGTCAGCTCTCCGGACGCTCCCTGGGTGACGGGATTACGGACCAGACGCTCCAGCTGGCCACACGGGCCGACCAGGACGGGGCCGATTTCGTTTCCGACTACCGTGGGCGCCGCCTGAACAAGCACGAGTTCCGTGTCTCCTCCTACCTGATCCGCAACCAGGAGCAGACCGTCATTGGCCTGCTCTGCATCAGCATCAACATTACCGAGTTGCAGCAGGCCGCCCATGTGCTGCAGACCCTGTCCTCGATCGACTCCGACGATGTGCAGATCTCCTCGGAGACATCCCGCAGCCACATGAGCGAGGAGCCTGCAGAGAACATCCGCAGAATCACCAGGGATGAGGTCCGCCAGTTCAACATCCCCATGGACAAGCTGACCAAGCAGGACAGGCTGGACATCATCCGCAACATCAAGGATCGGGGCATCTTCCTCATCAAGGGCGCGGTGGGCATCGTAGCCCCCGAGCTCAAGATTTCGATTCCCACCCTTTACCGGTACCTGCAGGCCCTCAAATAGGGCCTGAAAAAGTAAAACCTCCGGCGGCAGGAGAGGGGGGTATATTTCTGTGCCGCCGGAGGAGCTTTACAGCACGGCCGCCGCCACTGGCGACAACCGGAACGTGGTCACACATACAGACCACGCAAGTATTACATAGGTAAAACAGGGAGACCACAGTTTCCTCAAGCTGCGGTGCATTGCAGATTCAGCCAGGCTAGTTACGTGCCCTCATTGGCCTAGGCCTTTCTTCATGCTATCACCTCTTCAAGGATGCATCAGGTACTCCCGTTTCTGGCAGGTCCCCCGACCTGTTGCTAAGAGCAAATTATCACAAGGTCCCGGACATGCTCAACACCCTGTTCGCTATCCGCCATGACAACCGGCATGGCAAGCGTCAGCTGGTACGCAATTCAGCCGATACGAGCACTGTAAGTGAGCATGAAGAGCAAACCTCGTTTGTATTGGTAACAATAATTTATTACCTGAATTCCTGCTTGAGGAATCATCAATCGTGGATCATTAGGAATACGATTAACAGCAATTCAGAAGATTTGTAGTCATCAATTACTGACTGAAAACTGTCTCTGGATATAAGTGTCTCTATATGGAAGATAGGGGAGAGGTAGAGGATCCAGGTGGGCGATGCAGGAATCGAACCTGCGACCCCTTCGGTGTGAACGAAGTGCGCTAGCCGCTGCGCCAATCGCCCGGATTGGGAAAGACCACCGAAGTGATCCTCGTGGGCGATACTGGATTCGAACCAGTGACCCCTTCCGTGTCAGGGAAGTGCGCTACCTCTGCGCCAACCGCCCGGGTCATTCTCGTTTCGAGAGAGAGGTGGGTACGAGAGTCGAACTCGTCTATACGGCTTTGCAGGCCGCTGCCTAACCGCTTGGCTAACCCACCGTATTGGTTAAACTGCTCGAAACCTCGAGCGGGCAACGGGACTCGGACCCGCGGTCTCGACCTTGGCAAGGTCGCGCTTTACCAACTAAGCTATGCCCGCACTTTCAACTTTCACCGTGGTGGTGACTGCCGAAGCACGTTGCACTACTGTAGCGTAGACCCCCGCACTTGGCAAAAAGCGCGTGTCGCCGCGTCATAGAGCCACCCTCCGCTGATGGCAAAGCCGCCAAATACAAGGCTTCCTACCGGTAGGGTGAGAGGTATGAGTGAAGAAGCCAGGCAGCACTGCACCATGGTGGCCGCCTTCGATGGCTGGAACGATGCGTGCTCAGCCTCGACCAACGTCATCCGCCACCTGTTGAACGTCTACGAGTCCCACGAGATCGGCAGCATTCCGGGCGATGGGTTCTACGACTACCAGATGTCACGGCCCATGCTCTGCCATGTGCAGGGTAGGCGGCGGATCATCTGGCCCTCCACCAAGATCTACCGGGTGCAGATTGATGACACCCACACCCTGCTGCTGGAGATGGGCCCGGAGCCCAACTACCACTGGAGCGATTTCTGCCGGCGCAGCATCCACTGGGCCGAAGACGATGAGGCCGAGGCCATCATCACCCTGGGCGCCATGTTCGCCGACTGCCCGCACACCAGGCCCCTGCCCATCGACGACCTGGCCGGCGACCAGCCCAAGACCGACACCGACGGCCACTCCGGCCCCATAGGCATCCCCACCGTTCTGGACGCCCTGGCCACCCAGGACGGCTACAGCACCGAGTCCATCTGGGTCTCCGTGCCCCAGTACCTGGGCAGCGACGAGTGCGCCCAGGGCACCCTGCAGTTGCTGCAAAGGCTCTCAGCCATGCTGGGCGTTCACCTTGACGAGGGGGAACTGCCCCGCAAGGCCGCCGAGTGGAAGGCCCAGGCCGGCATGCTGCTGCGCTGCAACGACGACCTGGCCAACTACGTCCACCGTCTGGAGATGGATGTCGACCAGGCCCAGGTGGACGAGCCGGCCGCCGAAGAGCTGGTCCGTGAGGCCGAGGATTATCTGCGCTCCATGGGCAACAAAGGCCCCTCCTTGTCTGAGTGACGACCTAGGCTGTGGCACGATAACCATGTCCAGCCTGCACCCTGTAACGCGGGCTCCGATAGCAAGGACGGCATTCATGACACAGTCGAGCATCTCCATCATCGTCAAGGGCGAACGGAAGGAGGTGGCGGCGGATCAGACTGGCGTCCAGCTTTTTGCTGACGACAAGGACATCATCGCCGTCGACCTCAACGGGCAGCCACGCGACCTCTACACACCCCTGCACGAGGGTGACAAGGTCGAGCCCATCACGCTGGAGAGCGACCAGGGACTGGCCATCATGCGGCACTCGGCCACCCACGTCATGGCCCAGGCCGTCCAGGAGATCCGCCCGGACGCCAAGCTGGGCATCGGCCCGGTCATCAAGGACGGCTTCTACTACGACTTCGACGTGGACAAGCCCTTCACCCCCGACGACCTCAAGCAGATCGAGCAGCGGATGAAGCGGATCATCAAGTCCTCCCAGAGCTTCCGCCGGCGCGTGGTCACCGAGGAGGAGGCCCGCAAGGAGGAGGCCGACCAGCCCTACAAGCTGGAGCTGATCGGTGCCAAGGAGGCCGAGATCAACAGCGAGGAGGCCACCGAGGTGGCCACCGGCGGCGAGCTGACCATGTATGACAACCTGGACCGCGAGGGCAACACGGTCTGGAAGGACCTCTGCCGGGGCCCCCACCTGCCCAACACCCGCTACATTCGCTGCTTCAAGCTCATGCGCACGGCTGCCGCCTACTGGCGCGGGGATGAGAAGAACCCCATGCTCCAGCGCATCTACGGCACCGCCTGGGCCAACAAGGACGACATGAAGGCCTACACCGCCCGTCTGGAGGAGGCCGCCCGCCGCGACCACCGCAAGCTGGGCGCCGAGATGGACCTCTTCTCTTTCCCGGACGAGATCGGGCCCGGCCTGCCCGTCTTCCACCCCAAGGGCGCGGCCATCATCAACGCCATGGAGGACTACTCCCGGCAGATGCACCGGCGCAACGGCTACTCCTTCGTGCAGACCCCGCACATCACCAAGGGCCACCTTTACGAGATCTCGGGCCACCTGCAGTGGTACAAGGACGGCATGTACCCGCCCATGCACCTGGACGAGGAGAAGGATGCCAACGGCAAGGTGACCCGCCAGGGCTTCGACTACTACCTGAAGCCCATGAACTGCCCCATGCACAACCTGATCTTCAAATCCCGGCAGCGCTCCTACAAGGAGCTGCCCCTGAGGCTGTTCGAGTTCGGCACCGTCTACCGCTACGAGAAGTCCGGCGAGGTCCACGGCCTGACCCGCGTGCGCGGCCTGACCCAGGACGACTCCCACATCTACTGCACCCGGGACCAGATGAAGGGGGAGCTGACCAACCTGCTCCAGTTCGTGCTCAAGGTGTTGAAGGACTTCGGCCTCAACGACTTCTACCTGGAGCTGTCCACCAAGGATCCCAACAAGTTCGTCGGCTCCGACGAGGTCTGGGAGGAGGCCACCAACACCCTGGCCGAGGTGGCCAAGGATTCCGGGCTGGAGCTGGTCGACGACCCGGAGGGCGCCGCCTTCTACGGGCCCAAGATCTCCGTGCAGGCCCGAGATGCCATCGGGCGCACCTGGCAGGTCTCCACCATTCAGCTGGACTTCAACCTGCCCGAGCGCTTCCAGCTTGAGTACATCGCAGCCGACGGCTCCCACCAGCGGCCGGTCATGATCCACCGGGCCCTCTTCGGCTCCATTGAGCGCTTCTTCGCCATTCTGCTGGAGCATTATGCCGGCGCCTTCCCGGCCTGGCTGGCCCCGGTCCAGGTGCAGGCCGTGCCCGTGGCCGACGAGTTCGCCCCCCACCTGGAGCATCTGCTCGACGAGCTGCGCGACGACATGGTCCGCTGCGAGATCGACCGCTCCGATGACCGCTTCGGCAAGAAGATCCGCAACGCGGCCAAGTCCAAGGCCCCCTTCATCCTGATCGCCGGCGAGGAGGACGTCTCCAAGAACGCGGTCTCCTTCCGCTTCCGCGACGGCAGCCAGCTCAACGGGGTGCCTGTGGAGCAGGCCCGCGCCTGGATCAACGAGGCCATCAAGGTCCGCGCCCAGATCAACTCGGCAGACGACTTCCGAGCGAACACCTCCTGCAGTCAGGACTGACCAATGTTCGAGCATCTACGGCGCCCCTGGAAGCGCATCATCGCCCCCATCGCCCGCGGCCTGGTTCGTCTGGGCGTGAGCGCCAACGGTGTCACCATCAGCGGAGCCGTAGGCACCACACTGGTTGCCATCGTGACCGGGTTCACCGGCTGGCTCCTGCCCGGGGCCATCGTCCTGGCCATCCTGGTGGCCTTCGACTCCCTGGATGGTTCCGTGGCCGCGCTGACCGGCGGTGGCACCCAGTTCGGGGGCTTCCTGGACTCCACCCTTGACCGGATAGCCGACTGGGCCGTCCTGACCGGGGTCATCATCTACCTACGCCGCCACGAGCTGGCCTGGGTGGCTGATGGCAGCCACCAGGGTCCCGACATCTGGGCCCAGGTGGGCATGGCTGCTGCCCTCTTCGCCATCATGACCTCATTCGTCACCTCCTACGCCCGGGCCCGGGCCGAGGCCGAGGGCTTCGAGGCCAAGAACGGCATCGCCACCAGGTCGGACCGGCTGGTCATCATCCTGGTGGGCATGGCCCTGACCGGGGCCGGGCTGCCCCTGGCTGTGCTCAGCTGCTTCCTGGTCCTGCTGGCCCTGCTGGGCATCGTCACCGTCTGGCAACGGATCAGCCACGTCGCCAAGGACATGAGCCGCAACCCGCAGCCTGCCAACCCCAACCACGAGTGAGCCTATGCCGGACCGACTGCTCATCTTTCTGGCGCAGCACGCGCGTCTGGTGTCCGAGCGGCTGTTGCGCGGTCTCTTCCTGGCGGCAGCCGACCTCTGCTGGCTCTTCCGGATAGGCGGCGTCAGACAGCTGGAGCGCAACCTGGCCCATGTCATGCCAGAGGCCGACCATCGCAGCCTGCGGCGCACCTCGCGCCAGGGCATGCGCTCCTACTTCGTCTACTTCGTCGAGGCCCTGACCGTGGGGGCCCGCACCAAGGAGCAGCTGCTGGCACGCATACACGGTGGCGGCAACGCCTACCCGGCTCCGGCCAAGACCGACATCGGCCTGCGCTCCCTGCCCATCGGCATGGGCCACCAGGGCAACTGGGATTACGCGGGTTTCTGGGCCTGTTCCACGGTCGGTCAGGTCACCACGGTGGCCGAGCGGCTGAGGGACCAGGGGATGCTCAACACCTTCGCGGACATCCGTCGCCGCCTGGGCATGAACATCCTGCTGACCGGTGAGCCGGACATCACCGGCCGTCTGACAACCCTGCTACGGAAGCCCAATCAGGTAGTGCCCCTGTTGGCCGACCGCGACCTGAGCCGCCGAGGCGTCTTCGTCAAGGCCTTCGACTCCTGGATTCGCGTGGCCGCAGGTCCTGCCGTCATCGCCCTGGATTCCCGTCTGCCCCTCTATACCGTGAACATGCACAGGGAAAAGCTGACGGGGGAGCGGCGCCGGCAGGCCAAGACCCCCTACGGCTATGTCTGCCAGGTGGACGGGCCCATCGCCATCGAGCCCTACCTGGACATGCCCCGGGAGCAGGCCATCAACGACCTGACCCAGGCCTGGGTGGACCAGTGGGCCCGGGGAATTCGCGAGCATCCCGAGGACTGGCACATGCTCCAGCCGATTTTCCTTGAGGATCTGGATCTTTCCCGGATGCATGACCTGCCGGACTTCATCCTGGCCCAGGCATCCAAGAACAAGGGAGGTGACGGGCATGAAGGCACCCGAGCAAAGGTCTGAGCAGGAATCAGAGCGGGCCGCCATCAAGGCGCCCCTGCGGGTGGGGATCATCTCACCCTACTCCTTCGAGACCCCGGGCGGCGTCCAACTGCACATCCGCGACTTCGCCAGGCATCTTATGGACCGTGGCCACCAGGTGCAGGTTCTGGCCCCGGGCCGACGCACCCAGGACATGCCCCTCTGGGTGCATACCACCGGCTCCTCCTTCTCCATTCCCTACAACGGATCCGTGGCCAACCTGAGCTACTTCGGTGTGGCCGGCCACAAGACCCGGCAGTGGGTCAGGCAAGGCCACTTCGATATTCTGCATTTGCACGAGCCCGAGGTGCCCTCCCTGAGTCACAAGCCCCTGAGGCCCGGATTCATTCCCTGCCCCTATGTAGCCACCTTCCATGCGGCCTTCGATACAACGCCGCTGGCCTTGAGGCTGACCAGGCGCTACCTGCGCCGATACCTGGCCAACATCAACCAGGCCATCTTCGTCAGCCCCTCGGCCATGCAAAACGCCAAGAATCTGCTGGAGCCGGGCATACCCAGCCAGATCATCCCCAACGGTATCGAGACCAGAGCCCTGCGCAATGCCCGGCCGCGCCCGGAATGGCAGGGGAGCGAGCGGGAACCCACCATCGGATTCCTGGGACGGATGAAGGAGGAGCGCAAGGGGTTCAAGATTCTGGCCCAGGCTGCACCTTCCATTCTGCAGCGCGTGCCCGGAGCCCGCTTCCTGTGTGCAGGCGACGGGCAGGCGGAAGCCCGGAAAATACTTGAGGACGTCGATCCCGGTCTGGCCCAACACTTCACCTTCCTGGGTCGGATCAGTGACGAGGACAAGGCCTCCTTCTACCACAGCCTGGGCCTGTATGTGGCGCCACAGACCGGGGGAGAGAGCTTTGGCATCGTGCTGGTCGAGGCCATGGCGGCAGGTTGCCCGGTGGTAGCCTCGGACCTGCCAGCCTTCGAGGACGTCTCCCAGAACGGCCGAAGCGCACGTCTGTTCGCCACCGGAAACCCCCAGGACTGCGCCAGGGCGGTCCTTGAACTGCTGGACGACCGACCTGCCCGCCTAAACCTGGCCTCGTGCGGAATGCGTCGGGCCGGCGACTACGACTGGGAGCGGGTCACCGACCAGGTTCTGGATGTCTATGCCCGGGCCCTGGCAGCCCGGCCCGATCATCGCCGTGGCCTGCTGGGCAGGCTGGTGGGCCGGAAGGCTGGTTCTCCTTACGATGAAGCCCCCACGGAAGGCCCTGAAAACTCGTAAAATTGTCGAAGAGCGGAACTAGAATTCCATTCGTTTACGCATTCGTACCGTCAGGAGACATATGTCAGGGCATTCGAAGTGGGCGACCACCAAGCACAAGAAAGCAGCCATCGACGCTAAGCGTGGCAAGCTCTTCGCCAAGCTGATCAAGAACATCGAGATCGCTGCCCGCACCGGCGGCGGTGACCCCGACGGCAATCCCACTCTCTACGACGCCATCGTCAAGGCCAAGAAGTCCTCCGTGCCCGCAGACAACATCACCAGGGCCGTCAAGCGCGGCTCGGGTGAGGAGGCCGGAGCAGCCAACTACGAGACCATCGTCTACGAGGGCTACGCTCCTGCCGGCGTGGGCATCATCATCGAGTGCCTGACCGACAACCGCAACCGCGCGGCCGCTGAGGTCCGTTCCACCCTGACCAAGGGCGGCGGCTCCCTGGCCCAGAACGGGTCGGTCAGCTTCAACTTCGAGCGCAAGGGCCAGATCATCGTCCCCTCGGAGGGACTGGACTACGATACGGTCTTCGAGAAGGCCGCCGAGGCCGGTGCTGAGGACGTGCAGGACAACGGCGAGAGCTACACCGTGCTGACCGCCCCTGGTGACATGGTCAACGTCCGCAAGGCCCTGCAGGACGCCGGTATGGACTACGACTCCGCCGACCTGGTCCTCAATCCCAAGAGCGAGGTCACCCTGGACCTGGACTCCGCCCGCAAGGTCTCCAAGCTGATCGACAACCTGGACGACCTGGACGACGTGCAGGAGATCTACAGCAATTGGACTGCGCCCGACGAGGTCATGGCCCAGTTGGACGACGAGTGACCTTATGATCGTTCTCGGCGTCGACCCGGGGCTCACCCGATGCGGCGTTGGCGTTATTGAAGCCGGTGCATCGCGCCGGCTTTCCTTTGTTCATGTGGACGTCGTGCGCTCAGACCCGGAACAGAGCCAGGACCTGCGCCTGCTGGCCATCTACCAGGGGCTTACGGCCGCCCTGGACCGTTTCAGCCCCGACGTGGTATCCATCGAGCGGGTCTTCGCCCAGTCCAATCACAACACCGTGCTGGGAACCGCCCAGGCAGCCGGGCTGGCCATGCTTGGGGCGGCTCAGCGAGGCATTCCCGTCGCCCTGCATACACCCACCGAGGCCAAGATGGCCGTGACCGGCAATGGCCAGGCTGACAAGATCCAGGTGCAACGAATGGTGGCCCGCATTCTCGGGCTCAACCAGCTGCCCAAGCCCGCCGATGCCGCCGATGCTCTGGCCCAGGCCATCTGCCACGCCCTAAGGCCTGCCGGGGCCATCCAAGGCGGGGAGCGCGAGGAACATTTGACCCAGGCCCAGCGTCAGTGGGCCCAGGCCTCTGCCAAGTTTGGAAGGCACCGGGGAGTCCAGCGAGACATGTAAGCTGATTCGAACAGACGTTCGATTCCATCGAGGGGTGATCAAGTGCTGGCAATGCTGACCGGGCGGGTGGCCGCCATCGAAACAGGCTCTGCCGTCATCGATGTTTCGGGGGTGGGTTTCGAGGTGCGCATGCCCCAGTCGGATCTGGCCTCCATGCGGGCCGAATCCACGGTCACCGTCTACACCGCCCTGTCCCTGACCCAGGACGCGCTGACCCTCTACGGGTTCCTCAGCCGCACCTCCAAATCCCTCTTCGCCCAGCTACAGAAGGTCAGCGGCATCGGACCGCGCGTGGCCCTGTCCATCCTCGCCACTCTGAACTCGGACCAGCTGGCCCAGGCCGTGGCTGACGGTGATGCTGCGGCTCTGTCCCGTGCGCCGGGCCTGGGCAAGAAGGGCGCTCAAAAGATCATCCTCGAGCTCTCCGGCAAGCTGGATCTGGATGCCGGCACAGGCAAGCAGGGACCCGCCCAGACCGACGATGGCGCCCACCAGGTGGTTGAGGGACTGATCTCCCTGGGCTGGTTGCAACGCGATGCCGAGCAGGCCGTGGAGCAGACCTGCAACGAGGGTGGCTACACCCTTCCCCTGCAGTCGGCCGACATTCCCAAGGTGCTCAAGCAGGCCCTGACACGGCTGGACAGGGGGCGCTGACCCATGGCTGACAAGCAGATGTCTACGGGATACATCGACTCCCAGAATGGCGATGCCCAGGAGGAATCCCTGCGGATGGTCTCGGCCCGGCCCATCGAAGGCGAGCCTGTCAGCGACGAGGAGCTGCGTCCGGAAACCCTGGACGGGTTCATCGGCCAGCCCCGGCTCAAGGCCCAGCTGGGGCTCTTCCTGGAGGCCGCCAAAAAGCGGGACGTGGCCCCGGATCACATCCTGCTGGCAGGCCCTCCAGGCCTGGGCAAAACCACCCTGGCCATGATCGTCGCCCACGAGCTGGAGGTGCCCATCCGCGTCACCTCGGGGCCGGCTGTTCAGCATGCCGGCGACCTGGCCTCCATCCTGAGCTCCCTGGAGGCCGGCGAAGTGCTCTTCATCGACGAGATCCACCGCCTGCCCAGGGCCGCCGAGGAGCTGCTCTACATCGCCATGGAGGACTTCCGCGTGGATGTCATGGTGGGCAAGGGCCCCGGAGCCTCCTCCATTCCACTGACCCTGCCCAGGTTCACGGTCATCGGCGCCACCACCCGTGAAGGCATGCTGCCCTCGCCCCTGCGGGCCCGTTTCGGCTTCACCGCCCATCTGGACTTCTACCCGGAGGAGGAGCTGGAGAAGCTGGTCGAGCGATCGGCCAAGGTGCTGGGCATCGTCCTGCAGGATGATGCCGCCCATCAGCTGGCCCTGCGCTCCCGCGGCACACCCAGGATCGCCAACCGCCTCCTGCGCCGTGTGCGCGATTGGGCCATAGTCCACGATCTTCCCGAAGTCGGCCCCGATGACGTCAAGCAGGCCCTGGCCCTCTACCAGATTGACTCTGAGGGGCTGGACCGTCTGGATTTGGCCGTCCTCAAGGCCATCGTCAACAGTTTCGACGGCGGTCCCGTGGGCCTGAACAACCTGGCCGCCATGGTGGGCGAGGAGGCCGAGACAGTCGAGACGGTCTGTGAGCCCTACCTGGTGCGCGAAGGCTTCCTGGTGCGCACCCCAAAGGGCCGTGTGGCCACCACCAAGGCCTGGGAGCACCTGGGCCGCAAACCGCCCGAGGATGTCATGAAGCTGTTCTAGACTGGGGTCTTCGCAGCAATGCACATCGCCGTTTGATGCCCGCCAAAACAAGGAGTGGAAACAACCATGGGATCCATGCTTTTCATGATCGTCATCATTGCCCTGATGATCGCCATGATGTGGGGAAGCTCCCGCAAGAGCAAGCAGCAGCAGGCCGCCGTCCAGGACTTCCGCCAGTCCCTGCAGCCCGGTGACGAGGTAGCCACCACGACTGGTCTTCTTGGCAAGGTCGTCTCCGTGGACCTGGAGAAGGAGCAGGTGGTCATCGACTCCGAGGGTTCGCAGTCCCGCTGGCGCATCCAGGCCATCACCAAGCCCCCCATCGTCCCCGCCTACATCCACGACGACGAGGTTGACGAAAACGGCAACCCCCTGCCCGAAAATGCGGATGCCCCAGCCGAGGTCACCGACGCTGAAGACACCACCGCCGACGACAATGCCGATGGTGAAGACACCGCCGCCGACGATACTGCCACAGAGAACTCTGCCGCTTCCGAGGGCAAGGATAAGGCCGAATCCAAGTCGGATTCCGAGCCGGAGCCGGAAGACGAATCAGACAAGGCCGAGACTGAGGATGAGGAAAAGTCCGATGACGCTGACGAATCGGATGCGTCCAAGGATTCCAAGGATTCGGATTCGACTTCCGCCAAGTCCTGAACATCATACGCGCGCCACACCTTCCGTCAGGCTGACTCCGAACGGAAACGCGGCGCGCGTATGATGGCCCCGGCAACCACTTCCAAGGAGCAAAACAGAAAGAAGATCATGGCTCAATCGGACGATATCAAGGTTGGAGAACTTAAGCAGGTGGGCGATGACGACGCCGCTTATCTGATCTCATTGATCCGTACCATTCCGGACTTTCCCAAGAAGGGGATCCTTTTCAGGGACTTCATCCCGGCCATGTCGGACCCCAGGGGATTGGCCATCATCCTCGACGCCATGAAGCGCACCCTGCCCATCAAGCCGGAGGACTTCGATCTGGTCGCCGGGCTTGAGGCTCGCGGCTTCTTGATCGGCCCCCAGCTGGCCTGCGACCTGGGTAAGGGCTTCCTGCCCATGCGTAAGGCTGGCAAGCTCCCCGATCCTACCTACAGCCAGGAATACGCCCTCGAATACGGCAACGCCCGCATCGAAATCGAGCAGGGCTCCCTGCGCCCTGGCCAGCGAGTCCTGATTGTCGACGACCTGATCGCCACCGGCGGTTCCGCCCAGGCAGCTGCACGCCTGGTGGAGCAGGCCGGAGGCCAGGTGGCCGGTTTCAGCTTCGTCATGGAGCTCAACGGTCTGGACGGTCGCAAGGCCCTGGGCGCCTACCCGGTCACCTGCCTGATGAACATGCCCGCCTGAGCACGATTGGGGGACCATCACCATGGATTTGTACGAATACCAAGCCAGGCAGCTGCTCGCTGAACATGGCATCTCCCAGCCAAGGGCCGTCTATGCCTCAACCGCAGAAGAGGCCGGCCAGGCAGCCGACGTCATCGGCTATCCCTGCATGATCAAGGGCCAGGCCACGATCGGCCACCGGGGACAGGCCGGAGCCGTCAAGCGGGCCGAGAATCACGAGCAGGCTGTGGCCTTGGCCGAGGCCATCCTGCCCATGAACATCGATGGCCATCCGGTCAGCGGGATCCTGGTCACAGAGGCCCGCAACATCCTGCACGAGTACTACCTGTCCATCTCAGTGGACCGCACCTCCCGGGACTATGATGTCCTGGCCACGGCCAGCGGCGGCACCGAGGTGGAGACCATCGCCCGCGAGCACCCCGAATCGGTTCGGCGCCTGCACATCGGCCCCCTGGAGGATTTCGACAGGCAGGCCGCCCGCACCATGGCCGAGCGCATCGGCTTCTACCATGCCGATCTGGAGCAGGCTGCACAGATACTTCTGGGCATGTGGCACACCTTCCAGGACAGCGATGCAACCCTGGTCGAGATCAACCCCCTGGCCAAGGTGGGCGACCCTGACGACGAGGCCACCAAGCACCTGGATGCCCTCGATGCCAAGATCTCCCTGGACGGGAACGCAGCCTTCCGGCACGACGGATGGAAGCGGTTCACGGACCCAGCTCAGGTCGACCCCCTGGAAGCCAAGGCCAAGGCTGCGGGCTTGCACTACGTCCATCTGGACGGTCAGGTGGGTGTCATCGGCAACGGCGCAGGACTGGTCATGAGTTCCTTGGATGCGGTGGCCGGATCAGGACAGCGCCAGGGCCTTCCTATCGGACCCGCGAACTTCCTCGACATCGGCGGCGGAGCCTCTCCTGAAGTCATGCGTACCAGCCTGGACGTGGTCCTCTCCGACCCCAAGGTCCGTTCGGTCATGGTCAACGTCTATGGAGGCATCACCTCCTGCCAGCAGGTGGCCCAGGGCATCCTGGCCGCCGTGGATGCTGAGGGTGAGCAGGACCAGAACGACGACCGGCCCATCGTGGTCCGCTTTGACGGCAATGAGGCTGCCGAGGGGCTGGACCTGCTGGCCAAGGCCCAACAGCCTCGGCTCAAGGTGGCCCGCACCATGGAGGAGGCGGCAGACCAGGCCGTGGCCCTGGCCGCCCAAGCAGGAAAGGAGACGGGACGATGACCCTCTTCATTGAAGACGGCGCCCCCGTCATGGTCCAGGGCATGACCGGTCACCAGGGCATGGTCCACACGGCCCACATGATGGCGGCCGGCACCAACATCCTGGCCGGAGTCAACGCCCGCAAGGCCGGAATGACGGTCGACTTCGACGGTCCGGACGGCCAGACCCGTCATGTGCCCGTATACGCCGACTGCACAGCCGCCCGCCAGGCGACCGGAGCCCGTACCTCTGTGGTCTTCGTCCCGCCCAGGTTCGCCAAGGATGCCATGGTCGAAGCCATCGAGGCCGGCATCACCCTGATCGTGGTCATCACCGAGGGCATTCCCGTGGCCGATACCGCATACTGCGTGGCCCTGGCCAGGGAACACGGCTGCCGCATCGTTGGCCCCAACTGCCCAGGACTGATGACCATGTCCGACCGACCCAACGGCGTCGGCGTAGACCTGGGCATCATCCCTCAAGGTATCGCCGGTCGCGGTCCGCTGGGACTGGTCTCCAAGTCCGGCACACTGACCTATCAGCTCATGGGGGAGTTGTCCTCCATCGGATTCACCGCCTGCCTGGGCATCGGCGGCGACCCCATCGTCGGCACCACCATGCTGGAGGCTCTGCAGGCCTTCAACCGCGATCCTGAAACCAAGGCCTGCGTCATGATCGGCGAAATCGGCGGCTCGGCTGAGCAGGAGGCCGCCCAATGGGCCTCCACCCACATGACCAAGCCCATCGTGGCCTATATCGCCGGCTTCACCGCCCCAGAAGGCAAGCAGATGGGCCACGCCGGAGCCATCATCTCGGGCGGCAAGGGCACGGCCGCTGACAAGAAGGAAGTGCTTGAGTCCGTCGGCATCAAGGTGGGTACCACACCTGGCGAGACGGCCCGCCTGACCCGCGACCTGCTACGGGAGCATGCCATCATATGACCGACAGGGTGAAAGTGTGGCTCCGGGGGGCCCTAGAGGCCTTCCTAGCCATACTTATCTACACTGTCGCTCTCGGCGCCTGCATGGCCCTGCTCCTGCTCATCATTTCCATTGAGGAGGGCGGGCCATCACTGTCCATGGCCACTGTGGCCCTGACGGAAACCATCACCCTGCTCACCCAGGGCTGTGGATTCACGGCCGGGGCCCTGACCCTGACCATCATCCCCTTGCTGCTGACCGGCCTGCTGATCTGGATGATCCGCTCCCTGGTCAGTCGACTGGGCATGTCCGTCGGTGGTTGCATTGCCGGCCTGGTCGTCTGGGTGCTGTGCAGCCTCATCCTCATGCAGGGCAGTCAGACCGTCCAGGTGGACACCACCCCGGTCATTCTTTTGCGGACCAGCCTGGTCTTCCTATTGGGTTACGGCTGGGCCTGGGTCCGCTCTGAACCATTCCGCCAGGCTTTCACCAAACGAATTAAAGAGACCGTGCCTGTTCAGGTTCGCAGGACCATTCGGCTTGGGCTCACAGCCGGATCGATACTCTTGGCCGCCATGCTGCTCGCCGGCCTGATCGCCCTGATTGTATGGATCGCCCTCTATCACGGAGACGTGGGTCGTCTGTTCAAACTGACACGTATGGGCACCGCCTCGGCTGTCACGACCAGTCTGGCCTCCCTGGCCTGGCTACCCAATCTGATCATCTGGGCTACCTCCTGGCTTTTCGGAAGCGGTTTCAACATCGGCGGGCTGGCGACCTTCACCCTCTGGTCAGGGCACGCCTCAAGTCTGCCCTCGCTGCCCCTCTTCGGGCTGTTCCCGGAGCCGGTCTACCGGCAGGAGGTTCGTCTGCTCCTGCTCAACCTGCCTCTGCTGGCCGGAGTGGTCGCCGGCATTCTGCTGCTGACCGGACCATGGGGTGTCAGAATTCACGCCGCTGTGCGCCAAGCGGGACTGAAGTCCCGAGATACCGCAGTCTGCTTCCTGATGGCAACCTTGGCCATGGCCTTGACCTGGCTGGTCACCCTGCTCGGTCTTGCCCTGCTTTTCCAACTCTCCAACGGGGCCCTGGGCCGCCATCGACTTGCCGGAGTGGGCGTACCCATAGCCTCCTCCCTGCGCATGATCGGGACCTCCCTGGGGGTAGGTCTGCTGGGAGTATGGCTGCTGGCACTCGTTATTGCCGCCTTGATCATCATCAAGGACATCCTGATTGACTATCTGCGCCAGGCAGACACCAAGAAGACTTCCGCCAAGGCGGAAAACAAGGAAAAACACAACCAATCACGCGGTCAGGGGAGAAAGGAGTCCAAGGCAACCGACCGAGCAGACACACCACGACAGGTCTCGTCCACCCGCAGACCAGGCAAGTAGGTCCGAAGGTGGCGGGGCGCCTCGGCATTCAAGCATAGGAGTAGGAGTTTCCATGGTCACCACGAATCGAACCATCAACCGAGCACTGGTCTCGGTCTACCACAAGCAGGGTCTTGAGGCCCTGGCATCAGCCTTCCGCCAGGCAGGCACCGAGGTCGTCTCCACCGGCAGCACCGCGAAGAAGCTGCAGGATCTGGGCGTCCAGGTCACCCCGGTGGAAAAGGTCACCGGTTTTCCCGAGAGTCTCGACGGCCGGGTCAAAACCCTGGATCCGCATATCCATGCCGGGCTGCTGGCCGACATGACCAATCCCGACCATGTCCAGCAACTCAAAGACTTGGGCATTGCCCCCTTCGACCTGGTGGTGGTCAACCTCTACCCCTTCGAGCAGACCGTCCTCGAGGGCGCCGATGCTGACCAGTGCTTGGAGCGCATCGACATCGGCGGCCCTGCCATGATCCGGGCCGCCGCCAAGAACCATGCCAGCGTGGCTGTGATCACCGACCCGGACGACTATGCCCTGGCAGCCGACCGCATCGCCTCCGGCACCGGTTTCAGCCTGGCCGAACGCGGACGTCTGGCTGCCAAAGCCTTCGCCCTGACTGCCTCCTATGATGCGGCCATCGCCGAGTGGACAGCGCGCACATGGGTCGACGACAAGAAGGACAAGGCCGAGGATCAGAAGCCAGCCCAGGCGTTGACGCGCACCTGGCGTCTGGCCAGCCAGCTGCGCTACGGGGAGAACCCCCACCAGAAGGCCGCCCTCTACCTGGACCCGTTGGATCGTGATGGCTTCGCCGCTGCAGAGCACCTGGGTGGGGCCAAGGAAATGAGCTACAACAACTACGTGGATGCGGATTCCGCCTGGCGCTCGGTCTGGGACTTCCCCGACCTGCCCGCAGTGGCCGTGGTCAAGCACTCCAACCCCTGCGGTCTGGCCGTGGGGGAGGACATCGCCCAGGCCCACCGCCGCGCCCACGCCTGCGATCCCATGAGCGCCTATGGCGGGGTCATCGCCGCCAACCGCACGGTCACCCTGACCATGGCCCAGCAGATCAAGCCGGTCTTCACCGAGGTGATTGTGGCTCCAAGCTATGAGCCCGAGGCACTGGACCTACTGCGGACCAAGAAGAACCTGCGCATCCTGTCTGTGCAACGCCGTCCACGTCAGCGCCCGATCATCCGTCAAATCGACGGGGGAGCTTTGGTACAGACGCCCGACCTGATCGACGCCCCGGGAGACGATCCCTCCACCTGGCGTCTGGTCTCCGGCAACCCAGCCGACCAGGCAACCATGGATGATCTGACCTTCGCCTGGCGGGCCATCCGCTCGGTCAAGTCCAACGCGGTGCTCCTGGCCAACCAGGGAGCCACCGTGGGCATTGGTATGGGCCAGGTCAACAGGGTGGACTCCAGCCACCTGGCAGTCGAGCGGGCCAACACGCTGGATGAGGGCCGTAACCGCGCCAAGGGCTCAGTGGCCGCATCCGATGCCTTCTTCCCCTTCGCAGATGGTCTGGAATATCTGATCCAGGCCGGCATCAGGGCCGTGGTGCAGCCGGGAGGATCCATCCGTGATCCAGAGGTGATCAAGGCCGCCCAGGACGCCGATCTGACCATGTATCTGACCGGGACACGCCACTTCTTCCACTGATGAAACCGGACCCTGCGGTCAAATGTCGCCCTGCGGCAAATTCTTTGACCACAGGGTCCAATGCGGTGATATGCTGAATGAACTGACCAGCGATGATGCTGACTAGGTACCCATAATTCGAAGGAGATATTGTGACCTATCAGACTGTCAATCCTTTTAACAACCAACTGATCAAGACCTATCCAGATGCCACCGATGAAGACCTGGAGAACGCCCTGGCCCGTGGCCATGACCTTTACAAGACCTGGCGCAAACAGGAGGGTCCCGGTGACCGTCCCGCACAACTGCGTCAGGTCGCCAAGCTCTTCCGTCAGAACGAGGATACCCTGGCAGCCAACCTGACCCTGGACATGGGCAAGCTGGTGGGTGAGGCCCGAGCCGAGGTGGAGCTGTGCGCGGACATCGCCGACTACTTCGCCGACCACGCCGAGGAGCTGCTGGCTCCCGTCCCCCTGGACAACCCCGCCGGCAAGGCCTACTACGTCAAGCAGGCCACCGGCATCGTGTTCATGGTTGAGCCTTGGAACTTCCCCTACTACCAGATCATGCGCGTGTTCGCCCCCAACTTCATTCTGGGCAACCCCATGATCCTCAAGCACGCCTCCAACGTGCCCGGCTCGGCTGTGGCCTTCGAGCAGACCGTGAAAGAAGCAGGAGCCCCCGAGGGCAGCCTGACCAACCTCTTCGTCAACTATGAACAGGTGGACCATGCCATCGCCGATCCCCGCGTCTCTGGCGTGGCCCTGACCGGGTCGGAGCGCGGCGGCGCCTCCGTGGCCAAGTCGGCTGGAGCCAACCTGAAGAAGTCCTCCATGGAGCTGGGCGGCAACGACGTCTTCATCGTCCTGGATGATGCTGACTGGGATCTGCTCAAGAAGGTGGCCCCGGGCGCCAGGCTGACGAACGCCGGCCAGGTCTGCACCTCCTCCAAGCGTTTCATCGTCACGGAGAATCGCTACGATGACTTCGTTTCGCTCATCGTCGATGCCTTCTCACACGCGGTTCTGGGCGATCCCAGCAACCCCGAAACCACGCTGGCCCCCATGTGCATGGTCTCCGCACGCGACAACCTGGCCAAGCAGGTCGAAAGCGCTGTGGCCGGTGGAGCCAAGGTCGCCTACGGCAACAAGCCCTACGATTCGCCGGGGGCCTTCTTCACCCCGACGGTTCTGACGGACATTGACCGTAACAACCCTGTCTACAACCAGGAGATGTTCGGCCCTGTGGCCTCCATTTACAAGGTGGCCAACGAGGATGAGGCCATTGAACTGGCCAACGACTCCAGCTATGGCCTGGGCGGTGTGGTCTTCTCCTCGGATACCGACCATGCGGATGCCCTGGCCCGTCGCATCGAGACCGGCATGACCTTCATCAACGGCGGATGGGTGACCATGCCTGAACTGCCCTTCGGCGGCATCAAGAACTCCGGCTACGGCCGCGAGCTCTACAGCCTGGGCTTCGACACCTTCGCCAACGAGCATCTGATCTTCCAGCACAAGAACTGATCGGACTGCTCCGGCTCCTTGTTGAAACAGCGACCGTGCCATCATCGTCCAAGGGCGATGGCGGCACGGTCGCTTTGCGTCAGCAGCACTGGTAGGCTCGAACCGACAGAGCATGTGCAGAAGGCAGGAGAACATGGCAGACGCGGCTAAGACCGAAAACCCGAACCTCAAGCCCCCGCAACCGCCCAAGACTTCTGGTCGAGGCCACCCCTTCGTCTCGGAGGCTCAGGAGGGTCGTCCTATCTGCGAGGCCATCATCTTTCTCGTGGTGCTTGTCGCCGCGCTCGTGGCCTTCTGCGGATACACATGGGCCGCGACTGGACTGGTGTCCGTCGCGGCCCTGGTTTGCGGCGCCCTGCGTCTGATCCTCAAGGAACGCAGCCCCTGGAAGGTGCGGTCGGTGCCCTTCGATGCCTTCATCAGCATCGCCCTAGGCATTGGCCTGCTGGTCACCTACACCAGCATTCAGCTGATGCTGTGACCCCTCTCAGCTTTCAGTAGGCTTGTCTTCGGATTGATCATCACTGTCTTCTGTTTCCGAAGCAGTATGAAGGGGCTCGACCTGCAGATCGGGAATGGTTCCTGCATTAGCGGGGGCAACAGCATCCTTTCCAGCATCAGCATCCTGCTCTGCATCGGAATCGGATAGAGACGATACATCGACGGTCTGAGCATTGGTGTCTGCAGGGGCGACCGTGTCAGTTGTACCAGCAACAGGGGTTTGAACCGGAGCGGGTGATGCCTGGGCCGATTGATCTTGAGCCTGGGCACCGGCAGGAGCAAAGGCTTCAGCCTGAGCATCCGGGCCCACCTGAGCCTGGGCACCGGGGGCAAAAGCATCAGCTTGTGCTTGTGCCTGAGCATCTGCATCCACCTGTGCAACACGCTGCGCATCAGTGGCAGCGCCCATGGCACGCATGGCCATGTTGTCGGTGATGATGCTGGTCATGATGATGACCAGGGCCACCAGAGAGGCAGCCAGCAGCGGGCAGATCCAGAAGAGCCAGAGCTGGGAGATCGGGCTGACGGCCATGTGCTTGGACTGGGCGAAGATGGCGATACCGGTGGAGCGAGCCGGGTTCAGTCCCGAGCAGGTGATGGGGTAGGTGACCAGCACGCCGACGCCATAGGCCAGCCCGGTGTAGAGAGCATGATTGCGGCGGGCACGTCCGTCAGAGCGCAGGGTGGTGATGGCCGCAGCCACCACGATCATGCAGCCGATCAGCTCAACCACGATGGCCATGGGCGCCCCGAAGGCGATGTGCTGCTGGCCCAGGGTGGCCGCAGCGGGCGAACCGCCGGAAAAACCGTTGACCGAGAACATGAGCCAGGTCCTGTCCGGCACGGACTTGCTGACCGGCACAAGGGCGACAGCGAGTGCACCGGCGCCGATAGCGCCGATCACCTGGGCGACGATGTAGATCAGCCCGTCCACCATGCTGATCTGCGAGGTGAACATGGCGGCTACGGTCACGGCGGGGTTGAAGTGTCCGCCGGAGACGCCGCCAAACATGGCTGTCACGACCAGGTAGGTCAGGGCGGTTCCCAGGACCGGCAGCACCACACTGGGCTGGCCCATGACCAGCTGGCCGAAGCTGTAGGACAGGTAGATGACCGCGCAGATCAGGAAGGTGCCCGCCAGCTCGGCGGCGGCACGAATCCAACGAACATCACGAGGCCTGATCCGCCTGCGGACGGGCTTTGCGGCAACCTGCCCGTCGGCCTGTTCGAGGACCGGCTCAGCACTTGCTTCCATAGTCATGTTCCCCACCTTGCAATCCCTTCGACGACAATGAACAACAACAGCTTCCAGCTTAGGGCAAGCCAACAACACTTCCCTAGGCTCCGATATAGTATGATATGACCTTTTGGCGGCTGCGGTCGCCCGGAACGTTAACCGTTACATATCTATCAGGCCACGTTGGGAGAACGATGCCACATCCATACACACAGGCGATCAGAGCGCGCGAACAGGGGGAGGGAGGCATCCGCCTCCAGAAGGTGCTGGCCCAGGCCGGATTCGGCTCTCGTCGCAAATGCGAGCAGATCATCACCCAGGGCAGGGTCGAGGTCGACGGCGAGCTGGTCACCACCTTGGGCAGCCGGGTGGACCCATCCCACCAGCAGATCCGCGTTGATGGATCCCGCATCCATCTGAACGACAAGCATGTCACCCTTGCCCTGAACAAGCCGCGCAAGGTCCTTTCGACCATGGACGACCCCAAGGGCCGGTTCACCCTGCGCGACATCATCGGGGACCGCTACGAGCGGGTCTTCCACATGGGCAGGCTGGACTATGACTCCGAGGGCCTGATCCTCATGACCGACGACGGGGAGCTGGCCCAGCACGTCATGCACCCGCGCTACGAGGTGGAGAAGACCTATATCGCCACGCTCAGCGGCCACATTGGCGGCAACGTCTGCCGGAGGTTGGTCACCCAGGGTGTGGAGCTGGATGACGGCCTGATTCGGTTGGACCATTGCGCCATCATCGACCACAACCGCGAGCACACCATCGTCAAGGTGGTCCTGCATTCGGGCAAGAACCGGATAGTCCGGCGCATCTTCGGCGCCATCGGCTACCCGGTGACCCGGCTGGTGCGCACCCAGATCGGCCCCATTCGGCTGGGCGAGATCCGTCCGGGCTCCTACCGGGTGCTCTCCGCCGCCGAGATCAAGGCCTTGGATAAGGAGGTCGGACTGTGATCACCGTCGCCATCGATGGCCCTGCGGGAGTGGGCAAGTCTTCCACCTCGCGGGCCCTGGCCAAGCATTTCGGCCTGGCCTACCTGGATACGGGCGCCATGTACCGGGCAGTCACCCTCTGGTGCATGGACCGCGGGCTGGACCTGGACGCAAACCAGCCCGACCAGGAGGCGATCACCGAGGCCGTGGCCGATTCCATCACCGGTGGCCACCTGGTCATGGGACTCGACCCCGAACATCCCACTGTCAGCCTGGACGGTCGTGACGTGGATGAAGAGATACGCTCTACCAGGGTCTCCGAGCATGTCTCCGTGGTCTCTTCGATTCCGGCTGTGCGCCGGGTTCTGATCGCTGCTCAGCGGGCCATTATGGCCGACCAGGAGCGGGGCGTGGTGGCCGAAGGACGGGACATCACCACCGTGGTGGCCCCGGATGCCCAGGTCCGTGTACTGCTGACAGCCCGTGAGGAGGTCCGCCAAGCCCGTCGAAGCGGCCAGGCCCAGGCCGGGTCAGCCGGCGCCGAGGATCTGGCTGCCCGGGATGCCCGGGATTCCAAGGTCACCTCTTTCATGAGCGCAGCCGACGGGGTGACCACCGTGGACAACTCCGATCTGACCTTCGAGCAAACCCTGCAGGTCCTGATCGATCTGGTCTCCTCGGCTATGGAGGAAGACTCCTACGACGAGTACGCCCGGAACCTGGACGACTATGAGCTGAATGAAGAGGACCGTGCCCTGCTGGAGGGCGGCTCCGAGAACCAGGATGACCAGGACCAAGGCCCTAAGGCCGTGGGCGTGCTGGCCGTGGTGGGAAGGCCCAACGTGGGCAAGTCCACCCTGGTCAACAGGATTCTCGGCCGCCGTGCCGCCGTGGTCGAAGACACCCCTGGCGTAACCCGGGACCGTGTCAGCTACGAGGCTGAATGGGCCGGCACCCAATTCAAGCTGGTGGACACCGGCGGCTGGGAAAGCGATGTGGAGGGCATCGAATCCGCCATCGCCTCCCAGGCGCAGGTCGCCGTATCCCTAGCAGATGCCGTCATTCTGGTCGTGGATGGCCAGGTGGGTCTGACCGCCAGCGACGAGCGGATCGTCACCATGCTTCGGGCCGCCGGTAAGCCGGTCGTCCTGGCCGTCAACAAGCTGGATGACCGGATGGCCGACTACACCGCTTCGGAATTCTGGAAGCTGGGCCTGGGCGAACCCTATGCCATCTCCGCCATGCACGGCCGGGGGATAGGTGACCTGCTGGATGCAGCGCTGGAACAGCTCAGCAAGGCTGAGAAAACCTCGGGATTCCTCACCCCGGAGGGCCTGCGCCGGGTAGCCCTGGTCGGGCGGCCCAACGTGGGCAAGTCCTCCCTGCTCAACCAGCTGGCCCACGAGGAGCGGGCCGTGGTTCACGATGTGGCCGGCACCACCCGTGACCCGGTCGACGAGGTGGTACAGGTGGACGGCGAGGACTGGCTATTCATCGATACCGCCGGCATCAAGCGTCGCCTGCACAAGATCTCGGGTGCCGAGTACTACTCCAGTCTGCGCACCCAGGCAGCCATCGAACGCTCAGAACTGGCGCTGATTCTCTTCGATGCCTCCCAGCCCATCGCCGACCAGGACCTGAAGGTTATGAGCCAGGCTGTGGATGCCGGCCGGGCCATCGTCCTGGTCTTCAACAAGTGGGATCTGCTGGACGACTTCGGCCGTCAGCGTCTCGAGCGGCTCTGGCAGACCGAGTTCGACCGGGTCACCTGGGCCGAGCGGGTCAACCTGTCTGCCAAGACCGGCTGGCACACCAACCGGCTGGCCAAGGCCATGCGCACTGCTCTGGAATCATGGGACAAGCGCATACCGACCGGCAAGCTCAACTCATTCCTGGGCAAGGTTCAGGCTGCACACCCGCATCCGCTGCGGGGCGGCAAGCAACCGAGGATTCTTTTCGCCACCCAAGCCTCCACCAGGCCGCCGCGTTTCGTGATCTTCGCCACCGGCTTCCTGGAGCATGGCTACCGCCGCTATCTGGAACGTTGCCTGCGCGAGGAGTTCGGCTTCGAGGGCACTCCCATCCAGATCTCGGTGCATATCCGCGAAAAGAAGAAGCGCAAATAAAGAAGGTCCCTGGGCCGGTTCTTTAGTCGGCCCAGGGACCTTGCCTTCTCGACTAGACGGCCTTGTCTGCAAATCCTTGTAGAAAGAACTATGTTTCTGGACATTTGTTGTATTTAGGGGACCTCCAAATCCTTCCAAAAGATTCAGATAGTCCCCCATTACGTATATGCAGATCTGTTATTTGCAGTCTCCTTCAAACCACTCATTGCATATAAGCTCTAACGGTGGTAGACAGGTCCGCCCTGCCCGGCATACTTTCTGCCAGCGTATGAACCATAGGCAAATATGAGTACAAGGACGACTGCCAGAGCGGTTCCACAGATCCAGTAGAGCCTGACTCCGCTATAAGCCAGGGCGGCCAGGATCATGACCACGCCCAGAATCATGAAGAGCACCCCGCCAAACTGCTGACAACGGCGCCAAGCCTCGCGGCTGGCGTAGGCACCTGGCACTCGAAAACCGCTGATGCCGTTGGGTCTGGTTTTAGGAGCAAGATTGCCGATGACTATGAGAGTCAGACCGGTCAAAAGCATGGCGACCTTATCGATACCGAAATCCGTCGGCCACCATCCCCAATGAGGATCAGCAACAGCTAATTCGAACAGATCTAAAACCGTGAAAATAATCTGCATGCATAGACCACCAAGCAGAAAAACGGTCAAGGTATGCCCCGCTTCATCACCACGTTTAATCAAATATGCACGCAGGACGAGCATGAGGATGGTCCAAATCAGCGCAATGACCAGGCAGAAGCAGGGCATCCAAACCAGCTCCTGGGGAGAACCCCAGCGATCCACCTGGTTCTGTGCATTCCAATGAAGCGGGACGTTTTCATTCGGCAGACGATTGACCACTATGCGGCTTACGCCCAGCATGATTATCCCCGGCAACCACTGAGCCGCGACAAGGGTCGGTACGAACCGACCCGCTTTGCCGCCATCCGCCATGAGAGTCTCCTTAGGACTCGGAAACCGCCGTCGAACCAGTTTCCTTGCTCACAGTCCGTGGCTCGGGCAGACTTCTCTTGTCGCTGGCGCTGGTCCGCAGGCGGTAGAGCCACTGAATAGTGCTGTCCAGCACACTCAGATTGAGTTCGTAGATGACCCTGGTGCCCTGCTTGTGGCCGACAATCAGGTCTGCTTCTTTCAACTTCCGCAGATGATAGGACAGCTTGGACGGGGTCATTCCCAGCTTTTCGGCCAGGCGTCCCGCCTCCATGCCGCCCTGCTCCAAAAGATCCAGCACACGACGACGCAGGGGATCAGCCAGAGCCGCTGTTGTCTCTTGAATAGCCATAAATCTCCTTTTTCGATGATTTTCTCTAGTATTTGCATGCTAACATTGTTTCAACCAATATTGTATATATTCTTCAACTTTTATGTGCTTTTCGCTCGCTGAGCGCAAAATAATTGACAATCGCTCGGATTAATGGCTTGTGTAGCAACATTAAACTGTTGAACATACCTACTTTTCTGCAGCCAAGGCTGATCGGGGAGGGCCTTGGCTCTAAGCCGCTGGGCAGGTCATGCTCTTAGGTCATGCTACTATGAAGAACTTCGACAGACAGGAGAACGTACGGCGTGGGTGAAGATAGAACAAAAGTCAACATTGGCAAGGCCGCCATCTTCGACTTGGACGGCACACTTCTGGATTCCATGGGAGTTTGGAAGGAAATCGACCAACGTTTCTTTGCTCGCCGCAACATCCCCATGCCGGACGATTACGCATCTGCAGTGGCCTCCATGCAGACCGGTGCCATTGCCAGATATACCATCGACCGCTTCCACCTTGACGAGCGCCCAGAAGATCTTGTGGAGGAGTGGAACGAGGATGCACTCCTGCTCTACGCCACAGCTGTGCAGCCCAAGCCCCATGCACTCGATTACCTGCAGGCGCTAAAAGCCAGCGGTGCCGCTCTGGCTGTGGCAACCAGCCTCCCTCCGCGCCTGCGACAGGCTGCTCTGAAGCACGCTGGGATGACCGATTGCTTCGACCAGGTCTGCAGCGTGGATGATGCCAAAAGCATCGGCAAGGAGGAACCGGAAATCTACCTGTTGGCTTCACGGATGCTGGGAGTTGCGCCCGACCACTGCACAGTGTTCGAGGATCTTCTGGTCGCCGTCGATTCGGCCAAACGCGCTGGGATGAAGGTCTGGGCCATGTACGACCAGTCTTCGGCCAAGGATTGGGATGCCATCCTCTCTGAGGCCGATGGCGCTATCACTGACTTCGCCCAGGCGCCTGCCATTCTCTGATCCACTCCGCACCGGCTGGAGCCAGCTGTTACCATGAAAGCGTCAAGTGTTTGGTGGAGGCGTTATGGGCAATTCAGGCAGAATAAATGCCGGTTGCTCAAAGTGGCTGTATTCACGTTTGCTCGCTCGTCTGGGATTGCAGAATTGGTGGCCGGCAGAGACCGACTTCGAGATGATGACCGGAGCGGTGCTGGTCCAGCATACGGCCTGGGGAAACGCGGCCATGTCCATCGAGCAGCTGCGCAAGGCCGATCTGCTCAACCCCTGCAACATGGCCGACGTCGATCTGGCAAGGCTGACGAACTTGATCAGATCAAGCGGCTTCATGAAGGCCAAGGCACGCACCTGCAAGGCCCTGGCTCAGTGGCTGCTGGGTCACGGCATCCGCACGGCCGATGTCGAGGACTGCGCAGATGAAGGTCTGCGTGACGACCTGCTCACCATTGTCGGGGTTGGACGCGAGACGGCGGATGTCATACGGCTCTATGCCTTCGGCCAGCGCTGCTTTATCTGGGATGCCTATGCACGCCGGATGCTGGACGGTCTGGGATGGGCCTCCTTGCGTTCATACCAGGAGGGCGAAGAGTACGAGGCGGATTTTATTCAGGTTGATCAATGGCCGCTCAACGACTTGCGCGAATACCACGGGTTGATTGTCCAAGCAGGCAAAAACCATCGCAACCCCCAAGCCTATGCCGCCTTCCTTAAGGAACTTGGCGGTCATGAAAGCTCCTCCAAGTGAGTTGAACCCTTGTACCTCGGCCGAGTCACAAGGCATATGACGGTATCCCGATACGGCACCCCTATAAAGCACCTATATTATGGCTGCATCTTATGACCGTGTTCCCGCGTAACAATCTTGTCCCTACCTCGGTGAATCGCACACAATAAGGCATCGACTTGACTTCAAGCGGATTGAACTTCGTAGACTATGTTTCATCCGCATACTTGGCAGGCGAATACGCCAGGTAGTGAAGAATGGGGAGCAGGAGCATGAAGGCAGCAAAGTTTGTGAAGCCGGGCCGCATCGAGCTGGAGGAAGCGCCGATGCCGACCATTGAAAAGCCGGGAGATGCTGTGATTCGGGTCATTCGAGCCTGCGTGTGCGGATCCGACCTGTGGTGGTACCGGGGTATTTCCTCAATGCCCTCAGGCAGTCACGTAGGGCACGAGGCCATCGGCCTGGTCGAGAAGGTGGGCTCGGATGTCACTCATGTCAAACCTGGTGACTTCGTCGTAGCACCCTTCACTCATGGCTGCGGGCACTGCGCGGCCTGCAGGGCCGGCTTCGACGGTGACTGCCTTGATCCGGACAGGCGGGGGAGCGGCGGCTATCAGAGCGAGTATCTGCGATTCACCAACGCGGACTGGGCCTTGGTGAGGATTCCAGGCCAACCTGAGGACTACAGCGACGACATGCTCGACTCCCTGCTGACCCTCTCCGACGTGATGGCCACCGGTTATCATGCAGCCGCTACAGCCCAGGTCAAAGAAGGCGACACAGTCGTGGTCATGGGCGATGGAGCGGTGGGTCTGTGCGGAGTCATAGCAGCCAAGCTGCGCGGGGCCGAACGCATCATCGCCATGAGCCGACATGAGGACCGCCAGAGGTTGGCGCGTGAATTCGGGGCCACTGACATCGTGGCTGAACGTGGAGATGCTGCTGTGGAGCAGGTCATGGCCCTCACCGACGGAGCAGGAGTCGATGCGGTTCTGGAATGCGTGGGCACCGAACTGTCCACCGATACCGCCGTCAGGGTGGCCCGGCCCGGCGCAGTGGTCGGACGGGTCGGCGTACCGCAGCAGGCTACCATGGACACCTCTAAGCTCTTCTGGCGCAATGTCGGGCTGCGAGGAGGCACGGCCGCAGTCACCACATATGACAGGCATCTGCTGCTTGACCAAGTGCTCAAGGGCAGCATCCAGCCAGGCAAGGTCTTCACCAAGCGCTTTGCCTTGGATCACATCCAGGAGGGCTATGAGGCCATGGACCAGCGCACCGCCATCAAAGCCCTGCTGCTTGTTGGCGAATGAGGCTGCAGCAGTAATCAGCTGATTCTCGGCGCTGCTGACATTACCGGTGGCGCCGCGTAAGCATGCCTGCCTGAACATGCCTCTTATTCCGAAAAAATAAGGGCCGAGTCAGGGATAATTCAGGGTAAATCAGGGTATTTCATCCCTTCTTTCGCTGATATCAATGGAAGTGACTGATGACGACAAGGATGACCGTCATACAGGGTCAAGCGACGAACGAGGGCACATGACATCTGCGAGGCGAATCAGCATTACTGAGCGTAGATGCCTCGGTCTGGAAGGTCGTCGATGATCATCCAAGGGAAAGATGCAACCATGAATAACCCCAACGTAAGCGTGAGCAGAGGCCCGACACCAACGATTGAAGCTACGGGGCTGTCCATGGTGGTCTCCCCGCGCCGCGGCGATTCACTGACCATTCTCAATGACATAGCATTCACTGCCTATCCGGGGGAGATGACCGGCATCATAGGGCCGTCAGGCAGTGGCAAATCGACGCTGCTGTACTGCCTGGCTGGGCTGGAGAAGGCCACTAGCGGCAATGTGCTTCTGCTGGGCAAGGACATAACCCGTCTGGGGCTGTCGGCCATGACCAAGTTCAGACGCCAGCATCTAGGCTTTGTATTCCAGTCCTACAACCTGATCACCAGCATGACAGTCGAACAGAATCTGGCTCTGCCATTCACCCTTCGCGGATCCCGCTTTCCCAGAAAGACGGCGGATTCACTCTTGAAGTACTTTGGCTTGATCGATCAGAAAAAGCAAAGCGTCACCCTGCTGTCAGGCGGCGAGCAGCAACGTGTTGCCCTGGCCCGCGTCCTGTTATCCGACGCAGACGTGGTATTCGCGGACGAGCCGACTGGCGCCCTGGATCAGGAATCCGGAGAAAAGGTCATATCGGTGCTGAAGGAACTCGCCAACCACGAGAAGAAAACCATCATACTGGTGACGCATAGCAATGAAGTGGCAGGTCAGTGCGATCGGTTGTTTGCCGTGCGCGATGGCCGAATCAGCCAGTCATTCTCTGCGAAAGCGCCCATGGCATGAGAGGCGCTCTGTCCGAACTCAAAGCAGCGCCCATGGTCTGGAGCGCCGTCTTGCTGGCCATGGTCGTATCCCAGACTGTCATCTGCTCCCTCATCGCGATCGCCACGATCATTGATCAGGACTATCAGGGCCCGGAGCAGGAACTTGGATCCACATACACCGGTCCCGCCTTGGCATTCAGCGTGATCATCACCATAGCTGTGCTGCTATGGGTCATGAATTCAGCACTGAATCAACGCCGGCATCAACTGGCGCTCATGGTTTTGCAAGGCGCTCTGCCTTGGCAACTGCTGGCCTGGAATCTGCTGATAGTAATGGGATTATTCATCCTGTCTGTTGCAGCCACCTGCCTTTTGCTGCCGGTGATTACGCCCTTGACCTTCGCCATGGTGACAAATCCATTTGATTTGCATTTGACCTATGCCGGCAGACACCTGTTCGATTCGCTAGGCAAAGGCCTCGCTTTCAGCGCTGCGCCCATCTTCATAGGCACCTTGTTGACTATCCGTTCGCTCTCGAAAATACGACCAATGGAAGCCCTCAGGCAATCCCAGAACCCACCAAAGCGGATAGGCGTCTTCCGCTTCCTCCTGGGAATAGTATGCCTGATTGGCGCGGGCTGCATGTTGCTGATTCCAGCTTTTGCACTTGCAACTAACCCTCGTGCCAGTCAGATGAGCAGCGATGCCGCTCCAGATCGGATGACGGTATTTCTCGCCTTCGCTATGGGCGGCATGTTCCTCCTGATATTCTCGCTGGCAGCTTTCGCGCCATACCTCCTGCCCGGCTTCACGGCGATATGGACGCGTATTGTGGCGTTGCCATCCAGAACCTGGAGGCTGGCAGGCCAGCAGGCTGTCGGCAGCATACAGCGCCAGGGAGCGACGATCATCCCGATGACTGCGGGTCTATCATTGCTGATGACCGTCGGCGGAGGGTTGAGCACAATGATCACCACCTTGCTAGTCGCTTTTCCCCACACACCAGGCAGCGTTCCGGCGACCACAGACATGTTTGCGAGTCTCTTGGCGCTCACTGGACCGCCAATAATCATCGCGATAACAGGTGCAATTGCAGGCACCTTGATCACTTCCAAAGGCAGAGGACTTGATCTGGCGCTGACCTACGTATCAGGTGCTGGAATCGGACAGCTTAGAGTATTGGGAGCGCTTGACGGCATCATCACTATGATTACCAGCACACTGCTCTCCCTGGTCATCACCTTGCTCTGCACCTCATCCCTGACCTTCATGCTCTCGCGCTTCATGGGCAAAGCACAGATGAGCGTGCAATGGGGCGCTTGGATCGTAGTGGTGCTCATCGCTTCCCTGCTTGGTGCCGCAGCCACAGGAATCCAAGCTCTGACCACCAGATTCGAGAACTCTGTCAGTGTCATATCTCATGCCATAGGCGAGTAATAAAGTCCTGCTGCCTAAGCCCGGTTACATATTTGAGCCACAGCAAACCTGCCGACCTCTGCCATTCCCTCATGCCTCTTGTTAAATAAATTAAGTCGGGTATATGCAGAGCTTGGCTTGATGAATTTAATTGTTAGGTAGGTGCAACTGTGAGCACTTGAATTCGCGACGATTTCCTACACGCGAGCATTTGCAAGGCCCATATAGGGTACAGTCAATGACAAACCGTGACAGGTGACGATAAACCAGTCAAATCTTGTCAACAACAGACAAATGGAGGACCGTCATGGCACGACCGACCACCAAGGAAGAACTCATCAAGGCGGCTGATGATGGCTTCGACAAACTCATGGCGCTGCTTGAGCCGCTTACACCTGAAGAGCGCAATGGCCGCTTTTCCTTCGACCTGAGCAAGGAGAAGGGGGCCCATTGGGCACGCGACAGGAACATCAAGGATGTGCTCGTCCATCTCTACGAGTGGCATCAGCTGCTGTTGAACTGGGTGGAGGACAACCAGCAGGGCAGGATCCACGACTTTCTTCCTGACGGCTACAACTGGCGCAATTACGGCGAGATGAATGTCAAGCTGCGGGACAAGCATGATGACACCGCCTACGATCAGGCCTTGAACCTGTGTATCGAATCCCATAAGAAGGTCATGGCCCTGGCGCAATCGTTCACCAACGAGCAGCTATTTACCAAGGGCGCCCTCCCATGGACAGGAAACTCTACCTTGGGCTCTGCCTTCATCTCTTCGACCTCCAGCCATTACGACTGGGCCCTGAAGAAGATACGGAAGTACTTGAAGGGGCGCAAATAAACGCTAGGACACCTACACCTGATAAGAGGTTGCCTGATACGCAGACGTTAAGGAATTGTCTTGCGACGGGATTCACAGGATGGACGATCCCAAAAGCAGCATCCCAACATATTCGTAATAGCAATGGAGCATAACCGCGATAACCGCTTGCATAGCCGTAAGCAAGACGATATCTAGGATGTAGACAAAACAGAGAAGGACATCATCAGTGAAACGATCTCGCATTGATCCAGATGCTGATGATATAAGGCTGATCAAGATGGTGGCTGACGGAAATGAATCGGCCTTTGAAGCGCTTTACAATAAGTATGCTCATACCGTCCAAGCCTTTATTTCCCTGCGAATATCCGACGACGAGGATGCCAGTGAAGTTTTTGCTGACACATGGCTGGGCTGCTGGCGTTCCTCAAAAACCTTTCGCGCAGACAGCAAGGTGCTTACCTGGATACTCAGCATTGCCCGCCGGCAAATCTATATGAAACGTCGCAAACCGAAACCACCTGACCAAATGGATCAGGTGGAACTTGACTCGATAACCGATGATCAGTTGGAGCCTGTAGAACTGGTCAATAAGGACCTGACGATGGAAATAATACGGCAAAGGATTGATGCACTCCCAGCAGAAATGGCATACACGGTGACGCTGGCCTGGCTCCACGAGTTACCCTACCCGGAAATAGCCTCCTTGCTCGACGTTCCGGTTGGGACTGTGAAGTCTCGTATTGCCCGGGCAAGGCAGATCCTGCGCCCGCAGTTGACCGACCTCGCTCCTGTCAAACCCCATAAACTGCAGAGCCAGAGATAATTGAAGGGGTGATTATGACAGACCGATACAAGAGCACAAGCCCAGACAGCACAAACCCAGTTACCGAACAATACCAGGGTGAAGTTCAGAAGGTTCTTAGAGAGAAAGAGCAGAATGCCCAGCCGGCAGTTCCGGCTTTTACTAGCGTAATGAAAGCCATCCACCAGAAGCCGTCGCTGGCAACGGATCAACCGATACCATTCATGCGTCAAGTACGTTCCTGTGGCCCACTTATTCGGGCCCAATTCCGCCTCATGCCGCGATATATCTTACTGGTAGAAATTGCGATAGCAGCGTGCTCCGTTTTAATTAGCAACCTTATGCAAGGTGCGCGTTACGGCAGTCTCGGTCTGCATATTTTTTCAAATATGCTCATGCTCAACATGGCACTGACCATGATCCTGGTCTTTTCTATTAAAGATGATCGTGAATTAATGCTCAGTATGCCCCTGGGACCTCAAGTTGTAGTAGCTATTAGACTGTTGCTGGCCTTTATCTCCAATATTGTCGTCGGGGGAGTAGCCTTATTGATTGTCACTACAATCAACCCTGGAATAAGACCCCTGCAGGTTATCGCCCAAACCATAGCCCCCATAACACTCCTGGCGAATATCGTGGCCCTCTTATGCATATGGCAATGCTCTTGGATTGCACTGCTCCTAGGGATACTTGCACCACTAATGAGAACTTTGCAGAACTTGAGGTCATCATTTTTCCTACCGGCATGGGTCAATTCGGTACCGACTACAACCGCAGCCTGGGCAGGGACCATCTTACTGACAGTGGGACTCCTATCTGCTGCTATCCTTACAGCCCCTCTTGCCTGGCATACTCAACTCGCCGGTGGAGATAAAAATTAATGAACCTTTTCATCCTCTCTCGCTACTAACCAAGCAGACGGAACGAGTAGCGAACAATGTCTGGCAGCAGCCGAGGCCAAAACCAGATATGAGGAAGGTGGACGAGGTTGGCTTTCGTAGGTATACAGCTCAAGAGGCTTTATAGGCCGGTATTACTGCCGTTCATACTGACTGCAGGCATTCTTCTTGCGGGCTTCTTACTGGAGGGCATTTGGTCACCGGGCCGCATACGGCCGGTTATGATGGCTCTTACTCAGGTGCCAGTAATTGCTGCTGGCCTATCTACAGCTTTTGTGCTCAATGGTGACCCAATCGTTGAACTTGCTGAATCAACCCCAACTGGATGGCGAAAGGTTCAAGTGACCAGGCTGCTTATCATTACCGGAGCATTTCTTACTGCCGTAGGCCTTCTTTTTACCGGCTTGCATATGATGCGACTTTGGCCACGTGACCTGGGATGGGTGAGCATCATTACCCCGGTTGGCAGTATATTCATCGTCAACTGTCTGGTTTTCCTTATAGCCGTACTCACCACGTCTATGTCAACATCGTCGCTGGCTTCCATAGCTATTTGGCTGTTTCTATGTTTTATATGGGATCCATACATCACCGATCCGGTCCGGCAACGACTCATTCCATTGTTTATTGCAGCGGCAGGCGCAGTCTTCGGATGGAACATGTGCGGTGATGCGGAGCACAATGTTGTAAAGGTGGCGGCCCTATGAGGATACTGAGCCTTGTACGCATCACGCTACTGATGTTTTATCGGCGCAAAGCCTTGTGGATAGCCAGCATACCGCTGGCGCTCTTCGCCCTCTTTTTGGCCTATGCTTCTCCTATGTCACCTGGATTCAGCAACATAGATGGTCTGGTTTTTACCGGACAGGTTCTTGCTATGTTCACCCCGTTGGCATACGCAGCATCTTTTAGCGACCTTATGACTGCCGGCAGGCGAACAGGTATGGGCGAACTTGAATCCACCTCCCCCTTGCCGATGGCCGTCATCCGCTCAGCTCATGTCTTGGGAGCCTGGGTCATCTGCATATCATCTTCCCTGCTTTTCCTTGTATTGATCGCAATCTACCAAGCCTTTAACGGCAACGGTAAGGCAATACTTGTGGCCCTGGCAGTAGCATTTGTCATACTCGCGCCATCAATACTGATCGCTATGGGAATATCCGCCCTGCTAGGAGCCCTGTTGCCCACGATCGTAGCCCGAATTCTTGCCGTCCTGGTATGGGCTTGGCTGGCTTTCTATACCCCCCTCTTACCACTTCCAACACTCAATGGTGGCCCGCTGGCAGTCATTGGCGATCCCATTGCACAGGGATGGTTCCATACCGATCCTATGTACGCACCAGCGAACGGCCCCTTTACCGTCCAATCAGGAGTCATATCCCTGCTCTGGCAGGTGTGTATTATCTTGCTCCTTTTCACTGGTGCAAACATAGCCTCCGACCGCATAAAAGCTCGGGTCTGACTTTCATCTGACTTTGAAAGGAATTGCTCACATGTTTATCTCTATTGACCATCTGACCAAGGATTTTCGGGGGAGACCGGCTGCTTTGAACGATCTGACCGTTGATCTTCCACAAGGCATGATAGGGCTCATAGGTCCAAATGGTGCCGGTAAAACAACCCTCATGCGTATTGTCACCGGAATAATCAAACCGACTAAAGGTAAAATTTTTATTGATGGACAAGACCTCTCTTCCTCGGCCAACAGGCGAAATCTAAAACGACGCCTGGGTTATCTGCCACAGCACATAACCCCCTACGAGAACCTGTCCCCGCTTGAATTCCTTGACTATATCGGCATCTTGAAAATGATCGACAATAAACGTGCACGGCAGGAGCAGGTACATACCCTCCTGGAACAGGTGGGATTGGAAGACGTGATGAACCAACCTATCGGAGGGTTGTCCGGGGGTATGAGGCGTAGGGTTGGCATCGCACAGGCCCTTATGGGCGACCCCCAGCTGCTGGTAGTCGACGAACCGACAGCGGGGTTGGATCCCGAAGAGCGCATGCGGTTCCGCACGCTCCTTGCCCAGCTGGGACAGGATCGAACCGTTATCCTTTCCACCCACATACTCGATGATGTTGCACAAACCTGCCCCTGGGTATGCGTATTACGTTGCGGACGCAACCAGTATGACGGGCCGACAGAGGGGCTGATCCATGAAGCTGCCGGTCACACCTGGGTCACGCCCCCCATTGTGGCCCCACCGGAAAATGCCACAATCATCAACGCGGAACCCACCCCACAGGGGACAAGATACCGCATAGTTACCGATACACCGCCGGCAGGCTCTGTAGAAACTGCGCCCAACCTTGAGGACGGATATATGGCTTTGGCCAGCGAGCGCTAGAAACCGCCTCCAAGTATGAAAGAACGTCGATAATTATGAAACGAATCAAGCAGAGCCTCAGAACCCTTTTCCTTATATGCGCCACAATTATGCTGACAGTGGGGGTTGTCGGCTGCACTGATGGTATGAAGCACCCTGAAGAGTATCCCACTGATGGAAGCAATAAGGTTGCAGCTACCAGCAACCCGCAAACAATTTCGAAAGAAGATCTGGGTCACACCTGGCCTCTTAAAGTTGATGAGGGCACCGTGTCATGCAAGCTCAGCAAGCAGCGAGACCCCATCCTCCGCTTTACCACCTCAGATGGTGAACAGTACGCACTGAACCAGGTACAAGACAATGAGCATCTCAAAAGCATTGAAACATTAAAATCAGATAAGAGTAAGTCAGTAGGAACTCTGATGAGTTTCGCCTTCTCGGTCTGCGACGTCCCAAAATAAACCATTTTTACAGCGCTCAAAAGGTGGCTAAACGGTGGGCAACAATAACAACAGGTCACCCAGGTTGACCGCGTAGAGAACATCCTCACATTGTCTGTCGCGGATATTACTCATTCCCTGTGATTCGCGAATCCCGTTCAATATGGGCCAGTTGAGAGGGCAATTGCTCAAGAGTCATCTGGGTAATCTGCCTCCTATAACTATCGATTTGCTCATCAATTGGTTTATAGAATCGCCCGATAAACTGCAAGACAGTACTTTTTCAGCACCAGACAGCCTTATAACTCACACAGTCTGATTCCTGCGAACAGTTGCATTGCTGATCTTCTAGTCCCAGCTCTGACACAGCAGTCAACATGTCACCCGAATGGGGGACATAGATATAGCCACTGGGATGACATAAGAAGCGAGAAGATCTTTTTACTCTCATGGTGTAGCGCCTCCAAAGCCGATTACGGCGATACCAGTTGCGCAAACACGAAAGAGAGAGAGACAGTATGCAAACTCGCGAAGTCAGGAGACAAGAAGACCCCTTGCCAGTGATCAAGGCTTCACAACCTCCGATCAGTCACAAAAAACTCAGCCTGATCATGATTGGACTTATTGTGGCTGTCTCTATGACCAACATAGATTCGACAATCGTCTCCTTGTCGAGTCAGGCAGTCCAATCAGGTCTGGGTCTGACCGCAAGCGGCATACAGTGGATTGTTAACGCCTATATGCTGGCTGCAGCCGCCACTTTCCCCATCTGCGGGCATCTGTCGGATCTAGCGGGCTACAAACGTATCATGCTTTCAGGTACATTCCTTTTTGGAATGGGCAGCTTATGTTGCGGACTTGTTCCTGCAAATTCACTGTCGCTGATGCTGATGATTCTCTCCCGAGCTCTGCAAGGCATCGGTTCAGCCATGATGTTCCCGGCCGCTATCGGTATTCTGTTCTCCTACTCAGCAGAAAACAAGAGGGCCGGAAACATGGCCCTGTTCTTCGCCATCACAGGAGCTATGACATGCTTGGGCCCCATTCTGGGATCTTGGCTGATTCAATACTCCTGGCGCGACATCTTCTTCATCAATCTGCCTCTTGCTCTGGTGGCCATCGTCATGATCGTCTCGATGATTCCAAAGGACTCACCCACAACCGAACACGGTAGTCAGCATATTGACTGGGCTGGCGGCCTAGCCGTAGGACTGGCCATGATAGCTCTGATCGTGCCGATTCAGCAGGGCAGCACCGTCGGCTGGTCGGATTGGCGCATTATTGCCAGTTTTGGTGCCAGCCTTGTGCTATTTCTGGTGTTCGGCTTCTGGGATTCGCACGTTGGGAATCCAATCATTAAACTCAGAATCTTCCGCAATGGCCCATTTGACATTTCCCAGCTCGCCATGTTGGTAGCCGCCGTGATCTTCCAACCCATCATGTACTTCCTCAGCGTCTATGGACTCCTTGCACTCAACCGGTCAACATTGATGACCAGCCTGTTCATCCTCTACTTTTTCTTAGGCTTCCTGGTTTCCGCCTTGTTGGGCGCCCAGCTCTTCAACAGACATGGCATGAAACCGGTATTGCTGATTGCCGGCTTGATAGCTGCAACGGGTTTCTCCCTCATGTCGCTTACAGCCGGTTCCCTGGATAAAGGACTACCCTCCAATACCGTCTGGTTGTCGCTTTCCATGGTGGTTGCAGGCGCAGGGATCGGATTCATGTTCTCGCCATCATCCACTGATGCGGTCAATCGGGCCATCAATGCTTCTTATGGTGAAGTGACTGCCATCAATCAGACCTTCAAAAACTTCGGCGGCGCTTTGGGCATGGCAATGCTTGGACCCTTGTGTACCCGTTATTTTGCCCTGGATATTCATAAGGCCTTGGGCAAGTACGGAGTAAGTGCATCCCGAGCGCAAGCCATCGCAGATACTATTGGATCCGGAACTTCGGCAGGTGCTCAATCACAATTCGCCAGTATGCCCCAATCCATGCGGAATATGATCATGCCTCTGATCAGGGCTTCCTATGCCAGCGGCAGCAGCAAGGTCTTCCTAGCTATGGCCTGTATGTCCTTACTTTTCATTCCCTTGGCTCTTTTGTATCCCCGAAAAAGCAAGCAGATTTTCACTGAGAAGACGGTCGATAGCCAATGAAGATCCCGGTTTCGGAGCTTGGAAAAACGAAAACCGGACGATCTCTACAAGCATTTTGGCAGTAGGGTGAATAAGTGTGGAAGTCATGGGAGACATGAGTGAAGATCACTGAGGAAATCAATCGAGAAGGCCAACGGCAAGACCGGCTCTCGATGAATCTGGATGGTGATTGCGTTGACGGTCGACTTGACGCGACTGCAAGAACGGATGCCCAGCGTCGGCGTCTTCATAACACCTGGAACTGGTATTTCATTGTGGAAGCAGGCTGCGTGATAGGAGCCGATTGTTTCTTCTCTACTGCTTCCATGACCCATAAGCTTGTTTCAATTCTTCTCATCCTATTGCCCTGCCTGTTTTTCATGATCTTGGTTCTGCCTAGGGTATTTGACAAACCTCAAGGGTCTGACCGGCAAACGACAGATCAGCCAGTAAGCAAAACAGGAGCATATGGTTGGATTTTTGCCCTGCTGTCACTGGTCTGCTTGCCCATGGGCGCCTGGTTGGATGGTACCGCTATTCTGGCTCAGCTTTTTATCGTGCCACAACTCTTCATCGCTTTTGCCTATCTTCCTGCCCTGGGATTGGTAGGAGTCCTGAATATGGCCTATCTGGGCATGGTCTTGGCTGGAAAGAGATTCTTAAGCACTGATCTAACCGGCAATCTTATGCTCATGGTTCTCGTGGTGGTATTCTCCGCAATGATTGGAAAGTCCTTCAATGTCCTGGCTTTGACCAACGGGCATAATCAAATGCTGCTGGACAAAATGGAGTCTCAACAAAAGACGATTCGCAGGCTCAGCAGAGCTGAAGGAGCATCCATTGAGCGGGAACGTGTCGCCAATGAAATGCATGACACAATCGCCCAGTCTTTGACTTCCATTCTGGCCTTGGCCAGGGTAGCTCATGAAGAACTGTATGACGACCTGCCTGCAGCGCGAAAGCATCTGGAAATGATCGCCAGCGCGTCGAAAAGTTCTTTGGATGACACCAGAAGGATGATAGCGGATTCGGCACCTGCTGATCTGGATGGCAGGGACCTGAAGACGGCCCTGGAGCGGACAGTGCATGCCACTGCAGCAAAGACAGGTTGTCAATCGCAGTGCCTGGTTCAAAGCACCTTGCCGCCCTTACCTAAGCAGACCGAAGTCAACCTGCTACGTATAGTCCAGGAGTCCCTGACTAATATTTCCAAGCATGCCAATGCCCAGCATGTACAGGTGAGCTTGCTTTTGAAAGGGCAGGAACTGTTGCAGCTTCGGATCAAGGATGATGGTTGTGGCTTTGATATTCAAAACTTGGATTTCCAGGAGATGGAAAAGGCCGGGCATGGTTATGGTCTGCGAGATATGGCCAAACGAGCTCAAGATGTGGGTGGGCGCTGTACGGTAACCTCAGTTCCCGGGCAAGGCACCTCTATAACTGTAAATATCCCTATCGAAAGACCAAGTAATGCTGCTCGACCAGATGAGGAGAAAGAATGATCCGGCTTGTCATGGCTGACGACCACCCCATGGTTCGGGAGGGTATACGCAGCATGCTTAAACGCCATGCGGATCTTGAAGTGGTTGCTGAGGCATGCAACGGCGCCCAGGCCATAGAGGCTGTAGCGAAAACACGGCCAGATTTGTTGCTCCTCGATCTGCGGATGCCTGACATGAACGGGCCTGAAGTCACTCGGAAGGTGCTGGCTTCTTATCCCAAAACCAAGGTATTGATCCTGACCACTTACGATTCTGACGACGATATTCTGCCGGCCATAGAAGCCGGAGCCAACGGCTATTTGCTGAAAGACGTCGAACCTCATGTCCTGGCCCAAGCCATCCGTGACACTGTTGCAGGGTCCACTGTACTGAATCCGACCGCAGCGAAAGCAGTCAGCAAAGCACTGCGTCCAGCGACCAGACCAGCGCTATCCGAACAAGAGACGCGCGTACTGCGCGAGGCCGCCAAAGGCATGACCAATCGGCAAATTGCAGAGCACTTATACATCAGCGAGGCAACAGTGAAAACATATTTCAGCCGGATCTTCGCCAAGCTGAAGGTAAGCGATCGCACGGCTGCTGTAGCAGAGGCCATCGAAACTCTAGGCCTAAGAGACATTTAATTGTTGCTCTTAAAATCAAATCATGACAGGGGAGAAGGGCTTGAACTTTGCTCATTGACCGTGCGAGTTCAGATAAACTTCGGTCTGCCTTTTATCGACAGCCAAGGCAGCCGTAAGGGTAAGGGCCAGGCCTTCTGGAGTGTGAATCCTGGCTTCAAGCGAGTTCCACGGCTTACGTATTGGAGCTGAGGTGGATCCCGGTCGGAGGCGCTCGCATGCATCCACAATCTTGCCTATCTGCTTTTCCGTGACTGCTACGCTCAGGCTTCCTATGGGCTTCATCTCTGTGTCAGGGCTGCCAGCATCGGGGCCACTCTTGCGGATCAGCACATCCTGAAAGGCCCAGCGCCGCAAGTGAATCATCACGCCTGGCATGGTGTATAAATTGATGAAACCCAATCCCTGCATCCAGAAAACCTCTGATTCTTCCAGATCATGGCTATACAGGCACATGAACATGGGCATGAGGTAAATGCCCCTATAAGGTTCCGGCGGCTCCGCATCCTTCCCTGGCTCCGGCACGGGACTTATGCCTGCACCTGTATAAGCAGTAGCTTTGGTCTGGTGATGGTTGTGCATGGTTACCTCGTTCCTTATTTGAAGGATCTTCAATTGGGTTGTCAAACAGAAAACGTGATACGTAGATGGAAGATATTGACTGCGTCACTCCCATTTGGCGGTTGACGGATCTATCCCGTTTGCACGCGCTACAGTTTCGATTGCGACCAGCATCCATTGCGCCAATCCAGGTTCCAGTTGTTCATAGTGGGATCTGAAACGTGGATCAGCCACATACATGCGTCCAAGAATGACGTGCATGGAAGGCGTTACGTGGAACCATGACAGAGCCAGCCGATGCTCGTCAATCAGTTCTAGAACCTTATCTGAGGACGGTGGCAGACCTTTTCGCTTGGCTTGTGCAAGCTCACTTTCTACATTTTTGAGCCGGGCCGTGTCCTTTTTCTGCTCTTGCTCGGAGCACATGGCCTTTCGCTCCGCATACTCAAGCCACTGCCTGCTAGTACCCCAGCGTTCGTATGCTTCCGAAAAGTACTGGTCCTCCTGATCGGTCTTCGTGGCGGCTGAATCATTACCCGACTTCCCCTCAGCAAGGGTTATGAGCCGGTCCAAACGATCCGTAGCTTTCCTAAGAAGCTGGATTTTCTCCTCAATTCGCGAACGCTGGCCCTGCAACTCGTCCAAGGCCAGCGGTGCCTTGCAATTGAGCAATGCCTTGATTTGTCGGACATTGAAGCCCATCTCCCTGTATGTCACAATTCGCTCCAGCTGCACGACGTCATCCTGCAGATAATGCCGGTAATTCGACTGGTCGCGAAAGGGGGAGATCAGTCCTTCCTCCTCCCAGTGGCGCAACATTCTCCGACTGACCCCCGTAAGCTCAGACATCTGACCGATGCTCAAGCCGCTCTTGCTGCCCTCGCCAGTGGATATGCTCTCTCGTGTCATGCCTTGACCCTAAACCCTGCCATCATGTCAAGGTCAAATCAATTTTTTCCTGAGGATGAGGGTGAGGGAGTGCATGCAAACACCGGCCTCAAGCATCCCAATAACAGGTTCTTGAGGAGGACGCTTTTGGCCCTGCTTGTTTGCGGAGTATTCCCTGAACATGAAGACGACTAAATCCAGCGAGGCACCTTTCCCGTGGATGTAAATCAGCCTCGTCAGCAGCGACTTGTCCCCTGTGGGGGACAGTTTCTTTTCCCGCGTTGAAGGATTGTGCCCGCCGAACTTGCATAGGAATCAGTTGAATTCCTATCGGAAGGGGAGGCGCAATGGCATATACGGACGGAAGCAATCAGCCACAGCTGGCTGTGGCCACTCAGGGTTTGGTCAAGGCCTATGGCGGATTTAAAGCCGTGGATGGGCTGAATCTACGGGTGCCGGCTGGCGAGGTCTATGGACTGCTGGGACCAAACGGAGCCGGAAAATCGACCACCATGAAGCTCCTTCTGGGATTGACAAAACCGACTGCCGGAAGCATGTGGCTGCTAGGACAGCAAGTCGGAAAGAAGACTACGATCCAGCCGGGCCGTGTGGGCTCCATGATTGAAGGACCCAGCTTCTATCCAGGCCTATCGGGTCTCGATAACTGCCGCATGGTTGCCGATTATCTGGGTCTGCCAGTTTCAGCTGCCTCAGAAGTGCTAACCAAAGTTGGATTGCGGGGATACGAGAAAAAGAAAGCGGGCGCCTACTCTCTAGGGATGAAGCAGCGGCTGGGTATCGCCATGGCGCTGATTTCGCAGCCGGAGCTCCTGCTCCTGGATGAGCCCACCAATGGCTTGGATGCCGCGGCGGTGGTCGAAGTGCGACAGATGATCATGGACTTGGCCGCATCCCAGGGAATCACCATCATCATCAGCAGTCATATCCTGTCCGAGATCGAAAAGATGGCTCCGGTGGTTGGCATCATTGCCGATGGTCATTTGCTCTACCAGGGGACATTGGAAAATCTGCGCGATAAGGGTCATATCGATCTGCGGGTGTCCGATCCTGAGCTCGCGTCAGAGATACTTGAAACTCAAAGCATTCACCACGAATATATCCGGAAGAGCGCAACCCTGCGCATTCCCGAGATACCCGATCCGCAAATTGGGACGCTGGTGACTCGGCTGATATCGCATGGTCTGCAGGTATACCGTGTCGCTTCCGAACGCAAGAGCTTGGAAGAGGCCTTCCTCGAACTGGTGGAAAACCCACAGAACCATGTTGCGCAGGGCCCTGTGGAGCCGTCCGGTCATAAACAGAGGAGCATACGATGAGCTCTGTCGAATCATTCTCCATGCGGCCCGAAGAATTTCGATTGGGAAAACCGCCACGCTCATCCCATCCTGGAAGGCCACTTATTCTACTTTCGATGGAGCTTCGCAAGTTGAAAGGCTCCTCATTTTGGTGGATGGCCTTGGGCATGATAGCCCTGGTTTCGGCATGGTCGGGCTTGGCATTCATGAAACGAGCTGAATCTGCGAACCCCGCCACTCTTACCGTAGCCCTTGCACAAGGTGAGATCTTCCAGACTGTCGGCCTGCTGGCACCCATCCTTGCAGCTCTGATGACCAGCCGGCTTGCCGTCATGGAGAGCAGCGAGCGCATGGATCTCAAATGGCAATCCCTAGGCCAGAGTGCGACTGGGAGGTTTCTTGCCAAGCTCGTAGTTACGGGGTGTGTGATTTCGCTATGCTTCGTGATTCCTCTGGCGTGGATACCGCTGTCAGCTTCAGCACAAGGGTTCCATCTCGATGGCAGTCTGGCCGATTACATACTCCTTCCGGCACTGATTGCTTGCTTCTCATCCATGGCTGTCACGGCCATACAACTCGCCCTCTCCCTGACTATCGAAAGACAGGCCATAGGCCTGGGTCTGGGTGTGATAGCCGGTCTGATCGGGACTGGACTGGGCCCGATGAATATGCCGGCTCTGGGCTGGTTCTTCCCAGCCGGGATCAGTTCCGCGGCCAGCCCGTTCCTGTTTTCAGCCAGCTCTGATGGTTTTGCCAGAATGATCTTGGTCGCCAATCCCTGGCCAAAAGTCCTGACTAGCCTTCTGGTCTGCGTTATCTGGTCGGGAATATCAGCATTCATCATCAAGGTCAAGGAGTCAGGCCGATGAACAGGCAATATCCTGCAAACGCTATAACCATCACCCCGATGCATCGCCACAGGCCATCAATCGTCGCCGCCTGCAAATGGGAGATCCGCAAGGCCGGCAATCTCTGGTACTGGCTGGCCACCATACTCTTCGACGCCATAGGAATCTTCAACGGTTGGGACCAGTATCAGAGCTACAAACCGGACTTCCAGGCTCAGGGGGTGACCTGGGCTGCGGTCTGGGGGCAGGCGATCCTTCTGCCAAGCATGGTCTTCATGCCAGTCCTGGTCGCGGCCTTTGCAGCCCAGGTTGAAGCCAACGAGCACAAGGGACGAAACTGGCAGCGTCTTAATGCCTCAGGCATGGTCGGGACTGCCCTAGCCGGGAAGATGCTGCATGGACTGCTGGCCTCCCTCCTTACCGTCGCCATCTTCGAATCCGAATTCATACTCGTGGGTGTTCTGGTAGGAGGATTCAGCCCAGTGGAACTCGGTCCCTATCTTATGCGTGGCTTACCGATGACGTTGGCAGTGTGGGCCATTATGACTCTGACCCAGGCCATAGCCGCCAGAGCCGAATCCTTCGCCTCGACTATGAGCATCATGTTTCTGCTCACCCTGGGAGGCTGTGTGCTGTCGGTTGCCACACCGGCCTTGGCGCTGCCGTATCCGCTGGCCTTGATCACCACTGCATCCGCAGCCCGTGACATGGGCAATATCGCATCCACGACCTCTATGGCGGCTTCGTCTATGACAGCAATCCTCTGGGTGCTGATCAGCCTCCTTATATTTCGGCACCAGGCTCGCAGAGCCATTTAGTCTCAAGTACAACATCAAGTAAGTGAGGATGCAGCACTTGCCAGGCCGCACATCTCAGTGTCTGACAGCATAATGGAATACCGGCAGTTATCAGGAAGAGGCTCACCGATGAGAGCAGGCAAGAAGACTCAAGGCTGGATTCAGTTGTGGAACCGGCCATATATGACCTTCGTGGCAGTCTTTTTCTGCGCCCTCTACGAGACAGGGATGCTGACCAGGCTGATCCTTGCCCCAAGCAGCGCCAACCAGACCCTCTACCAGGTCATGAAGTCTGCCAGCTGGGGCTTGCCCCTGTTTGTGGTCATTATTTTTCTCGCACTTGTCACCCTATGCCTGCGCCGTCTATATCCTATGGCGACCCTGCTGGTGGTCAGTGGCCTGCTTGCCCTGACTGCCGCAATCTATGGCTCGGGATGCACCTACCTGGTCATTCCCTGGATTGTCAGCATCTACGCCTGCGCGGTAGAAGCCAAGAGCGTGGCATCATTGACAGCTGGGCTGGGTAGTTCCGCCATTCTAGGCCTGTTCAGTATCGTATTCTCTGCCAATTTGCATCATGATGTCCACTTCACTGACCTTCTGTATCCGACTGGATTGACTTTCGCCCTCTGCCTGTCAGTCGCCTTCCTCTCACGCTCTGTAAGGCAGTCACGCATGTCGGAGCAGGCATTGGAGGAGGAGCGCTCACATGCTCTAACTCTGGCCCATGAGCGGGACCAGGCCATGCATCAGTCTAGGGTTGCCGCCCAACTGCATGACAGCGTGGGTCACGACTTGACCGCCATCATCGCCTTATCCGAGGGACTGGATCATGCCAGCGGAAAGCCGGAAATTGATGAGGCTATATCTGTGATTAATGACCTGGCACGGCAGGGATTGGACGACACTCGAACTGCTGTCAAAGCCCTGCAATCAGAGACAGATCCGAAAAACGACCCACAGCCGGCCACAGGGGAGAGGCATGGCTGGGAAGACATCAAACCCATCCTCGGTCACGTCCGTCAAGCCGGCATCAGCACTGCCCTGACGGAAACGGGTCATCGGCCACGGGATTCTGAACAGGCCGACCTTGCTTTCACCATCACCAGGGAGGCGATTACCAACGCCCTCCGCCACGGACAGGAGGTCAACCGTATTGTGGTCTCCTGGGATCACAACAGCCAGGGCGGCATAGATATCACCGTTCGCGATGATGGACGAATCTTGAATAACGAAGCCGACAATACCACTAGCAGTGGTACAGGTCTTGCCAGGTTAAGAGCCGAGGTGCAAGCTCATGGTGGCAGCTTCCATTCGGGTCCTGGTTCTGATGGTTGGACCTTGCAGGCCCACATACCCTCGCTAGCCGCAATGGCAGCTAACAATATAGGCATGAAGGAGAACGCATGATCCGCGTCATGATCGTCGACGACCAGCGACCGACCCGCATGGGACTGGCACTCATGGTCGCTAAGGATCCAACCTTACATGTCGTTGCGCAGGCGGCCAACGGCCAAGAAGCTTTGGATAAACTGGCCACATCCGCCGAAAATCAGCAGCCTCTGCCCGATGTGATTCTGATGGATGTGCGCATGCCTGTCATGGACGGGCTGGATGCCACCAGCCGTATCAAAAAGCTCCATCTTGAAATAAGCATTCTCATTCTGACCACCTACGACGAGGACGACTATGCGTTCACAGCTTTAGGGGCGGGCGCCTCCGGGTTCCTACTCAAGGATGTCAAGACAGCCGATCTGAACAGAGCCATCCATGCTGTACATGCAGGCGATGCCATTCTCACACCACGCATCACGGCCGAAGTGATCAGAAAAGGAGTTCCAAGGCCAAAAGCCAATGATGAATCTGAGGCTCGCCATAAATTCGCGCAACTGGGCAAACGCGAACTTCAGGTCGCTTCGCTGGTTAGCCAAGGCCTGACGAATGCGGAGATTGCCAAGCGCCTCCAGCTGCAGCCTGACTCGGTCAAAAAGACCGTCAGCCGCATACTGGCAAAACTCAAGGTCAGGGACCGGATCAACATCGCAGTCCTTTGGTATCAGGCCGATATGGCAAACCACTGAATAGCACTGAATGCAGTCTCGCTCATTCGTCGACGGAAGAGAACTACATCCGGCTGTATTTTGTGCGCCTAAATCCATAATTGGCAATAGAGTTCCGCCATTTGTAAGAATTTCTTATTACGATGCAAAGCAAACGAATGCAACGAAATCAATAGTTCTTATTCAGTTTGATCTGATGTGATCTGGCCCGCAACACATGGTCTTGCAATAATCAGATCTAAATTCCTGCGCGAACTTGTCAATATGCAAATGAGCGGGCTGAAGTATTGTCAGTCCGCCCGCTACTTTGCACTTTTACTACACACAAAGGAGGCAACTACTCACAACCTACAGATTAGAAGTCAGTAGCTCGTCTCGTCTTTATCTTGTTACCGCAAAACTGGGAGTAACTCTTAGGCAAAAGCTGCTTTCACCGCTCAGCTGGACTTCTGGGTCAGATCATACACAGTGGCGCCATCAACCGTGGTTGCGGTATAGTGCTTGGCCACCCACTGTGAGATTTGCGTGGCAGTGTCTGAGCCTCCCATCTGATGGCCGCCCATCTCACCGGCTATGTAGTAATGAATCTGCTTATCCTTCACGTACTGCTTGAACTGTTCCAAGCTGGGGTAGGGGTCGGAACCATTGAACCCACCAATGGCCATGACCGGCTTTTGAGAAGCCAGCTGATAGCCCGCCGCCTGCTGGGATCCAGTCGTGGCAGCAGCCCAGCGGTAGGAGTCAGATGACTTTTCCAGCTTGGCGACGATCTTGGAACTGGACCGGCCTCCACCAAGCAGACTTCCTCCTTTCATCCTTCTGCCTCCTGGTCCACCCTGGAATCCAGATTGGCTTCTGCGCTGTGAACGCGTGGAGGGCACACCCGAAGTGCTGGATTCCTCATGTGAGCCCGAGGAATCCTGGCCCATGGAACCTGGTCCTTGAGAACCCATGCTGGGAGGCTGTTGACTATCCGAACTACCACCGGGCATCTGGCCCTGCTTGCTCGGCTGTCCCAGCTGATCCATTGGGTCTTGACCCATTTGATATGAGCCCATGGGACCGCCGTCACCACCAGGTATGCCTTGCTGCATATTGCCAGGTGCCATGCCGCCTGCCTGACCACCACCATGATGGCTACCACCAGGAGCGCCCCCGGGCATACCACCGGGGCCGCCACCCATGCTCCCTGAAGTCAGGTTGGGTCCGGCCAGGACGATTGATCCCATGTGTCCTTGGGATACGGTGTACAGCGTCCATGCAGCAGGGCCAGCCATAAGCCCTATGACTGAGAGAATGAGGGCTACAAGAGCGAGTCGTCGTATTCGCAACAGCCCAGCCAGGGCAAAGCCGAGAGCGCCCATGAGACCGATTATGAGAATGGACCACTTCAGCCACGGAAGCCACTGGGACCGACCTGCCAGGCTGAAATCCCAAAAGGCCGTGAAGACGATAAGAATCGGCGTGACGATCCTGGCCCAGAGCTTGTCCCGGGCGATCCACAGACTGAATGCCCCGATAGCCACCAGAGCAGCTAGGGCAGGAGCCAGAGCCACGGTGTAGTACTGGTGGAAAATGCCGGCCATAAAGCTGAAAACAAGCCAGGTGACGGTCAGCCAACCTCCGAAAGCAATGACGCTGGCCCTGCGTACATCTGTACGGACAGCTCTGCCGATAACCAGCAAGCTGATGACAATACCTGCGAAAGCCAAAGGAGCCAACCAGGAAATCTGCGTTCCAAACTCTCCGCTGAACAGACGATTGAGGCCAGTATGGCCCCACTTGCTGCCACCACGACCGCCACCAGCCGGCATACCGCCTCCTTCATGGCCATGGCCAGGTATGACCGATCCTTCTTCACTGCCAGTTAGGCGTCCGAAACCGTTGTAGCCAAAGGTGAGCTCAAGGAAGGAGTTGCGCTGGGAGCCACCTATATAAGGTCTGTCGCTGGCTGGCACGATGACCGTCAGCAGCACCCACCAGCCAGCGGCGACGATCATGGAAGCAATGGCAGCCAGTGAATCCAGGATACGACGAACCATGCCTGTTGGCGATGCCAGAAGAAAAGCCAGGGCAAAACCAGGCAATACGAGCAGCACCTGCAGTTGCTTGGTAAGGAAGCCGAATCCGACCAGAGCACCGGCCAGGACCATCCACCAGGTGCGCTTTCGATTGCCAGAAGGATGGTTGGCATACTCCAGAGATCTGAGGAGCGCATGAGTAGCACCGGTCATCAGTAGCACCAGCAAGGCATCAGGGTTGTTGAAGCGGAACATGAGCGCGGCTACCGGAGTGAGCATGAAGATGAATCCGGTGACAATGCCCGCCCAGTTGCCCCAGTACCGACGCACGGTGGCATAGAGCAGGTAGGTGGTCGCCACCCCCATCAGCGCTTCCGGCAGGAGGATGGCAAAGGAACTCAGACCAAAGATGCGCACGGAAAGCGCCATCAGCCAGAGGGCTGCCGGCGGCTTGTCCACGGTGATGGCGTTCCCTGAGTCCAGGGACCCCCAGAGAAACGCCTTCCAGCTGACCGAGCCTGCCTGGGCCGCAGCTGAATAAAACTCGTTGGCATACCCGGAGGCCGTGAGGTTGATGAAGAATATTGCACAGGCTGCAAGCAGCATGACACCCAGCGCCATCCAATCCCCACGAGTCCGTCGGGGCAGAATATACGCGCGGGAAGCGTGCTCATCAGCATCTGCATCTGCGCTTGTTGATCGTGGCGGATTGAAAGTTTGTGAATGCGGGGAGAAGCCATAGATGCTGTGAGAAGCCAATGAAGCGTTCATGATAGGTGAAGTTTGCTCTTTCTGTATGAGATTTCGTTTGCTGTCAGCCGCTCAACAAGCGGCAGTTTCTTTGCCTGGATTCTGCATATGTGAATGCGGATCCTCCTCTTTGGCAGGCAAGAGGGACCCACGTAGCTCATGCTGGCGGATCTGATCCCAGACGGCAGGGGAGTCCAGGTCGACGCGAAGCTGCTCGACCGCTCGGGCCTCCATACCCTCCCTGACCCGGTGCATGCCTTCCAGATCCTTCTTCACCGTGTCTGGAATGTCGACCGTCGAGCCGGCATCCTCCACCCAACGAACAGGAAGCTCCAACATGGTCATCCCGGCCTGCTGGGCGCGCACAAGCAGCTCCGTATCGAAGAACCACTCGTCATCCTTCACCTGCGGCAGCAGGACATGTGCAGCCTGGGCAGTAATGGCCTTGAAACCGCACTGGGCATCATGAAAGGAGACCGCCAGATATGAGCGGAGCATGAGGTTGTAGGTGCGCGAAATGAATTCACGTTTGGGGGAGCGGGTGACCTGAGATTGCGGCATAAGACGCGAGCCAAAGGCGATGTCAGCCCCGCCCTGGAGCAGGGGAAGAATAAGACTGCCCGTAGAGCCGATATCGGTGGATAGATCCACATCCATATATGCCACAACTGCCGCCCTGGAGCTGAGCCAGGCCTGTTTCAGAGCGTACCCGCGACCCTTTCTGGCGAGGTGCAAGGCACGAACCTGGTTGGGGCACCAGTCACACAAGGACTTGGCTATCTGCCAACTGGCATCTGTGCTGGCATTGTCCGCAATCACGACGTTCCAGCTGAAGGGTGTCAGATCTCTGGCGTGACGATCCAGGAAGCTGCATAAGGTGGATACGGAGTCTGCCAGCTGGGCCTCCTCATTATATATGGGAATGACAATATCGGCATCGACCGCGGCTGGGCTGCCATAGTAGATAGGCGAATCAGCCTTACCCTGTAGGATTTGTCTGTTGCCAGAAGAGCGCCTGTCAGGCACATAGGACTGCCCACTAATGTTTCTTTCGAGAATGTTCGCTGTGTTCATGACTCATAGTAAACAGCGGCTTCTTGGGCTATTCCTCAAACTTATCTTTATAAACCGATTGGACTCTTTAAAAAGAATCATGAGGATTTCTCAATGTTCGCTGATACAGCTGCACCAAATAGCCACAGTCAATGCCGCAGTGTTCTCGGCCACTACGCAACTGTAGATAGCTTGCCTCTCAAAAAAGTGCCACGGACAGAGTTACCACTTAGTACTGTTTCAGCGCCTGACGACGGCATCTGTTTGAGGATATTAGTATGAATATGACATACATATTGAGAAATCAAAACCGTGCATTTTAAATAGAGAAGATAGAAGACTCTATTGCCATATGGGCAGCTTCTGCCAGTCGTCCGGGAAGCCCATTGGTTTGAGTGGAATGCCAGGATAGCGGTTCATCAGGTCTATGAAGTTTGTACGCCAATGAGTGACGCCCAGTTGCTTCAGGAGGAAGTGTTCCATGGTCAGGAATCCTGCAGGACCTTTCGACTCCTGTCGGCGGAAGGGCTCCCATTCGTTACCCCACCAGTCGGCATTTGCGGGATACAGCTTGGGTTTGATGGGTGTCATCTTCGGGTCTATGCAGTTCCAGAAGCGGTCATGGTGGGCGGTCTTATTGCGGGCGACACGGATATTCTCGAGCCAACCGCGCAACAATTTCTCATTGCCGACACCGGGCTTGTTCGACATGATTCCCAGTTGCAAGGCCAACCTGCGTTTGATGGCAGGGTCAGCACCCTTGTAGAAGATCTTCTTGAAATCGCCGTAGGACAGGCAATCCACTAGCATCCAAATGGGCGGCAGCGGATCGCAGTAGGTGCTCTTGAAATGCTTAAGCTGTGGCAGCGAAGATCGCTTGTAGTCCTTGGCTATGCCGGCAATCGCGCTCTTATGCTCTTCGGTGCTGAGTCCAGGCAGACCGGCAGGCTCAAGGTAACCGAACGGACCCGTTGCTTTGGCAAGTTCAGCAGCCATATAGCTTTTGAGAAAGACCTCGATGCTGACAATGCCATCGAAGACGATGTTACGTAGTTCCTGGTCGAACACGTACCGTTCCCAAATGGGATCCCAAGCAGTCTTCAGAAGAAAGGGCAACTTTCGTTTGCTGCTACCCACCATAGGAGTAAGGAAAGGATACCAGTAGCCCTTGAGGCGATAATAGCCTACCAACTCCAAACGATCCGCAAGGTCCTGCACGCTGATGCCTGTCAACCCATTATCCAGAAGCAGTTGGGCCAGGTCTGCAGAGTCGCGGTAAGGATGGCTGGGGTATGGGGGCAACTTGGTTGCAGTTGTGAATCCCATGTGCCCTCCGGGTAAAAAAATACCGCCATAGTATGCGTTCCACCCCGAAAGGCAGTAGAGGCAGTGGCGGCTTCTAACAGAACTTACTTTACATCGTGAGGGCGCCGAACGCAAAACTTCAAGACTCGATTGCCGCTCAGAGCTAAGGCCGAGCGTACACGGCACTCAACGAGATGACATCTCGGGCCAGACCCAGGGCGGTGGATTTGATTTTGGCCCTCTATCAGACTCCCGCAGTTGCCCTGGGTACGCTCCTTTGTGGTTCTGCACAGAACAACAGGATACCGGCAACCTCAACCCTGATCGTCCGCCAGGCCGAAGCCAGCACAAACGTCAACTGGTCCGGGTTGACTACCACGACCTACGTGATTGGACGGAAGAGGATGGCATAGAGGACTTGCGCCTGTATCAGCGCAGGAATGCATCCGCAGAGACCATCAGCATCAAGGGAAGGCGCGGCCACGTTGCCGTTGACTCTGAGAAAGAAGCTGATGACGGCTTACGCTCAGCTCAACGCCGACCCCGAAGATCTTCTGACCGATCACGAACTCACAGTTGGCGAATGAAGGGAAACGTGAAGAACGAGCGAGGCGCCGAAGATATGCAAATAGATATCAAAGGCCTGGAAATACAAATAATTCCAAGGCCTAAGACCTTGGAATCGTTGCTATTTGGTCGGGCCGGCGGGATTTGAACCCGCGACCCCTTGACCCCCAGTCAAGTGCGCTACCAAACTGCGCTACGGCCCGACGGTGCATCAGCACCGAGTAGAGATAGTAGCACAGCGTCACCGGGCCGACAACGGTCCGGCGAGTCCTGGCAAACAAGTGCAGACAGACCGAGCCCCATGATCAACTTGCTATCATGATTCTTGACGGTCGGCGCAATCCGCGTCGGCCGCAAGTCGTCCCAGCCCGGAAGGGGTTCCATGAGCACAGACGTTTTCGACCTTTCGGCCGCAAAGATGCGCGACAAGGGCATGAGCGAAGTCTCCATCAACCAGTTTAGGCACCTTTACGAAACCTGGGAACGGGGAGATGCCAAAGCCTGCGTGCGCGAAAAGGACATCACCCCGCTCAAGGACGTGCCCCGCACCAAAGACATCCACGACTCCATGGACATGGACATGGCCTTGGATGCGTTCTCCCGCACCGCCTTCATCAAGCTCAACGGCGGTCTGGGCACCTCCATGGGCCTGGAAAAGGCCAAGTCCCTGCTGCCCATTCGTCGCCACAAGGCCCGTCGGATGCGCTTTCTGGACATCATCATGGGCCAGGTGCTGACTGCCCGCAAGCGCCTAGGAGTACCCCTGCCGCTGATCTTCATGAATTCCTTCCGCACCTCCCGCGACACCATGCGCGTGGTCAAGCAGGACCGCCGCTTCGTCCAGAACGACGTACCCATGGAGATCATTCAGCACATCGAACCCAAGATTGATGCCGACACCGGCCGTCCGGTCGACTTCCCAGCCAAGCCCGATCTGGAATGGTGCCCTCCCGGCCACGGCGACATCTTCTCGACCATCTGGGAGACCGGCCTGCTGGACACACTCAAGGAGCAGGGGATCGACTACCTGTTCATCTCCAACTCCGACAACTTGGGCGCCAGGCCTTCAAGGACCCTGGCCGGTTATTTCGCGCAGTCCGGAGCGCCCTTCATGATCGAGGTGGCCGAGCGGACCGAGGCTGACCGCAAAGGCGGCCACATCGTCATCGACAAGGCCACCGGACACCTCATCCTGAGAGAGATGTCACAAGTGGATCCGCACGACCGCAGCTCGGCCATGTCCATCCGCAAGCATCCCTACTTCAATACCAACAGCATCTGGGTCAGGGTCGATGCTCTGCGCGACAAGCTGGCCGAATACGACGGGGTGCTGCCCCTACCCATTATTGAAAACCGAAAGACCGTCGATCCCACCGACCCTTCCACCAGACCCGTGGTGCAACTGGAGACCGCCATGGGCTCTGCCGCCACACTCTTTGAGGGAGCCATCTGCGTGCAAGTGGACCGCATGCGCTTCCTGCCGGTCAAGACCACCGACGACCTGTTCATCATGCGCTCCGACCGTTTCCATCTGACCGACTCCTACGAGATGGAGGATGGGAACTACGATTTCCCCAATGTCCAGTTGGATGAACGCTACTACAAGTACATCGCCGACTTCGATGAGCGATTCCCCTACGGGGTTCCCAGCCTGGCGGCTGCCAACTCGGTCACCATCGAGGGAGACTGGACCTTCGGCAGGGATGTGACCCTGTATGCGGATGCCCATTTGAGCGATCTTGGGCGTTCCTCATACGTTCCCAATGGCCAGTATGTGGGACCCCAGGGTATCGAACCGGACGAGTGGGTCTAAAGCCAGGCGCAAGAGGGTTCAGCCTGTCAAGAAAAGGGACCGTATTTGAGTGTTTGGCTCCCACGTTCCTAAAAATGAATCTATGATAGACAGATGTTCGCTAGGCGCACTAATAGTCAAAATTTTAACGATACGCGAGGACTGATGGCAGAAGGTACGAACGGAAGACGGCGTTTCTCAGATAAGTGGGGCAAACACGAACTCGATGTCCTGGCCGTCTTATCGTCCGCTTTCCCTCAATGGTTGACTTCTCGGCAGATAGCGCAGCGGGTCAAGGCCTATGCCGACTCCTATGGCGAGCTGGCCGATCAGGCCGCCAAGGCCGCCTTCGCCAAACAGTTCCAGCGTGACCGAGCCAAGCTGGCAGCCATGGGGATTGCCATCGAATCCCGCCAGCCCGAGTACTCCTCCAAGTCCGAGGGGCAGGATTTCGCCTCCTACCGCCTGCAACTGGGGGACGAGCCCCGCATCCGTATGCACTTCAACCAGGAGGACATGCCGGTGTTGGCCGCAGCCAACTATCTGGCCCGATCCATCGCCATGTCCCAGGAGGCATGCGAAGAGCCGGTCCGCCCGGCCTCGCGCACCACTCCTCGGGTGCCGCAGGTGCCCATCCCTGGTCTGGGCCTGGATTCCATAGCTCCTGGACTGGGTACCCAGCGCATTCCCGACAATCTGGTCAAGGTCATCGACTCCCGCCGCTTCGCCGCCACCGTGGACGTGGACGGAGAGAATCTGAACGTGGCCTATGCCGACTCGGACGATCTGGCCATGTTCGTCCTGGAACACCCCGATGCCTCCATCGTCAGCCCGCAGGAGGCCGCAGACGCCTTCCGGCGGCGCCTGGACGCTGCCGCCCGTTTCAAGCTGGCCGACGAATCGATAAGCCCCGGAGCGGCAACGGTGATTTCACCGGAGATCGCTCGCACCAGCGTCGAGCACTTCGCCACCGACCTCAGTGACGACGACACCGACCTTCGACATGCCCGTCGTGCCAGCGCATCCTCCTTCCAGACCGGGTCCGAGGTGGACCGTCGACTGCGGCTCATGCTCTTCCTGTCCGCACACCTGGGCGAGGAGTTCTCCCTGGCCGAGCTGGCCGAGCGCTTCATCGGCCACCCCAACAGCAAGGAAGAGCTGCGCAAGTACGTCAACACCATCCACAAGGACATCAACACCCTGACCACGGTCTCGGACGACGGGGAGATGGCCGGCAGCCAGTTCTTCGACATCGACTGGTCCCTGCTGGACGACAGTGGTATCGTCTCGGCCACCAATTCACTGGGGCTGGAACGGCTGGCTGGCATTTCGCCCCAGTACCTGAGCATGCTGACCGCCTCGCTCAACTATCTGGCCCACTCGCCCCTGTTGCCCGAGCAGTCCAGGACCCAGGCCGAGTCGCTCTACCAGCGCCTGCGCACGCACGTAGGGCCTGGTGAGACACCCTGGCTCTCCCTTACCGGGTATGAGACCGAACCCAAGAGCTTCTCAGTGGTTCGCCGAGCCATCAAGACCGAGTCCTTGCTGGACATGGAGTACACGGACGCCGCCGGCCGGACCCGCCGTAAGGTGGTGGCCCCTGCCAAGATCTTCGTGGATGAGGGTGTCTACTATGTCGCCGCCTGGACCGATATCGGCGACGCAGCAGAGGGCACTGAGGCTGCGGACGCGCCCTCGGATTCCAGCCGCCACCTCAAGCAGGGCACCGGGCGCAACCGGCAGTGGCAGGTTCTGCGAATCGCCAGAATCGAACATGCGACCATCGTCAAGCCCAGCCACAAGGTGGAGTTCCCCGACGTGCCGGTCAGCGAGCTGCGCAAGTGGTCCTTCGACAATGGCACGGCCGCGGTCTTCATCACCGACCGGCCGGACCTGCCCTACATCAAGTCCCTGCCGGGTGCCTCGGTGGAGCCCTGCGGTTCCGGTCAGAAGGTTCACCTGACCGTCTCCTCGGACTCCTGGTTCGTGGCCTTCTGCATCGCCCACGCCAAGCACATCACCGCAGTGGCGCCCAAGACCCTGCGCACCATGATCCTGGCCCGTGCCCAGCGCGAGATCACCATCAGCGACGCTCACGACAAGGAGCAGGACCGGCACTAGTCCCGGTCGGAGAGGAGTTCCATGCCTGGATGGATCTGGATCCTTCTGGTGATCTTCATGCTGGCCATGCTGATCGGTGGAGCCGTCTACGCCATCCGTCACGCCATGGCAGCCAGCCGCTCGATCGGGCGGGTTTCGGACGATCTGAACCGCCATATGCCCCAACCTCCGGAGGCGGGGCAGTCCCAGGCAACGGATAGGACTGAGGGCCCGGCCTTCGCCCTGCCCCTGTCGCAGTCAACCGAGCGATACAGCCAGGCCCATGCCCTGGTCCTGCAACGCAAGGAGCAGCGCAGGAGGAACCATGGCCGCATCTGGCGGCGGTGGAAGCAGTTCAATAAGTAGTTCTTGGAGGAACATGTCAGGTCATCGTCACCACGGACAGGATTCATCAGCATCCGAACCGGGGCCGGCGGAACGTTACGCCCGTTTCAGTCGTCATCGCAAACGAATGACCGGTGCGCCCGCACGCTTTCAGTCCAAGTTGCCCTTCCCTTTGGATGACTTCCAGCTGGAGGCCATCACCGCCCTGGAGGATGGCGATAACGTCCTGGTGGCCGCTCCCACCGGCGCCGGCAAGACCATTGTGGCCGACTTCGCGGTATTTTTGGCCCAGGAACAGAACGTCAAGACTTTCTATACCACCCCCATCAAGGCCCTGAGCAACCAGAAATACCATGACCTGGTCGACCGTTACGGCGAGGACCGGGTGGGACTGCTGACTGGCGACACCTCCATCAACTCCGAGGCGGACATCGTGGTCATGACCACCGAGGTCCTGCGCAACATGCTCTATGAGCAGTCCTCGACCCTGACTGCCCTGAAGTACGTAATCCTGGACGAGGTCCACTATCTGGCCGACCGCTTCCGGGGGCCCGTCTGGGAGGAGGTCATCATCCATCTTCCGGCCTCCACCCGCATTGTGGGACTGTCGGCCACCGTGTCCAACGTGGAGGAATTCTCCGACTGGATCTCCTCGGTGCGCGGACGCACCCATCTGGTGGTCTCCGAGCGCAGGCCCGTGCCGCTGGAGCAGCATGTCCTGGTCCAGGCTGACAGACACACCGAGCCAGAGATCCTGGATCTGTATCGGCACGACGGCTCAGGACGGCAGACCCCAAAGATCAACCCGCGTCTGGTCTCCCGGTTGGCCCAGCTGGACAAGGCCGGACAGGAGCGCATCCAGGCCCGCGACAAGGGGCATCACCATCGCCATGGCCGTGGCGGCAGGCCGGAGCGACGGATGGGGGAGCGGTATCGTCCAAGCCGGGCCGACGTGGTCGATGAGCTGGACTTCATGGACATGCTGCCCGGCATCTACTTCATCTTCTCCCGCACCGGTTGCGACCAGGCAGTCCAGCAGTGCATCCGGGCGGGTCTGCAGCTGACCACCGATGAGGAGGCACGCCGCATACGGCACATCGTGGACTCCATGGCGGCCGGCCAGCTCAGCAAGGAGGATCTCAAGGCGCTGGGATTCTCGCAGTTCCGCTTTGCTCTGGAGCAGGGCTTCGCCGCCCATCACGCTGGCGTGGTCACCCTCTTCCGACAGATAGTCGAACATCTGTTCGAATTGGGACTGCTTAAGGTGGTCTTCGCCACCGAGACTTTGGCCCTGGGCATCAACATGCCCGCCCGCTGCGTGGTGGTCGAAAAGTTGGAGAAGTTCGACGGCACCGGCCATGTAGCTCTGACCCCCGGCGAGTTCACCCAGCTGACCGGTCGGGCTGGCAGGCGCGGCATCGACGACATCGGCCATGTAGTAGTGGTCGACCACCGGGACTTCAGTCCCAAGACCATGGCCGCCCTGTCCAGCAGGAGGGTCTATCCGCTGCACTCCAGCTTCCGGCCCACCTTCAACATGGCCGTCAACCTGCTCAACTCCTCCAGCTATACGCGTGCTCGGGATACCCTGGACCACTCCTTTGCACAGTGGGAGGCCAACCGATCAGCCTCGGAGCTGGAGGAACGCATTGAGACTCTGACCAACGGTCTGGAGGACTACCGCAAGGCAGCCCAGTGCAGCCGTGGCGATCTGATCGAGTTCATGCGCATCCGCGCAGCCCTCTCATCAGCCCAGAAGAACGATCGCCGCCGCCTGAAGCGGCAGAGGTTCTCCAGTGAGAAAGCCCGTGACCGGGCCTTCCGAGACCTTGACCGGCACATCGACCAGCTGCGCGAGCAGGAGCGCAACCATCCCTGCCGCCAGTGCCCGGATCTGCCCAAGCACCTGCGCTGGGGGAACCGGTGGATCCGCATGGACAAGGAACTGCAGCGCACCCGGGAACAGTACGAGTCCAAAACAGGGTCAGTCTCACGCCAGTTTGACAGGATTTGCCAGATTCTGGCCGACCTGCGCTACACACGGCCTGTGGATCCTGACGACTGCCGACTGACCCGGAAGGGGCAATTGCTTCGACGAATTTACAGCGAGCAGGATCTGAGTCTTGCCGAGATCCTGGATCGTGGCATCCTCAACGATCTGGAACCCGCTGAACTTGCAGCGGCCGTATCCGGGCTGGTCTACGAATCCCGCCGTGGGGTAGGGGAGCAGCCGGGGGAGAGGGCCGGGTATCGAGCTCCCAGGCTGGTTGACGCCATGGAGGATATGAAACGTCAGTGGTCCCAGGTACAGGAACGCTGCGATCAGGCTGGATTGGAGCTGCCGCCAGAACTCGACTTTGGCTTGGGGCCGACCATCTACGACTGGGCCTGCGGTGACTCGCTGACCACTATCCTGCGTGACAGCGATCTGACGGCGGGGGACTTCGTGCGCAACGCCAAGCGTCTGTCCGATGTGCTCACGCAGATCGTCCAAGTGGAGCCCTATCTAGGCAGGGGAGGGCACCACCTGGCCAGGACTGCCAGCATCGCCGCAGACCAGGTTAACCGCGGCATTGTGGCTTATACAGGCGTGGAGTGAACACGGGCCCAATCCGGGAATAAGTATCAGGTCAACACTGTTCTGTAGCTTGGAGGCAGTGACGGACACGAGTATGGAGGAATCATGGCAGAGCGCAGTCTTCGCGGCATGAGTATTGGGGCGAAGTCCCTGGAATCCGATCAGAATGTGGATTTTGCTGCACGCAGCGAGGTCGCCTATGTCTGCCCCAAGGGCCATCGGACTATCCTGCCCTTGGCTGAAGGGGCTGAGGTGCCGCAGGAGTGGGAGTGCCGCTGCGGGCAGATTGCTCACCTTGAAGGACATGACGAGCAGGAGTCCGGCAAGACCGGCAAACCGACCAGGACCCACTGGGACATGCTGCTGGAGCGCCGGTCGGAAGATGAGCTCAAAGCAGTGCTTGACAAGCGTCTGAAAATGCACCGTGAAGGATGGTTCCCCGACTATGAGTAAATCACCGCGCCGTCTGGTTCTGCTGGACCTGGACGGCACCCTGACCGCCTCACATCCAGGCATCATCGCCTCTGTTATACAGACTTTCAAAGAGCTTGGTCATCCTGTGCCCGATGAAAGCGAGCTTCGCCGATTCATAGGCCCTGCCGTAGAAGTATCCCTGCGTCGCAACGGCATCAGAGAAGAAGACATTGATAAGGGCGTCCAGATTTACCGGCGCTATTACAGCGAGATAGCGGCATTTGATGATCCTGACCATCCTGGACAACACATCCCTGGACGTCTGCTCGCTACGGTCTTTGACGGCATCCCCGAACAGCTGAATCGTATGCACGAACAAGGTCTGACATTGGCCGTGGCCACCTGCAAACCCGAGTACCAAGCCCAGCCGGTATGTGACCACTTCGGACTGACGCCACTGGTAGATGGTGTCTATGGTGCCAGCAAGGACTCCACACGAATCACCAAGGCCCAGGTCATCACCCACGCTCTGCAACAGCTTGGCTTTGACGCCAAACTCGGCGACCGTGCCCTTATGGTCGGCGACCGCTGGACTGATGCCGATGGTGCACTGGAAACCGGCCTGGACTGCCTAGGATGCGGCTGGGGCTATGCTGAGCCCGGAGAACTGGAATCTCACGGCTGCTACCGAGTCATCAACCAAGTCGACCAATTGTGCCAGGCTGCCGAGGATTACTTCGACAACGATCCAACTCAGCACTGAGTCGGCCAGAACTGTATCGTCTCTTTTTAGGGTCACCCGAGGTCACCTGGGTGACCCTTATTTTGTGAGTGATGCTATTGCAACCTCGTAACCATGAAATCACCTGAAAACGCAAAATCGAATCGTGACCTAGTAAGCCGATAATGTACGTTATGTCAAATTACTTATTGTTTTTCTCCCCTGTTTGGGCTTCCACCGCGACAATCATGCAGCCCGCTGGCGCTGCTCGTGCTGCTGCTCCAGGCGCTGGCGCAGACGCATGGCCGTCAGCTCGTCGATAGGCCGCTCAGGCAGACCCGGGGTCAGCTGTCCAGTAGTCAAATCCACATGATCGCAGGTCTGCAGCTCAAGATCCATGCGATGCCAGATAGCACCCACAGAGATAGCAAAAACGGCACGCCCGGACTGCATCAGCGCAAAGACCTGATCAGGTCCTGAGCATTCGGTGACTTGATCACCATCGCAGACCACCGTTACATGCTCGAGTTGACCGACTGTCCGACGCTCGAGATAGTTCACCGTGTTCGTGGCATTGACCAAATTGACACCGGCATCCAAGAGACGCTTGAGGACAGCCAGGATGACCACATCTTTGAAGGAGTAGAGCCTGCGGGAGCCTGACCCATGTGAGGCCTTGATTGACGGCTCGACGATTCGCTTACGAGCCCAATAATCCAGTTGCCGATAGGTAATGCCAGCCACCTTGGCCGCGACCGTTCCCCGGTAGCCCCGGGTCGTGCCCTCAGCCTGCTCAGGCGAAAAGAGTTCACCCTGTACCAGCGTCGGCATCTCACCGGCCATGTCATGCCCCCTGTCAGTTCTTGGCGATGACTGCCCGATTATCGAAGTAGACCAACCTGAACTTGCCGATCATGATCTCGTCGCCATTGTGCAGGTCGGCCTGGTCCACGCGTTCGCGGTTGACATAAGTGCCGTTGAGGCTGCCAGTATCCTCGACCCGAAAACCTTGGTCAGTCCGCACGAATATGGCATGCGCCCGGGAGACTGTGGAATCGTCCAACAGAATGTCCGCCTTCGGATCACGACCCACGCTGACCTGATCCTCGTCCAACAGATAACGCGATCCTGACACCGCTCCCCTGGTAGAGATCAGCAGGGCTGTACCCTCAGGCAATCGTGCCATGGTCTCCAAGTCGTCCTTGGTCAGTGGACGGTCACCGTTGGAGGTGACTGGAATGTTCAGGGCCGGCATGCCGATGATGGTCGTCTCGCCCGCAGTGGGAATAGGATCTGTCATAATTGCCTATTCTACAGGCTTTGCATACTGGTAGTCCTGCACGCGTCGAACCTGGTCGATTCTGACACTATTCGACTGCTCCACGGATACGGTCGCATGGAACTGCACCTTGATCCGCGAACCCACTCCCCCGGCGATCTGGACGGCGTTCTGCAGGCTGTCCGGATCCCCAATGGCCTTGACAATGTAGGGGCTGCGCAGCTTGGCGTGGTCACATTGCAGGCCGGTGCGGGTGTCCAACAGATACGTACTGGTAACCACCCGGACATCATTGAAGGATATGACCTCGGCGCCGGCGTTGCGCAGCTCTTCGATCAGATTGAACATGGTAGAAGCATCCACCCGATCACTGTCTTCGGTGACTGTCACCACCACTCCCCTGCCTTGGGCAGGCAGCCGTCCGGCCAGGATGCCGCTGCTCTGCTCATTCTGCTGGGCTATGCGGGCGGCTTCCTTTTGCTTGTCGGCGGCGGACTTGATGGAGGTCAGCTGCTGGTTGAGCTGGCTCTTGCGCTCCTCCAGCTTGTCGACCTGGTTGCTGGTCTCATCCAGCACCCGTACCAGCTCCTCCTCGGACAGACTCTGGTAGGAGGACTGGTTATTATGCACCTGGACCGCATACCCAAAGCCCAGCAGGGCGCACATCAGGGCCACCAGGACGCTGGTAACCAGCCTGACCCTGGTGGCGTTGGAATTAAGGGTGCGCAGAGGCCGACGGCGAACCACCGGAAAAGCACCGGTCTGCGTGTCGTCGGCCGGAGCCCTGACCCGTCCAGGCCTCCTAGGCGGAATGCTCTTGGGCATTCCCTCATCGCGCTTCTTCCTCAGGGTGTGTCTCATATGCTCACCCCTTGAAAATGAACCGCCGAATAGCGGAGACGTTGGAGAAGATGCGGATGCCCAGCACCACAATGACGGCCGTAGACAGCTGAGAACCCACGCCCAACTGGTTGCCCAGGAAGACCAGAAGTGTAGCCGTGATCACATTGGAGATGAAGGAGACCACAAAGACCCGGTCCGAGAAGCTGCGTTCGAAGTAGGAGCGGACTGCGCCCATCAGGGCATCCAGGGCGGCCACCACCATGATGGGCAAATAAGGCTGCAGGACAATGGGAATGTCGGGCTTGAGGAAGATGCCCGCCACCACGCCTAGAATCAGGCCGAGAATTGCCGACATGTCAATGACTCCTTCCGGCATAGGACAGATTGGGCAAACTCACTGCATTCAGACTCAGGCGTCGCTGTTTGACCACATTGACAGTGATGTTCGCCTTCTTCAGGTCCCGCAGACGGCCCTGCAGATCGCTACGAACCATCAGATCGGACAAGGCACCTTGATCGCCGATGGCTTCGATCTTATAGGGTGACTCGATCGAGGTGGTCCCCACCAAAATGGTCTGACCGGCCGTACGCACTGATGTCTGTGTTCCTATTCTATTGCCGTTGATGGCGATGGCTTCGGCCCCCGCAGACCAAAGCTTGGTCAGGAACCACTGCAGGTCCTGGTCGGTGAGCAATTTGATCTGATCAGCATTCTCCCGGGAATCTTTGGAGGCAATGGGGTTGGCCAAGGTGATGACGACGCCCTGCCCCTGCACCTTGCTGGTGCCGTTGGTCAGATCGTCAGCGGTCTGCGTACTGCTTTGCCCCTGGCCGCCCTCTTGAGCCGAGAGCGTATCGATGTTGCCATTAAGATCCGAGATCTGACTGTTGAGATCGTTGGCACGCTTGCTGACCGCCTCCACCTGGGAGATGAGCTTCTCACGTACCTTCTGACGGGGGTCCCGGTGCAACACCTGCACTATACCCGTGCCTGCCAGGCCGACCAGTACACAAATGACGAAGACCAGTATCCGATTGACCCAGACGCTCAGCGGCGATCTACGCTCGGCAGGCAGCAGACGGGCATCCTCGAACATGGGATCCATGGGACGGTTGGTCAGGTCATCAATCAGTCTCAGAGACTCATCAGCCATGCGCCGACGCATGGACTCCTGCGCAGGCTCCGAGCTCTCCTGGTCCACATAGTGGCGTTCCAGACCCGCACTGGAATGCGAAAAAGCCGCCCGACGGTGAATCAAGGCACGGTCAGGCGGCACGGGGAAGGATTCGGGGGTCATCTGCGGCTCAGTCATGATGGCTATCCTGACGAAGCAATCCGATGCCCTGGCGTGCGTAGATCAGCCCTGCCAGCCAGTAAAGGCCAACCCCCCAGATGACGGCCGCAAGTGCCACCAGGTGGAAGAGACGGAAGAAGGTTGAGGTGCCCACATCCGCAAAAATCAGGGCCGGTATGGCCAGCATGAGCACGGCCGTTCCGGTCTTGCCGGCGAAGTGCACTGGCAAGGGTCCATAATCGTGCTGGGCCAGCGCCAAAACCAACAGACCCATGAGCACATCCCGGACACCTACCAGGGCCAGAAGCCACCATGGCAGTATAGAGGCGATGCTCAGGGCAAGGACGGAACAGAGAATCAGCAGCCGATCGGCAACCGGATCCAGGATCTGCCCCAGCTTGCTGACCTGGTTGAACCTGCGGGCAATGATCCCATCCACACCGTCTGAAAGGGCCGAAATCAGCATGACCACCAAGGAAATGATCAGATGACGGTTGGCCACCAGATAGGCGATAAGAGGTATGGAGAGGATACGAAGCAGGCTGATGACATTGGGTACGGTGAGAATTACCGACCTTGGCTCAGGGCTGTACCTGCTGCGTGAAATTCGATCAATCAGTGCCATCCGACTACATTCTAGAAGCTTGAAGGGCAGTTACAAGGATGGCACGCGCACCGATCTCATAGAGGCGATCCATGAGGTTGTTCACCTGGTCCCTAGGAACCATGGCCCTGACTGCGGCCCACTGCTTGTCGTGCAGGGAGGAGACTGTCGGCGACTCATAGCCTGGTGTGATGCCCACGGCCATGGCCACGCGCTCAACCGGGATGTCATAATCCATCAGTACATAGCGGCGGGCTGTCAGCACACCCTCCAGCCTGCGGGACATGACCGCCAACCGCTCATCATCCGGATCCAGACGGGGTGATCTGATGAGAATCCCCTCCGATTTCAGAATCGGATCGCCGAAGACCCGTAGCCCGGCGTTACGCAGGGTGGTGCCGGTGGAGACCACATCGGCGATCAGGTCTGCTACCCCCAGCTGAACTGAGGACTCCACTGCGCCGTCCAAGTGGATCAGTTCGGCCTTGAGTCCCTTGCTGGTCAGGTAATCCTCAAGAAGCCGGTCGAAGGTAGTGCCAATGCGCTTGCCGTCCACGTCCTGCAAGGTGTTGATGGCACTGGCTTCCGGAGCGGCGAATCTGAAGGTGGACGCGCCGAATCCCAACTGCGTGACCTCGACGGCCCGGGTTCCGGAGTTGAGCAGAAGGTCACGCCCGGTGATGCCCAGATCGATGGTACCCAAGCCGACATAGACCGCTATGTCGTTGGGCCTTAAGTAAAAGAGCTGAATGTCGTTGTCGACGTCATCCACCACCAGTTGCCGATCGTTGGAACGCAGACGATAGCCAGACTCTGACAACAGCCTCCATGCGGGCTGGGACAACATGCCCTTATTGGGCACCGCGACCTTCAACACGGCAACCTCCTAATTGCGGAAGCGAATCTACAGCGGGATAGGATCAGGGGTTACAGATACCTGTAGACATCCTCCAGGGTGATGCCCCGATCGATCATCATCACCTGAATGTGGTACAGTAGTTGGCTCATCTCCTCGGCCGTGCGCTCCTTGCCCTCATACTCAGCGGCGATCCAGGTCTCTCCAGCCTCTTCATTGATTTTCTTGCCGATGAAATGCGTGCCCTTATCCAGCTCGCCCACGGTCAGGGATCCTTCCGGACGTTCCTTGGCCTTGGTCGTAAGCTCCTCAAACAACCCATCGAAGGTCTTCATCTGGCTATCTCCATTCTTCCTGCAAAACCTGTCAGTCCTTGTAGCTTACCTGCGCGGCCTGCCTGATCTGGTCAATGGCCTTGGCCGGGTCGTCAGCGCCGTAGACCGCGGAGCCTGCGACCAAAACGTCGGCTCCAGCTTCTGCCACTATAGGAGCCGTGGTGGGGCTTACCCCGCCATCCACCTGGATGTGGGTCTTCAGACCGCGTGCGGTGATCTGGTCACGAAGGCGGCGGGTCTTTGGCATCTGATTGTCCAGGAACTTCTGGCCGCCGAAACCTGGCTCCACGGTCATGACCAGAATCATGTCAAACTCATCGAGAATGTCGAATATCGGCTCCACAGGTTCGGCAGGGCGCACGGCCAGGCAGGCCTTGACCCCCATGTCGTGCAGCTGGCGGGCCAGACGGACCGGGGCATGGACGGCCCCGGTATGGAAGGTGACGGAGGCAACACCCAGCTTGGCGAATTCCGGGGCCCAACGGTCGGGGTCCTCGATCATCAGATGCACGTCCACCGGTAGGCCGGTCACCTGGCAGATGCGCTCCACCACGGGCTCGCCAAGCGTCAGGTTGGGAACGAAATGGTGATCCATCACATCCACGTGGACCATATCGGCATTGGCAATAGCCTTGAGATCCCGCTCCAAGTTGGCGAAATCGGCGGAAAGAATGCTGGGTGCTATCTGAATGCTCATGGAGATTATTCTATGTTGTACGGAAGACCGGCGGCACCGGTTTGTGGCTCAATTGCACACCTACCGACCCCCGGATAGCTGACCCCTGTCCTACTTGCTCCGGGCCTCGGATTCCTGACGCACCTCAAGCTCGGTGATGGTCCGCAGCTTTTCGGACAACAGGGAGGTCGGCTTGCCCTTGCGTGCTATGAGGACGAAGGCTGCAGCCGCCAGGAAGAAGACCGTCATGGACACCCAGACGTTGACCCTGACACCCAGGAATTCGTGGGCGAAGTCGATACGAAGGGCCTCGATCCAGGTGCGCCCCAGGGTGTACCACATGACATAGAGGGCGAAGAGCGAGCCCGCCTTGAGCACGTTCACGGCCTTGTGGCCGATCCAGACCAGGAGGGCCGCGCCAATCATGTTCCAGATCATCTCATACAAAAATGTGGGTTGGAAGAGGGTGCCTGTCGGACAGGTGGCCCCGTCATAGCACTGTTCGCTGCTGCCAATGGCGGAACCTGCCGCATCGATCTTCAGTCCCCAGGGCAGCGTGGTGGGGGCCCCGTAGAGTTCCTGGTTGAACCAGTTGCCCAGCCGCCCGATGGCCTGGGCCACCAGAAGGGCAGGAGCAACACTGTCGGCCAGCAGGGCGGTCGGATAGCTCTTGTGACGGCACCAGGCCCAGGCTGCCAGTGCTCCCAGGAGGACCGCACCCCAGATGCCCAAACCGCCACGCCAGATGCGCAGAATATCGGCTGGATTGCCATCAGCTCCGAAATACCGCTCAGGGGTGGTGATGACGTGGTAGAGCCTGGCGCCGACGATGCCGGCCGGTACCGCGCAGATGGCGATGTCCAGAATCTGGTCGGTCCGGCCACCCTCCTTCTTCCAGCGCCTGGCGGTGATCCAGGCAGCCACGATGATGGCCAGAAGCATGGTCAGCGCATAGAACCTGATGGTGACCGGCCCCAGATGGAAGCTGGAGATTCCTGGCGATGGAATGTAGGCAAGCGTCATAAAGCCCCAATCTAGCCCCTGGACCTTACAGCCCATTCACTTCCTGGCCTGTGAGATGCCCCAACGCAGGTCGGAGCAAACCTCAGCCAGGGACTCCAGTGCCTTTCTACGGTCCTTCCGCGGCCTGCCTTCGTCATCCAGAAGGCAGTGGACCAGGGCCGAGCCGACGATAACCCCGTCCGCGTAGGCGCCGACCTGGGAGGCCTGCTGGGCGGTAGACACCCCGATGCCCACGCAGACATAAGGGGCCCCAGCCTGCCTGACTCTCGCCACCAGGTTCTGCGCCGAGTTGGACATGCTGGTACGTTCGCCGGTCACGCCCATCCGGGAGGTCGCGTAGACGAATCCTCTGGCTGCACGGGAGGTGATCTCCAGACGTGCATCAGTTGAGTCGGGCGAGACCAGATAGACCCGGTCAAGACCATACCGGTCCGACTGCTCTATCCATTCCCCGGATTCGTCGACGATCAGATCCGGGGTGACCAGCCCGGATCCGCCGGCCTCGGCCATCCGGGCGGCGAAATCCGCTACTCCGTGATGCATGATCAGATTCCAGTAGCTCATGACCAGAGCCCTGGCACCGTCCGCCTGGATCTGGCGGACCGCGTCGAAGACACCCTCGACCTTGACGCCATTGTCGATGGCACACTTGCTGGCCGCCTGGATGACCGGGCCATCCATGACCGGGTCGCTGTAGGGCAGTCCGATCTCGACGATGTCGACCCCGCTTTTCACCATGACCCGCATGGCCTCCAAGGATGTGGGCACATCAGGGAATCCGTAGGGGAAGTAGCCGATGAATGCCGGCCTGCCCTCTTGGCGGAGGGCCTGCAGCGTGGACGCCACCGGGCTGGCCGTGCGGCTGAACCCCTTAGGCTGGACAGGCTGGGATTGCACAGGCTGGGGTTGGACAGGCTGGACGGGCGCTTTCTGCCACTGCCATTGCTGGTTGACCATCATCGGGCCTCCTCTTCTGCTTGATCGCTTCTGCTGTGCCCGGCCTGGGCTTCCAAAGCGCTGGCCTCCTGCTCGGACAGGTAGCCGAACCATCTGCCCGCCGTGGCTACATCCTTGTCGCCCCTGCCCGAGATGTTGATCAGAATGACAGGATTCCTGATTCCCTTGCGCAAAAGGTCGGTGGCTGCCTTGCTGGCTCCGGCCAAGGCGTGCGAGGACTCCAGGGCAGGGATGATGCCCTCGGTCCGGCAGAGGTCGCTGAAAGCCTGCATGGCCTCCTTATCGGTTGCGTAGTCATACTTGACCCGGCCCATGTCGTGCAGCCAGGCATGCTCGGGTCCAACCGAGGCGTAATCCAGACCGGCGGAGATGGAGTAGGTGTCCATGGTCTGACCCTGGTTGTCCTCCAAGAGATAGGACTTGGTTCCTTGGAAGACGCCGATCTGACCGGTGCCTGGCGACAGGCGGATGGCGTGCTTGCCCGACTTGGGCCCGTCCCCGCCGGCCTCATATGCGTAAAGGGAGACCCGTGGATCGTCCAGGAAGGTGTTCATGATGCCGATGGCGTTGGAACCTCCGCCGACGCAGGCCACAACTCCGTCAGGATGATCGATGCCGTATGCGGAAAGCTGTGCGGATGCCTCTTCGCCGATGATCTTCTGGAAGTCCCTGACGATGGTTGGGAAGGGATGGGGGCCGGCAACCGTGCCCAGCAGGTAGTGGGTGGACTCCACGTTGGTCACCCAGTCGCGCAGGGCCTCATTGATGGCATCCTTGAGGATCCTAGTCCCGGTGGTCACCTCGACGACTTCGGCTCCCAGCATCCGCATCCTGGCCACGTTCAGAGCCTGTCTGCGGGCATCGATCTGCCCCATGTAAATTCGGCACTTGAAGCCCAGGAGGGCACAGACCGTGGCCGTGGCCACACCGTGCTGACCGGCACCGGTCTCCGCGATGACCCGGGTCTTGCCCATGCGCTTGACTAGGAGCCCCTGACCCAGGGCGTTGTTGATCTTGTGGGCGCCCGTGTGGTTCAGGTCCTCCCTTTTCAGGAAGACCCTGACCTGGCCGCCGACCCGATCGCCGATCAGCTTGGCGAACCGAGGCGCCGGCGTCAGGGCCGAGGGACGCCCGACATAGACCCGGTTGAGTCTGTTCAGCTCCTCACGGAAGGCCGGATCAGCCTTGGCCTCCTTGTAGACACGCTCCAGCTCATCAAGGGCGCCCACCAGGGCCTCAGGGACGAAACGTCCGCCATAGGGGCCGAAATAGGGACCATCATGGGTCGACAGGGGTCTGGCCTCGGCTGCCTTGAAGCGGTGACCAGCCTGCACCAGCAAACGAACGGTACCCTCCTGGTCCTGGGAGGTGACCAGACCTTCTCCTATCAGGACCGCATCGGCCCCGGCCCGCGCGTACCGCTCCAGCTCGACCGTGCCGAACACTCCGGACTCGGCCACCTTGACCACATCCTTGGGCAGGTTGGAAGCCAGGCGGGCATACTGGTCGACGTCGACGCTCAGGTCCTTCAGATTCCGGGCGTTGATGCCAATCACCTTGGCGCCAGCCGCGATGGCCCGCTCGATCTCCTGACGATCATGCGTCTCGACCAGGGCGGTCATGCCCAGGCTCCCAGCCAGGTCCAGCAGGTGCTTGAGACGTGTGTCATCCAAGGCTGCCACAATCAGCAGGATCATGTCGGCCCCGTTGGCCCTGGACTCCCAGACCTGGTAGTCGGAGACGATGAAGTTCTTGTTGAGCACGGGAATGCCCACGGCCTGTCTGACCTGCCGCAGATCCTCCAAGGATCCCAGGAAGCGTCTGCCCTCGGTCAGGACCGATATGGCCGAGGCACCCCCGTTGGCATACTGCCGGGCTAAAGCGGCTGGATTTTTGATGTCGGCAAGGTACCCCTTGGAGGGCGAGGCTCGCTTGATTTCCGCGATGATCGGAATGCCGACGCTCTCCCTGAGCAGTCGCGCGGCATCCAGAGGTTTGCGCTTCATGCTCCTGACCTGTTGCTTGAGACTTTCCAAGGGAATCTGTTGCACCCGGCTCCTTGCATCCTCCACGGCGCCGGCCACCAGTTCATCCAAGACGGTCATAGAGCCCTTCCCTCCAGTTTCCTGTGTATTCCCTGTCACAACCTTAGCGTCTTTCTCCACTGGATTATCCATTACCCTTCCTCGCTCTGCATCTGTGCCTGAGTACGATTGCCCTGCACCGCGGGCAAGGGTCCTCCGGCTTCAAAACACGACCTGTGTCCGGTGTGGCAGGCCGCCCCCACCTGGTCAACTTCGATAAGCAAGGCGTCCCCGTCGCAGTCGATGCTGACACCCTTGACGTATTGGACATGCCCGGAGGTGTCCCCCTTACGCCAGTATTCCTGTCTGGAGCGGGACCAGAAGGTGACCCGCCCCGTGGTCAGGGTCCGTCTCAGGGCCTCCTCATCCATGTACCCGACCATGAGCACCTGACGGCTGTCATACTGTTGGACCACAGCGGCAACAAGTCCCTTGGAATCCTTCTTCAGCCTGGCCGCTATGCTCGGATCCAAACGTACTTCCTGGTCCTTCGAAGACTGTGACATTGATCCTCATTCTCCTGATTTGTCCGACACATCCTTGTCGGTTGATTGTTTATGGTATGGGTATGGTTTCCCGATGACTGCCAACATGGCCAGCAAGTGCCATGCAGCATGTGATGTCGAAATTATCTGCCGGATTGGGTTCAGGCCTGCCATCGAACCGGATACCCGGCCGTATGGAGCGCCTGCTTGACATCCTTAATGGACACCTGGCCGAAATGGAAGACGGAAGCCGCCAGGACCGCATCGGCCCCGGCCTTGACCGCAGGAGGAAAATCGGCGGCCTTGCCTGCGCCACCGCTGGCGATGAGCGGAAGGGATACGGCCTTGCGCACGTCGGCGATCATCTCCAGATCGAATCCCTGACGGGTGCCGTCTGCATCCATGGAGTTGAGGAGGATCTCGCCGGCTCCAAGCCTTTGAGCCTGTTTGACCCAGTCGATGGCATCGATGCCGGTGGACTGATGGCCACCCATGGTGGTCACTTCATATCCTGAGGTAATGCCTTGGGCATTGGATCGGCGGGCATCGACCGAGAGCACCAGGACCTGACGACCGAACCGCTGGGCGATATCCCCGATGACCTGCGGATTGGCAATGGCTGCCGTGTTGATGCCGACCTTGTCGGCCCCTGACCGCAAAAGAGTGTCGACATCCTGCGGCGTCCGCACGCCTCCGCCGACGGTCAATGGAATGAAGATCTGGTCGGCAGTGCTCTTGACCAGGTCCACCATGGTGGCTCGCCCGCTTCCAGAGGCTGTCACATCAAGAAAGGTCAGTTCGTCAGCGCCCTGCTGGTAGTAAGCGGAAGCCAGTTCGACCGGGTCGCCCGCATCGCGCAGATTCTTGAAGTGGACGCCTTTGACCACACGGCCCTGGTCTACATCCAGGCAGGGAATGACACGAACCGCTACCGCCATGCGACCTGCCTTCCTGCCTGAACCGATTTGTTTGAGTCAAGACCTTAGCTGCTCTGGTGTCCGAAGACCCTGGCATGTCCACACTATGGCATGAACGCATTGCAAAAGCTGATTCAGGCCTGAAGCTTGACGGCCTTGGCTGCCAGCTGCCCGCAGGCACCGTCGATGTCCGATCCGCGGGTGTCCCTCATGGTTGCAGTGATGCCGGCCTTGTGGAGGATGTCCAGGAAGCGCTGCTCGTCCTCGGGCTTGGAGGCCGTCCAACGAGACCCCTCGATTGGATTCAAGGGTATGGGGTTAACATGCGCCCAGTCGTCCCCGTAGTGGTTGAGGCGCTTGGCCAGAAGACGGGCGTGCTCGGCCTGGTCGTTGATGCCGCGCATCAGGGCGTACTCGATGCTGACCCGTCTGCCGCTGGCCAGGTAGTAGTCGTGGGCCGCGTCCAGAACCTGGGTGGTGTTGAAGCGCCTGTTCATGGGCACCAGCTCGTCGCGCAGCTTGTCGCTGGGAGCATGGAGGGAGACGGCCAGACGGACCGGAATGCCCTCTTTGGTCAGCTTGCGGATGCCGGGGACCACACCCACCGTGGAGACGGTGATGTTCCTGGCCGAGATGCCGAATCCTTTGGGCGGCAGGGCGCTGATCTGCCTGACCGCGGAAAGCACAGCCCGATAGTTGCCCATGGGCTCGCCCATCCCCATGAAGACAATGTTGCTCAGACGCCCGGGTCCTCCGGCAACCTGTCCGGACCGCATCATCCGGGAGGCGGCCCTGACCTGTTCCAGAATCTCGCCAGTCGACATGTTCCGGGTCAATCCAAGCTGACCTGTAGCGCAGAAGGGGCAACCCATGCCGCAGCCGACCTGGCTGGAGATGCAGAGGGTGGCCCTGGAGGGATAGCGCATAAGCACGGACTCGATCCTGGATCCGTCGAAGAGCTCCCAGAGGGTCTTGATGGTCGTCCCCTGGTCCGCCTTCTGGACAGTGACCGGGGTGATCAGTTCAGGGAAGAAGCGGTGTGCGGCCTCCTGACGGCTGGCTGCGGGAAAGTCCGTAAAATCGTCCGGATTGGTGGACAGATGGTTGAAGTAATGGTTGGCCAGCTGCGAGACCCGGAATTTCGGCAGGCCCAGTTGCGCGCAGACCTCCTGACGCTCCTGCTGGTCCATATCCGTAAAGTGGCGCGGCGGCTTGCCTCGACGGGCGTGGTCGGCCGCCAAAACGTCGCGGAAAGCCCCATCTTTGCCTCCTGGGGTGATGCCGGTTTCAGGCTCGGCACCGGTCAAATCGACATCTGTCATACCTCTACCTCATCCTGTATCAGCCGTCGATACCGGTCACAGACCGGTAATCAAAAGAACCAGTGTGATGAACGGTGCGGACATGAGGATGGAATCCACCCTGTCCAGCACTCCGCCATGGCCCTTGAGCAGGTGGCCCATGTCCTTGATCCCCAGGTCGCGTTTGATCAAGGATGCGCTCAGATCCCCTAGGGTGCCTGTGGCTCCGACCATGATGCCCATGAGCAGAGCGACCCACCAGATCCGCCCCCAAATCGCCATGGGATAGGTGGCCGCGAAGATGACCAGGGCGCCGACCAGGCAGCAGAGCATGGAGCCTGCCAACCCCTCCACGGATTTGCCGGGAGAGATGCGGGGCGAGATCTTGTGCTTGCCGAAGAGCGAACCAAAGAGAAGACCACCGATGTCGCTTAGGGCGGGCAGGAAAATCACCATGAATGCGTGTGCGGCGGGATGCCCGCCGAAGGTGGTGGGCAGGGTTATCAGACAGGCCAGGAGGGTGATGTAGACAACGGTCAGAAGGGTGACGCCCACATTGGCCAGGCTGCTTGATCGGCTCTCCCCATCTGCGGCGCCGTAGGAGGCATCGGCCATGGTCTGCGCATCCTTGCCCGAGAGCTTGGCGTTCACCGCCTTGACCAGCCGACCGCCCAGGCGATGGTTGCGGGTGGCCGCAAGGGCCCCGACCAGGGCGGTGATCAGAACTCCGGCGGTCATGACCGCCACGTGATCAGGAGCGTAGAAGGAGGCCAGCATGGTGGCAGCCGAGCAGACCCAGAGCTCGACCACCGGTATATGCAGGCCAGCCGTGGCAAAGTCCACCCTGAGCTCCCAGAGCCCCAGGGTCATGAAGATCACGATCAGGTAGATGAATGCGTCGATGCGCACCAGGATGCAGGCCAGGATGATGACCACCAAAAGCGCGCCAGTGGCCACCGCCTGCGGCATGTTGCGCCCGGTCCGCTTATTCAGTGTTGCGACGGCATCCTGACCGGCCTTCTCGGCCGAGCTTTCCTTAGTACTCATGAAGTGTGGACCCTCCCCAGGCGGATCAGACCTCGAGGATCTCCTTCTCCTTGGCATCCAGGAGCTGATCAATCATGTCGTTCTTCTGCTTGGTGACGGTCTCCAGCTCCTTCTGCAGCCGGTTGCCTTCATCCTCGCCCAGGTCGCCATCCTTGACCTTGGCCTCCAGCTCCTCCTTGACCTTGCGCCGGATGTTGCGGACGGCCACCTTGCCCTCCTCGGCCTTGGTCTTGGCCAGCTTGACGTAATCCCGGCGACGCTCCTCGGTCAGCTCGGGCATGGTGACCCTGATGACGTTGCCGTCACGGCTGGGATTGACGCCCAGGTCCGAATCACGGATGGCCTTCTCGACCGCACCCGCCTGGGAGGGGTCGAAGGGTGTGACGGCCAGGGTGCGAGGCTCCGGGACGCCGATGGATGCCAGCGACTTGATGGGCGTGGGAGTGCCATAGTACTCCACCATGATGTCGTTGAGGAAGGAGGGGTTGGCACGCCCGGTCCTGATTCCCGAGAAGTTCTCCTTGGTCGCCTCGATGCTCTTGTCCATCTGCCTTCCGGCCTGGTCCACCACTGTGGTCATGATCTGCTCCTTGCTGTATGGACCATCCGCCTGTGCGCGCGAGGTCCGTCATTCTTATACTCTACGGCCATGGGGCCACAGGGGCCAAGCGGCGCGGGGTGTGCCCGCAACCGGTCACAGGGTACGATCAGGACCACCGTGGACCAGGGTACCCAGACGCTGGCCCTTGAGCGCTCCGGTCACGTTGCCTTCACCCTCCAGTCCGAAGACACGGATGGGCATATCGTTGTCCCGGGCCATGGACAGGGCTGCCGCATCCATGACGGCCAGATTGTCCACCAGAGCCCGCTGGTAGCTCAGATTGGTGAACATGCGCGCAGAAGCCTGCTTGTGCGGATCAGCCGTGTACACGCCGTCCACACCGTTCTTGCCCATGAGGACCTCGACGCAATGAATCTCCAGAGCCCGCTGGATGGAGACGGTGTCGGTGGAGAAGTAAGGCATGCCTGATCCGGCACCGAAGATGACCACACGACCCTTTTCCAGGTGACGGATGGCCTTGAGCGGGATATAGGGCTCGGCCACCTGGCCCATGGTGATGGCTGTCTGCACCCTGGTGGCCTGACCATCCTGCTCCAGGAAATCCTGCAGGGCCAGGCAGTTCATGACCGTGCCCAGCATGCCCATGTAGTCGCCGCGCGAACGCTCGATTCCGGCCTGGCTGAGCTCGGCTCCACGGAAGAAGTTGCCGCCGCCCACCACGATGGCCACCTGCACGCCACTCTGTACTGCCTGGACGATCTCCTTGGCCACCCGCTTGACCACCTGCACGTCGATGCCGACCTCGCCTCCCCCGAAGGCCTCTCCGGAGAGCTTGAGCAGCACACGACGAGGCGATGCTGGGTTTTGCGCTGAATCGGATCCGGTCATAAAAGCCCTTTCTCCAAACATGATGACGGGCGGAATACGCCGGTAACTAGGGTATCGGGGCTGGACGACAACCCCTTCTTGATCAGGCTCGGGACAAAGGAAGGGGAGCAGCCACGAAAGCCACTCCCCTATCGTCAATTACCATCAATGCTGGTCATCTGCCTATCCCTCAGCTCAGGATCAGGCCAGGCAACTCAGTACATTGCTGGGCTACTCCTCTTCGTCGCCCTTGCCGACCTCGAGACGGGCGAAGGCCAGAGCCTTGCCGCCAGCCTGCTTGAAGAGGTCGCCAATGGTCTTGGAAGTGTCCTTGACATACTGCTGCTCCAGAAGGACGGTCTCCTTGAAGAAGGCGTTCAGACGCCCCTCGACGATCTTGGGGATAATCTTCTCGGGCTTGCCTTCGGCCTGGGACTTCTCAGTGGCCACGCGACGCTCGGACTCCACCACGTCGGCAGGCACATCCTCGCGGCTGAGCCACTTGGGGCTCATGGCGGAGATCTGCAGGGCCACCTCATGGGCCACCTGGGCGCCGGCCTCATCAGTGGCGATCATGGCCACGATGGAGGGGGGCATTTCCACGGACTTGCGGTGGGCGTAAATCTCCACACGGGGGCCCTCGACCCGGGCCACCTGGCCGACCTTGACGTGCTCATGGAAGAGCGCGCCGGCCTCCTCCACGGTCTCCTTGACGGTGCCGGACTTGGATGGAGCGGCATCGACCTGCTCGGCGTTGGAGGCATCAGCCTTGGCCACGTCGTCGATGACCTCCTGGCCGAACTCGACGAACTGAGGGGTCTTGGCCACGAAGTCGGTCTCGGAGTTGAGCTCGACGGCGTAGCCGATCTGACCCTGTCCACCCTCGACGACGGTGGAGGCGATCAGGCCCTCCTGGGCCTTGCGGCCCTCGCGGGCGCCTGCGGCCTGGATACCGGTGGCGCGGATGATCTCCTTGGCGCGGGCCATGTCGCCCTCGGCCTCGGTCAGGGCCTTCTTGACGTCCATCATGCCGGCGCCGGTCTGATCGCGCAGCTCCTTGATCAGTGCAGCGGTGATTTTTGCCATGAAACTCTCCTATCTAGACGTCAGATTTCAGGCGGCCTGATCGGCAGCGGGGGTTTCCTGCTGCTCTTGCGCAGACTGCTCGGCCTGGGGAGCCTGGGCAGTCTCCTGGGCCTGCTCCTGCGGCTGTCCGTCCTTGTTCTCCAGCAGGTTCTTCTCCCACTCGGCCATGGGCTGGTCGGAGGCCTCCTCGGTCTTGGCGGCCTTGCCGGAGCGCTCCAACAGACCGTCGGCCACGGCCTCGGCCATCAGCCTGGTCAGCAGCTCGACGCCACGGATGGCATCATCGTTGGCGGGAATGGGGTAGGTGACAAGTTCGGGATCCGTGTTGGTGTCCACCAGGGCCACGACCGGGATACCCAGCTTGTTGGCCTCGGAGACCGCCAGGGCCTCCTTGTTGATGTCGACCACGAACAGGGCCGAGGGGGTGCGGTTCATGTTGCGGATGCCGCCCAGCTGGCGCTCCAGCTTGTCCTTCTCGCGACGCAGCAGCAGGAGCTCCTTCTTGGTCAGCCCCGAGCCATGCACGTCGTCGAAGTCCATCTCCTCCAGCTCCTTCAAGCGGCCGACCCGCTTGGTCACGGTCTGGAAGTTGGTCAGCATGCCGCCCAGCCAGCGCTCGGAGACGTAGGGCATGTTCACCCGGGTGGCCTGGGCCTTGATGGCCTCCTGGGCCTGCTTCTTGGTCCCCACGAAGAGCACGGTGCCGTTGTGGGCCACGGTCTGCTTGATGAAGTCATAGGCCTGGTCGATCAGACCGAGCGACTTGAAGAGGTTGATGATGTGGATGCCGTTGCGCTCCATCAGGATGTACTGCTTCATCTTGGGGTTCCAACGACGGGTCTGGTGTCCGAAGTGGACGCCGGCCTTCAGCATTTCGCTCATGGTGATCTGTGCCATGTCTATACCTTTCATTGTCGGTTATTGCCTGGCCATGTGCACCTGCGTGCAACTCCGAGGAGCCGACCGACACAGGACGTCGCGGACATGGCGCGAATTTGCGGCGTGTGTTCGGGAATACTCTTGGCGCGCCTGCCCGCCCGTGACAGCAGACCTGCGCAGTGACACGCCGAATTACCATGATACCCGAGGCCAATGACCTCGGGTATCATGTTCGCCCTCTGCCTACCTGGCTGATCTCAACTGCTGCATGGCCTTGCGACGGACGTCGCTCTCCAGCCGATCCACATAGACATGGCCGTCCAGGTGATCGCACTCGTGCTGGATCATCCGCCCCATGATGCCATGGCCCTCAAGAGTCACCGTCTTGCCATCCAGGTCGATGCCGTGGGCTCGGGCGTAGTCGGCACGCCTGGTCGGATACCAGAGGTTGGGCAGGGACAGGCATCCCTCCTCGCCATACTGCTCGCCGGAGGTCTTGTCGATGACCGGATTGATGATGTAGCCCACCTTGCCACCGATGTTGTAGGAGAAGACCCGCAGGCCCACCCCGATCTGATTGGCCGACAGGCCTGCCCTGCCCGGGTCGTCCACGGTGTCCACCAGGTCACGGACCAGACTGCGCACAGCCGGGGTGATGGTGGTCACTGGATCGCAGGGGGTTCGCAAAACCGGATCGGGAACCACTCTGATTGTACGAATCGCCACTGCTTACTCCTCGTCATCCCGGCCGTCGTGGCCGTCCTTTTCGTCCTCCGGGGCCGCTTCCTCCTCCTGGCGGCCATCACGCTTGCGTCCGGTCATGCTGGCCAGGGAATCGCTCATGGTGGTCCGTGCCCTGCTGACGATGTCGTTCTCCTTGGCAGCAGGCTTGGCTGGAGTCCTAGGCGCATAGAGGACCTTATCCACGAGTTCAGCGTACTGGCGGAGCACCTCGGGGCGCACCACCTTCAGGCTGGGGGTCAGGGTGCCGTCCTCCTGACTGAAGTCCTTGTCCAGCACCAGGAACTTGCGCACCGACTCGGCCCGCGAGACGTTGCAGTTGGCCTTGTCAACATACTGCTGGATGAAGGCATGGATGGCCTCGTTGTGGCTGGCCTGCTCCATGCTCATGTCAGCGTCCAGACCCTGGGAGGTCAGCCAGGACTTCAGCATCCCGGCGTCCAGGGTGACCAGGGCACCTACGAAGGGCCTGCCGTCGCCCACGACCACGGCCTGGGAGACTACGGGGCAGGTGCTGATGACATCCTCCAGGGGAGCCGGGCTCACGTTCTTGCCGCCGGCGGTGATGATGACATCCTTTTTGCGGCCGGTGATGAAGACGAAGCCCTGGTCGTCGATCTGGGCCAGATCACCGGTGTGGAGCCAACCGTCCTTATCGAGCACGGTGGAATCAAGCTCAGGCTGATGGTAGTAGCCCATGAAGACGCTGGGACCCTTGACCAGGAGCTCATCGTCGTCGCTCAGCCTGACCGTGATGCCCGAGCCAGGGCGGCCGACCGATCCCACCTCGTTGGCATCCTCGAAGTTGACGATGCAGGGTGCTGCCGTCTCGGTCATCCCGTAGCCCTGGATGAAGGTGATCCCGTCGATCCCATTGAAGAAATGGGCCAGGTCGGCATTCATGGGCGCGCCGCCGCAGGCAAGATAGCTCAAGTTGGAGCCAAGGGCGGACTCGATTGTGTTGCCGACGGTCTTGGTGTAGAAGGCGTGGGCCAGGCGGGTAAACAGCGAATGACCGTTCCCCTCCTGCTCGTCCTTGGACCACTTGATGAAGTGCTTGGTGGCCTTGGCGAAGACCTTGCCGGCCATGCCGGTGCCGGCCTTTTGCGAGGCGGCGTTGTAGACCTTCTCGAAGACGCGGGGCACGCCCAGCAGATATGTGGGCCGGAAGGTGCGCAGATCGGTCAGCAGGTGCTTGGCGTTGGAGACGTATCCGACCACGCCCTGGGCGCCGATGGCCACATACTGGATGTAGCGGGCGAAGCAGTGGGCAAGGGGCAGGAAGAGCATCAGGCGGGAGGGCGCTGCCAGCATGTGGTAGAGCACATCCCAGCCCACAAAGACGATGTGGACGAAGTTCCGGTTGGAGAGCATGGCGCCCTTGGGCTCCCCAGTTGAGCCCGAAGTGTAGACGATGGTGGCCAGATCGTCGGCCTTGACTTGGGCAATGGCCTGATCCAGGCGCTCATCTTCGATCCCCTGGCCGAATTCGCTGACTGCGTTCAGGCCCCCGGCTTCGAAATTGAAGACGTACTTGAGCTTGGGCGAGGATCCCCGGACCTGCTCCAGGATCTGTGCATGCTCTGAGTCACCGGCAAAGGCCAGGATGCAGTCCACATCCTGAACGATCTTCTGGGCCTGGCTGGGCGAGTCGGTCTCGTAGATGGGCACAGAGACCGCCCCGATGGCAGCACAGGCAAAGTCCGTGACCCCCCAGTCATAACTGGTGGAGGCGTAGATGACCACAGTGCTGCCTTTTTCCACGCCCAAAGCCATCATGCCCTTGGCCACGGCACGAACCCGTGCGGACATCTGCCCGGCCTTGACATCGTGCCAGTTTCTGGTCATGGGATCCTGCCACTGGGCAACCAGCTCTTCAGGGTCACGGGCGGTGCGTTTTGCCAGGAGTGAATAGATGGTGTCCTTGTCCGTCGTCGGGTGTTGAAGCTCGACCGTATATTCACGCAACATACCCACCATCATATGGGTCAACCCGCCAAAGCCGCCGCCTAGCCCATGTCGAAGCGCACACAGACCCAGCGCGAACCGCTCCTGGCGACAATCAGGTTGGTCAGCACAGTGCGCTCGCCGACCAGAAATCCGATGGTGGTTTCGTACCGGTCACGGTCTACGCGGTAGATCTCAACCAGTTTAGGAATCAGCGGCAGGTAAGTCATGCCGGCATGGTCCGCTGTACGGACCATGCCCAGATGCCGATCCCGTAGCAACTGGGCCAGCAGGGCCAATCGTTCCATGCAGACGCGGTTGAGCACACGATCCAGGCTCTTCATAGGTAAACGGCCCCGCAAGACATCGAAGACCCTGGATGCCAAGGCGCACAGATTGACAAGAATACGCTTGAGATCCGCAGACAGACCCTCATGCCCGGCGGCATCCCCAGGCCGGATGAAGTTGACCGTTCGCACTGTCAGATTGATGTCGCCAAATCCCAAGGGCACCTGTGTACAGGTTGACGGCCACCAGCCGCCGACCTCCTGTCCTGTCGACTCCTCGGTTGCTTGATCTTGGTCCCAGACCGGTGCCAGATCCATATACTCCGTCATACTTCTCCCCTCGCACTACTATGTGCTTGTTCCCCCTCCCATGCCGGCGAGGTGCACTGGGCAACCGACGCAACGACAGCGAATACGTCCAGAGTAAGAATGCGCTGAGGGATTGTAAAGGCCGGTTCAGGAATGTGGTCAACCTGGACCGGCCTTTAGACAGATTGTGGATAAATGGACCGTGAATGCCCCTGTGCTACTCAGCAGCGGGGGGCGGGGGTCACTGCCACACGGCACTTCTGGAAGTTCTTGACATCCACATAACCGGTGGAAGCCATGGCCCGGCGCAGGGCCCCGATCAGATTCAGACTGCCGTCGGTGCGATCGCTGGGACCGAAGAGTATGCGCTCCAGGCTGCCCACCTGACCGACCTGGACCCTGCGGCCCCTCGGCAGTTCAGGATGATGAGCTTCGGCCCCCCAGTGCATGCCTTGGCCGGGAGCCTCCGTAGCCTTGGCTAAGGGCGTGCCCAGCATGACCGCGTCGGCCCCCATGGCCAAGGCCTTGACAAAGGAACCCGAGGTACCGGTCTCCCCATCAGCGATGACCTGAACGTAACGTCCGCCCGACTCGTCCAGGTAGTCGCGACGCGCCTCGGCCACATCCGAGATGGCCGTGGCCATAGGCGCTTGGATTCCGATGGTGGCGGAATCAGTGGATGACGCTCCCCCGCCGAACCCAACCAGCACACCGGCGGCTCCGGTGCGCATCAGATGCAGGGCAGCCTGATAGGTGGCGGCCCCGCCGACGATGACCGGAACGTCCAGGTCATAGATGAACTTCTTCAAATTCAGGGGCTCATGGCTGGTGGAAACGTGTTCGGCCGAGACCGCCGTTCCTCGGATCACGAAGAGGTCCACGCCCGCATCGACCACCGTGGCATAGAACTCCTGGGTGCGCTGAGGGGACAGGGCTCCGGCCACCGTGACCCCGGCCTTGCGAATCTCCTGCAGACGGCGGGTGATCAGCTCCGCCTTGACCGGCTCCCGGTAGGCCTCCTGAATAACCCCGGTCGCCTGCTCCGGCGAGGCATGTGCTATCCGGTCCAGCTGCGGACGCGGATCCTCATATCGAGTCCACAGTCCCTCCAGGTCCAGCACGCCCAGTCCGCCCATCCGTCCCAGGGCTATGGCCGTCTCCGGGCTGGTGACCGAATCCATGGGCGCCGCCAATAGCGGCAGGTCGAACTCGTAGGCATCCACCTGCCAGGCCGTGGAGACATCCTGGGGATCCCGGGTCCTTCTTGAGGGGAGTATGGAGACATCATCGAGCGTGTAGGCCACCGTGGCCTTCTTGCCGAGACCGATTTCGATTTCCTGTGTCATGTCTGCCAGCCTAGCGCCTCACAATGACGCTCCGACGTGCTACGAACGGGTTACGAGCATGGGAACAGAGAGTAACAAACTTGGGATAAAACAGTTCGCGAGCGCAACTGAGGCATCGGGAGCATCCGGTCCCCGACCCGCCGATCGATAGGAGGCCGCCATGGACAAGATCGCCGTGAAAGGACGTATCGTCGAGCTCGACGGTGACGAGATGACCCGGGTCATCTGGAAAATGATCAAGGAACGGCTGATTCTGCCCTACCTGGACGTGGACCTAGACTATTACGACCTGGGCATCCGCAACAGGGACGCCACCGACGACAAGGTCACCGTGCAGGCGGCGCAGGCCATTCAGCGCGAGCACGTGGGCGTCAAGTGCGCCACCATTACCCCGGACGAGGCCCGGGTAAAGGAATTCGGTCTCAAGCGCATGTGGAAGTCGCCCAACGGTACCATCCGCAACATTCTTGGCGGAACCATCTTCCGCGAGCCCATCGTCATCGACAACATTCCCCGGCTGGTTCCCGGATGGTCCAAGCCCATCGTGGTGGCCCGCCATGCCTTCGGCGACCAATACCAGGCGACTGATTTCACTGTTCCCGGGCCGGGAAAGCTCAGCGTCGTCTTCACTCCTGAAGACGGGAGCGACCCGGTGACCCGAGAGGTGACCGTCTACCCAGGTCCGGGTGTGGCACAAGTGCAGTTCAACCTTGATAATTCCATCCGCGACTTTGCCCGATCCTGCTTCAACTATGCCCTGCAGAGACACTATCCGGTCTACTTGAGCACTAAAAACACCATTCTCAAGGCCTACGACGGCCGGTTCAAGGACATTTTCGCCCAGATCTACGCGCAGGAGTATCAGGATCGGTTCGAGCAAGAGGGGCTGACCTACCAGCATCGGCTGATTGACGATATGGTGGCCTCCTCGCTCAAGTGGCAGGGCGGCTATGTCTGGGCCTGCAAGAACTACGACGGCGACGTCCAGTCCGATGCAATAGCTCAAGGGTTTGGCTCCCTTGGCCTTATGACCTCCATGTTGATGACGGCCGATGGGCAGACGGTAGAGGCCGAGGCCGCCCATGGGACCGTGACCAGGCATTACCGGCGCTGGCTCAAGGGGGAAACCACCTCCACCAACCCGATCGCCTCCATTTTCGCCTGGACCGGCGGGCTCAAGCAGCGGGCGCGGCTGGATGACACGCCCAAGGTGGCCGAGTTCGCGCAAACACTGGAATCCGTGGTCATCGAGACCGTACGCTCCGGTCGCATGACCAAGGATCTTGCCAGCCTGGTGGGTCCTGATCAGCCTTGGCTGGACACCGAAGGGTTCATGGACGCCTTGGACCATGCTCTTGCCGAGCGTATGTCTTCAGGTGCTGCAGCGGCAGACTAGCAGATAAGACAACAACACCCTCTTTTTGCCATTGCAGACGGTTATTGCAGGCGATTACTCTCCGCAGATCAGCCTTCACTGTCAGTTCCACCGGCGAGGACCGTCTACGCGAAACATCGGCCTTTCATACGCTCCTGCCCGAGAGCCCATAGAATGGTTGCTCGGGACCCGGCCAGAGTCGGGCTCTGTCGGAACGAAGGAGCGAACGTGAAGAAGACCGGCTTTGCACGGCATTTGTCCGGCTTGCTGGCCCTGCTGGCGAGTTTGGTCATGGTGGCATCGGCTGGTGCTTGCGGTGGTCCGGCCTTGGGCAGTGGGCAACAGTCTCCGAGCGCCCCACAGAGCCAAGGGGCTACTGCGGCCGCTGAGGTCCCCGGTCGGGTGGCTATTTTCACTCCCTCCGACGGCATCACCCTCTCCCAGCACACGCCCATCAACAAGTGGGCCGCGCTGGTTCCTGAGCTCAAGGCAGCACTGGCCAAGGAGCATCTTCCCAATAAACACATCGATGCCTACACCAGCGGGAACCTGGAGGATCAGAGCAAGGAGCTGCAGGATTACCTGGTCAACCGCCTTTCGGAGCGCAAGGCCGGGAAGACTTCAGAGCCGACCACACTGGTGGTGGCACCCATGACCTCGCCAGATTCCATCACCCGCCAGTATGGCGACTATATCAGCAAGTCATTGGATGCCGATGCCAAAGACAAGGCGCGCGCACGTCTGGTCTCTTCTCTGCGTCTGGCTGCGGGCGCGGGCATGCATGTGGTCCTGCTGGCCAACCAGGTGCCGGGTATCCAACCGGATCTGTTCGTGCAATTATCTGATGCACGGGCCATCGGTCAGATGCAGGCGGACAAACTGGCCAGCAAACTGGAACTGGACAAGGCCAGCAAGGACAACCCCTGCCGCATCGAAATCCTGCTGCCGAACCGGACAGCTGACGCATCATCTGATGCATCCCCTGCTGACAAGGGTGTTGAAACCGTCCAGGCTGAGCAGAATTCCTTCCCCGCCCAAGCTTTCGCTGGAATCTGGCAGGTGCTGGGGCCCTACTTCAAGGATGGACGGGCTATCAGCCCCTCTGGGCTCCTGAAGGCAGACAGCACCGAGAAGGACTGGCAGGCGATCGCCTTTGATCCAGGCAAGGACGCTTCGGCTACCGGCAAAGAGCTGGCGACCCGCCTGGCCATGAACGATGATGCCAAGACCCACACCGAGGTGGACGGCATTCTGGCCATGAACGACTTCATTGTTTCCGGCGTGGTCTCTGAGCTCGGGGATCTGGGGTATCGGGGTTCTTCAGCGGACGTCAACCCGGAGATCTCAATATCAGGCATTGTGGGATCCATGGTCGGTCATCAGGATCTGCACCGGCAGCGCGTGCCCAAACCCGCTCAGAGCCCTGCAGCCCAGAATCCGACGGCGTCGCAGGCGGATCCTTCACAGACCACGGGCAGGACTCAGGATTCCACGCCCTCGGACGACCACGCTGCCTGGCCCGTCATCAGTGGATACGGGGCCTACGTGGACAACATCCCTCAAATCGTAGACGGACGGCAGTGGATGACTGGTCTGGAGGACAGACTGGGTCTTGCGACTGATATGGCCAAGGCCTGTGTCGGGCTCAACAGCCAGGGCAAAGTGCCAGCCATGGATACGATCCACACCGTCAACCAGGACGGCAAGCAACAGCGCCGCCTGTCAAGACCCTTGGTTGCGGTTTCGGCCTCCAACCTCAAGGCGGCTCTGATTGATACAGGCTACATCAAGCCGGCCGACGCAGGTCTCTGAGCATAGATCTTCTGCTCGATCTGGTCTTCATACCGCTTGAGAACCTCCTGACGACGGGGCTTGTATGACGCGGTGAGCAGTCCATTTTCACGAGTGAAGTCCTGGTCCAGAACCAGATAGCGGCGGATGCCCTCGGCCCGTGAGACCTGCGCATTGGCCGCGTCTACCGCACGATCGATCTCCGTGCGGATGATAGGGTTCTCCCCAGCCGAAGCGGCATCGTTCAAGGGTTCAGCGCCCTGGTCCCACAGCCACTTGTTGACCTCCTCGAGATTGAGGGTGATCAGGGCCGAAATGAAAGGCCTACGGTCTCCGATGACCATGCAATGGCTGATAATGGGCGAACGTTCAACGGCTGTTTCCAGCAGCGACGGCGAAATGTTTTTACCCCCTGCTGTGATGATGATCTCCTTGCGCCGACCGGTCAACCGAACGAAGCCGTCTTCGTCCAGACTGCCCAGATCGCCGGTCAGCAGCCAACCGTCGCGAATCTGCCTAGTGGTGATTTCCGGATGGTTGTGGTAGCCCATGCAGACATCGGGGCCCTTGACACACAGCTGGCCCTCCTGGTCGATGCCCACGGTGATGCCGGGCATGGGCAGGCCGATGGTGCCCAGCCTGTAGCCTTCGGTGGGGTTGACCGTCACCGGGCCCATGGTCTCGGTCATGCCGTAGCCCTCCAGCAGGGGCAGACCTATGCCGTTGAAGAAGTCCGCAATATCCCTGTCCAAGGGGGCACCGCCCGAAATGGCAGACCGGACCCGGCCGCCCAAGGCCTCCAGGATGGGGTCGTAAACGGTGCCTGTGTACATGAGGTGCTTGGTCTTCAGCGACATGGGAACCCGGCTTCCGGTCTGCTGATGACGGGACCACTGCCTGGCCACTCCTGCAGCATCCAGGAAAATCCTGCCCCTGGCGCCTGTTCCGGCCCGCTGGGAGGCAGCGTTGTAAATCTTCTCGAAGATTCGCGGCACGGCCAGGATGAAAGTGGGCTTGAAGGTCTGCATGTCCTGCAACAGATTGCGGATGGACCCGGTAAGCCCCAGGGTGAGATCCGTGGCAATGGCGAAGAACTGCAGGCAGCGGGCGAAAGCGTGGGCCAGGGGCAGGCAGAGCAGAAGCCGCTTGCCCTCACCCAGGCAGATGTCAGGGACTGCTTGAGTACCTGAACGGACAGTGAAGACGATGTTGCTATGGCTGAGTTCTATACCCTTGGGCTTACCCGTAGAGCCTGAGGTATAGACGATGGTGGCCAAGTCGGAACCCTGCACCGAGTCGGCACGGGCCTGGAAATCTGCCTGGTCCACCGCCCGTCCGTAGGCGGTCATGGTGGTCAGTGCTCCCCTGGTGATCACATACAAGTCGTTCAGATAGGCACACTGGGAGCGAACCGCATCTACTCGGGCCCTCATGTCGTCATCCTCTAGAAAGGCCATACCGACATGGGAGTCGTTGAAGATGCGTCGAATCTGATCGGGGGAGTCAGTCTCGTAGACCGGCACCGTCACGGCTCCGATGGACAGGATGGCCATGTCCAGGGCAGTCCATTCCCATCGGGTGTGCGAGACGATAGCCACCGAATCCCCCCGGCCTACCCCCCGGGCCATAAGCCCCTTGGCCAGCGCGATCACACGGTCGCGAAACTCACGGGCCGTTATCGTGCTCCACTCACGTCCGCTCCGGTATTCGATCAAAGGATCGTCGCCCAGGCGCTCCACCCTGTCCTCAAGCAGGGAGAAGACACCGGCATCGGCATCTATGGGCTTCTCAAGCGGACGCGTAAATTCTTCCTGCATGTTCTGCATGACCACTCCCTGCTGAAACGGCGTTATGCTTTACGATTCTAACCGCTCCCCCGGGCCGGCGATATACCTGGTCTGCAGACGCGCGAGTCTCGCAAGCGGACCGCGCACTCCTATAGAGGCTTGAGACGAATGCGGTGCCGTCCGACTTTAGCGCCCGGATCCAGATAGTGATTGTGACCATCTTTCAGCCCCCAATGCAGACAATCTTGATCACAGTGGTCAGAGACCCCCTCTACTTCTCCCCAGACTGTGCCGGCCTGCAGCCGAGTTCCTGCCGGCAATGAGCTCTTCGCTGGCTCATAGGTGGAGGTCAGTTTGCCGTGACGAATGGAGACCACGTCCTTGCCTGCTACAGAACCGACAAAAGTGATGACACCATCTGCCGGGGCCCGGATGTGCCTGCCTTGTTGCACTGCCAGATCGATCCCGCGATGACCGCTCAGCCATGGATGATCCGAAGGATCAAAGGGACGCATAATCTCTGGGACGGCCTTATCACCAGGCAAAGGTTCAAGGGGCCACAGCCAGCCCCGGCGACAGGCTGAGGTCGATGAGGTAACTCGACCGTTCTGCGCCGGAGCTGCAGCCGAAGGCAGGGTCGGCGCAGGCTGAGACGCGACGGTTGCCGTAGGCCCCGCGGTCGACAGGACCAATGCCAGCGTCAACACCAGCAGCGTCCTGGGAAACCAAGGGGGCCGACAGCCGGAAGGCATGATGGGCATCCGGCTGGTAACTCGCCCAATGCCCTTGTTCTTATGGTCACGCGCACAGGCCATAGTCGCACCTTCATTCCGTCATCTTGGGTACCCGATTGGGCGCCCACCATCATGATGGATTGGATACCAAAGCCATGTGAACCGGAAAGAGGCATGTGGTCGAATATGTAATCGTCCACACCCAGATTGACCGCAGAGAAACCATACTTGAGAATCCTGGAAAGGTGTTTTTATCCAAGATGACTTCATTGACCCTTAAGCTAGATGAATGACCGTCCAGGAGATGGGAGGCAGTTGAAGGCTTATGGCGTCCTCATCCATCCTGAAGTCTTGCCTGGCGTGCATGACGACCCGCTCCTGATGTTCAAGGGTGTTGCGAGCCGATGGGTCATCCTCGTGCAGGGTGTTGACCGTCGCCTTCCGATGTCGATCCTGTTCAGGCAGCGCGATTCTACAATCAACGGAACGCTCAAGACTACGGTTGACCGCAAATATGCTTAGGGAACCGTCGGCACCTCTGACGGCCACAGAATCAGTCATGGGCACCTGGCCATAGCGGGAGGTCTCATAGGTGTCGCAGCTTTGCAGGCTCTTGAGTACACGGGCACCCCGCGCATAACGGGCAGTCAGGGCGAAGGGATAGAAAATGGTCTGCCTCCAGGCCGGGCCGCCGGGCTCGGTCATGATGGGGGCAATGACGTTGACCAGCTGCGCCAGGCTGGCCGCATGAACGACGTCAGCATGCCTGAGCAATGTGATCAGCAGGTCACCCACCACCACGGCATCTGCCACCGAATAGACATCCTCCAAAAGCGGCGCGCCAAGCGGCCAATTGCCGATGCCTTCCGGCGATTTGCTGGCCTGAGCATCCTGGTACCAGACATTCCACTCATCGAAGGAGATGAAAACCTGATGATCACTGCCCAGCCGGGCACGCGAGGCGGCGATGATGGCCGCCACATCGGTAATGAAACTGTCCATGTCCACGCCGGAAGCCAGAAAGCTGGCCATGTCTCCATCCTTGGGCGCGTAATAGGCATGGCATGAAAGGAAGTTCACATTTTCGAAGCAGCGCTCCAGGACGGTACGCTCCCAGAGACCGAAAGTGGGCATGGTGTGCGAAGAAGATCCACATACAACCAAATCCAGTTCCGGATCGATCATCCGCATGGCCACAGCCGTCCGGTTGGCCAGATCGGCGTATTCCGGTGCACTCTTGTGGCCGATCTGCCAGTCGCCGTCCATTTCGTTGCCCAGGCACCACATTTTGATGCCGAAGGGGCGATCATGGCCATTGGCACGCCGCCGTTCCGACAGCTCAGTACCCGATGGCACATTGCAGTATTCGAGCAGATCCAAGGCCTCCTGCATGCCCCTGGTGCCTAGGTTGACGGCTTCCATGAGCTCGTTGCCACCCAGTCTGTCCAGCCAGTCGCTCATCTCATGCAGGCCGAACTCGTTGCTTTCACTAGAGTGCCAGGCCAGGTCGAGGCGACGAGGACGGCTTTCGCGCGGACCCACGCCATCTTCCCAACGATAGCCTGAGACGAAGTTGCCGCCCGGATATCGGATGGTGGTCACGCCCAATTCCTTGACCAAATTCATGACGTCACCGCGAAAACCCTGCTCGTCTGCTGTCGGATGACCCGGCTCATAGATGCCCGAATAGATGCCCCGGCCCAGGTGCTCCACGAAAGATCCGAAGAGTCGATCGTCGATGGGTGTGGACTCCTGCTCCTCATCCACCCTGAACTGTGCCCTGCTCCTGTGAGTTTGCTGCCCTTGCGTCACTGTCTGACTCCCTCGTTCTGACTTTGTCGTCCATGCTTCTCATCCATATTGGAACCATGGATCATCTGAATGGTACAACGTTGTGTATTCTGCAAAGCACTCGGCTACAGCTTCGCACAATCTCGAAATGGACCGCCTGGTGTTAAACGAAAGGCTACCTAATCATTCATCTTGAAAAGCAATTCGATCAAATGATCATTCTGACATTTGTGCATACAGCAACCTAGAGCACCTAGGGCAATGGGGCTTGCATTCCTTGGATTGATCACAGAATAAAAGTAAAAAAAAAAAACCGCCGGAGAACCGGCGGTTGAGAGCTCCCGCAGCTGGGCTTGAACCAGCGACATTTCGATTAACAGTCGAACGCTCTGCCAACTGAGCTATGCGGGAATGTCCCGTTCAACTCTCGCTGAACACAATTACCATACTATAGTCAGGACCCTCGTATCCGACAACTTGGCGTGTCGATTACATGAGAATTCTGTCCATGGGCATGGCCGAATCGATGGAGAAGTCAGGAGCGGAAGGGGACAGTCCGGCCTGGACCAGATTGACGCCCAACATGGCCACCATGGCGCCATTGTCCGTGCACAGGTTGATCTTGGGAATGCGGACCTTGATGCCCTCCTGCTCGCCGAATTCCTGAAGCTTGCCACGCAGCTGCGAGTTGGCCGAGAACCCGCCGCCGACAATCAGAGTATCCGTGTCGAACCTGTGGCATGCGGCCATGGCCTTGCGGGACAGGACGGTGGCCACGGAATCAGCCAGGGAGGCACAGACATCGTCCACGGGAATGTCGAGCCCGGCCTGCTGTCTGCGTTCGACCCATCGAGCCACGGCGGTCTTGACCCCCGAAAAGCTGAAGTCATAAGGATGCTCGGCCCCGGCCCGGCCCTTGGTCAATCCCTGGGGCACGGCGATGGCGTGAGGATCGCCCAGACGGGCATGGCGGTCGATGTGGGGGCCGCCCGGATAGGGGAAGCCAAGCAAGCGTGCAATCTTGTCGAAGCACTCCCCCGCCGCGTCATCCAAGGTGGTGCCCACCACCTGGACCGATCGCGCCAGATCATCCACATGCAGCAATGAGGTGTGGCCGCCGGAGACTATCAGGGCCAGGGCATTTTTGGGGAAGGATCCGAATTGGAGCTGGGTGACCGCGATATGTCCTATGACATGGTTGATGCCATACAAGGGCTTCTTCGCCGCCCAAGCCAGCGCCTTGGCACCGGAAACGCCTACAGCCAGGCATCCAGCCAGTCCAGGACCAGCCGAGACTGCTATGGCATCCACCTGGGACAGGTCCATATCCGCATCCTTCAGGGCCTTGGAGACGACCGGTACAAAGGACTCAGCATGTGCCCGCGAGGCGATCTCGGGGATGACACCACCATAGCGGGCGTGCTCGTTCATGGAGGATGCCACCACGTTGGACAGCAGCCGGTTGCCCTGAACCAGGGCGGCAGCGGTCTCGTCGCAGGTGGATTCGATGCCAAGCACCAGTGGCTCACTCATGGTCAATGATCCTTTCCTGTCCTTCCGAAGGCTTGTTGCTGACAAAACCCACCGGTCCCGGTCCAATCGAGCTCAAAGGTCTGGTCATAGCCCAGGCATCCACGTCTTCAGGCTGATAGTAACCCTTGCATAGACCAGCCTGTGAGAAGCCAAAGTTCTTGTAGAGGTCAATGGCCGCAGGGTTATCTACGCGGACCTTCAGATTCATGCGTTGCAGACCCTCGCGATCAGCTCCCGTAATTATCCTGGCCAGCAGAGATCCTGCAATACCCCGATGCCGGGCTTCCGGCAAGACCCCGAGGGTCATCAGCTCGGCATCCCTTTCACCCGACCAATAACCTCCGTAGCCCAGGATGGCACCCTGGTCTTCCCAGACCAGATAGGTGCGTGAAGGCGCAGACAACTCGAACCGCAGCTCCTGCCGGCTCCAGGCCTGGTCACCGAAAATGCGTGACTCCAGATCGACCAGCCGGTCCAGGTCTTCAAAGACCGCCCCACGAATCATGATTGGATTGCCACGTGCTTAAGCGGATTGGGCACGGAGACGTCCGGCCGACGAAGATAAAGGGGCTCCACCGGGTCGATCAGCCCATGCTGGGCACGTCTGCTAGCGCAAGCAGCCATCAGGCCTGTCCCCCGTGTCCGATCCGCCAGGAAGGATCCTTCATCCAGCACCACCCGTATATCGGAACGCTTATCCAGACGCTCCCATTGGTCGGCATAGCGGCCGGCTCCATGACCGCTAATGACCAGAGTGACTGGCCCCTGGTCCACAGACTCCCGCTCTTCCACGATGGCCGCGATCTTCTCACAGATCACCGTTGGATAGTCGATGCTCATGTCGGTCAGCGGCCGGGACGGGGCCTCCGCGCCATCGAAGTCGTCAAACAGACGGTAGTAGAGCTGCCGCCGTCGTGCATCATTGACAGCCAGGACCAGAAGCCGTGAATGGTCCTGACCCTGCCGCTTGAACCGGCTGTAGGCATAGCGGGCCTGCGGCTCCAGGATGTCCTGTCCCAGCAGACGGGCACCCGTGGCAAACGCCAGGGCTTTGGCGGTGACGATGCCTGCCCGCAGACCGGTGAAGGGTGCAGGCCCCAGTCCCACCACGATGGTCCGCAGATCGTCTGCAGACAGCCCAGCCTGATCCATGACCTTGGCGATATTGACCTGGAGGCGTTCTACGTGCGAGCGCGAGTCGATCTCGATGCACGGCTCCCGCCCCGGCAGCCCAACAGTCGAGCCATAGGAGGTATCGATCACCAAAAGGGGCGTATCGGTCCCGCTCATGCCGTCATCGCCTTTCTCAGCTGATCCATTCTATTGGCCCAAGACGGACCCACTCCACGCAGACGTACCATACGCTGACCCTGGGAGCTGGGTGGCGCCTCAGGATCTTCCCGGGGATCCACGGGTCGGGCGATGCTCACTTCCAGACGTTGATCGGCCAGGGCGGAGGCCATCTGCTCGCCCCATTCCATCAGAACGATGGTCCTTTGGCCAGGGTCTTCCAATTCCTCATCCAGACCAAGGGATTCCAGCTCGTCCAGGAGCCGATCCACGGCATCCTCGCCAGGCAGATAGTCCTGTCCGCCCAGCCGGTAGGCATCCACGTGGATCAGGGTAACCGGCGAGCCGTCGGACAGGTGGCCATGCAGCTCCCTGGCGATGGTAAACGTGGGCGAGACCACAGGGCCGTCCACTCCAAGTCCGTCGCCCAGCCCCTGGGCCAGTGTGGTCTTACCCGCCCCCAGAGGCCCGGACAGGAGGATCACGTCCCCGCCTTGCAGACACGAGGCCAGGTTTCTGCCCAGGCGTTGCATGTCCTCGCCTGTAGGCACCGCCAGTTCCAATCCATCCTGCTGGCTCATGCCAATGTCCTTCCCTTGGCGGCGATCAGCTCCACTGCCCGTTCCAGAGCATAGCGGGCATCGCCACTGCTGGTCTTGCTGATCTCATCAGCCTGGGCCAAGGCCTCGATGCAGGCCGCCAGGCCGGAGGAGGTCCATCCATGCAGCTGTCTCTTGGCCTCCCGCAACTGCCAGTAGGCAGCCTTGGCCTCGGCTGTGGTAATGGATCCCGACTCGATGGCCGCCTCCTTGGCTAGCGTCCGCAACTTCAGGGCCAGTACGCCAATCAGGGAGACTGGTTCGTTGCCCTGCTCCAGAGCCGTACGCAGAGCGACGACGGCTTGAGCCGGCCTGCCAGCAAGGGCCCTGTCCGCCACCGCGAATCCGGATACAGCCGGGTTGTCGGTCAGATAACGGTTGACGATCTCCAGAGTCATGGGATCCTGGTCAAAATCGAAGCAGAGCTGGGAGCACATGGCAGCCAGTTCCGGAGTGCGCTCGCCCAGGACATCAACCAGGCGCTGGGCCGCCCGTGGCTGGATGCGGCGCTGATGGGCTTTGAAACGCCCGTAGACGAAGTCGACCTTGTCGTCGAACTTCTTCAGATCCGGCATCCGCTCCGTCACCGCTCCGACCCGCGCCATTTGGTCCAAGAGCCTGCGGCCCCGGTTGCCTCCGTCATGACGTGCGATGACGATGCTGGATTCGTCCCCTGCGCTCTCACGGCAGAAATCAATCAAGGCCTGGCTCAGGGCTTCATCAGCCGCCTGCAGATCATCCAGACAAACCACAGACGTCTGACTGAGCAGGGAGGGACCGACCGCCTCCTGAAAGGCGTACGCGTCGCAGTCCGCCGCGTCCAGCTCTATGTATTCGCTGTCCGGATGGGCGGCGCATGCCTGCGCGCACAGCTCTTTGAAACGCTGAGCGTTGAGGAAGGGATCGCCGCCGACCACCAGATGGACGGAAGGGTTCTCCTGCTGAGCTTTGGTCATGACTCAAATCTCCCTTCATCGCTGGACATTAACCTGGGTCGTTTTTGAAGACCAGCTGGGCTAGAAGGCCATAGGTCTGCCGCAGCCAGCCCTTGGCTGACAACCAGGCCGACGGCCGGAAGGGAACCCCCGAATTCGCCCCTGTCACAGCCGGCCATGAATGGTCCCGCTCCCGAGCACGGATGCATCGCATCAACCGATGATCGATCAGGGCCATGAGACCCAGACCGACCAGGCAGGCGCTGCCGACCGGCCCCGGTGGCCAGGCCGCCGGAGCAGCCGCTTCGCCCAGCCAGGTGGCGGCAAAAGCCATGACTCCGGTACCCAGGGAGGTCAGTCGGGCCAGCAACAGACCCACTGGTGGCCAGAGCCAGGAGGTGAGCAATGCCAGCAGGCCGGTCACTGTGGCAGCGTCGACCACAGGGGTGACCAGCAGGTTGGCCAGTGGAGCCAGCAGAGGCAACCCAGGACTCATCAGCACCTGCACGGGCAGCGTACCGGCCTGGGCGCACATGGTCGTGGCCAATGGTCGTGCCAGAAATGCCGGCAGATGATCCTCAAGGAGGGCCGACAACCGCCGGTTACCCAACCCGATGCCCAGCACGGCTCCACAGGAGAGAGCGAAGCCGAAGCTGGCAGCCATGGAAGGTCGCAGGATCAGGACCAGCAGGACGCACCAGGACAGCGTATTCAATGACTGGGCAGGCCGGCAGGCGGCCAGAGCCAATGCCGAAAGAAGCCCCATGGCCTGAGCTCGCAAGACTGAATCCCCGGGAACCATCAGCATGCCCAAACCCAGATAGGCGGCAGACAAAACCAAGGCCATCAACAAGGGCGGCGAGCGCAGGGCTCGCATGATCCTGACCAACAGCGAGGCCAGGATCATGAAGTGCCCGCCAGAGACCGCCATCAGGTGCAGGATGCCCGATGCCCGGAAGTCCTGGGTCAGACGGGTCGCATAGGCGGGCTCCACTGCCGGCCTACCCAGGGAACCATCCGATCCGGGCAGGGCCTGGTTGCCCAGGATGCCCATGGTCAAACCCGGCACCAGGATCCGTCCCTGATCGTCCAGTCTGCCGGTCTGTTCGAGAAAGGCCCTTTGCATACGGGCGATCAATCGTCTACAGGGGTCTGGCGGCTCGACCTGTTTTGTGCCGTCTTCAACAGCCAACCAGGGAATAGGACGGCCGTAAGCAGGGGGCTCCAACAGGCCCCGCGCACGATACTGCCCGCCCTGTTGCAGCAGGCATGATCGGCTTCGAGCGAAGAGCATGATCCGTTCATCGGAAGGCATGCGCACCCCGGCCACAGTCACCCATTGCAGCCTGATCTCCGCCTGACAGTCCCAGCCTCGCCGAGAGGATGCACTCATAGGGCCCACAGCCCGGCCACGAATCTCGGCCAGCGCTTTTCCCTGACGGATCTGCCGGGCTGCCGGCCCGCTGCGCGCTGACTCATGACCGACTGCGGCGGCCAATGCTGCAGTCAGAGCCACCGCAGCCAAGACAGCCAAGGTCGGCAGTTTCCGAGGACCAAACCAAGTGGACGCCAAGGTCGGCACGGTGGGGATACAAGGAGACTCACAACCTTGGGGCAGGCGGTTTTGTGGGCATGAGCGAGAAGGGTGACGCAATACCTGACCCTTGGAATCGGAGTTCTCTGCAGCGACCAAGCAAACGAGTTTGAAGGCAAGCAGGACCATAGCTATGAGTAATGGAAGCGCCAAGACAAGCGGCATCAACCAGACCGACATGCCCGTGCCCCCGCCAGCTATGCCACCTCTGGACTCCCCTGCCGTCTTGGACCAGCCGCCGCTTTTGGCTGACCCGGCCACGCATCCGCCCATGATGCGGTCCAGAAGCCACGGGACCAGCAGGGCAATCGCCCAGGCCAGACAGGCAGCGGGGAGCATACGAAGATTGCGATTGCCGTTTTCTCGATCAGCAGCAGGACGATCTCCTGCCTGGCCGGCCATCATTGCGCCACCAGATATGGGCGTAATCGGGCCAGGGTCTTGGCACCGATGCCGGGAACATCCAAAAGCTGATCGACCGAGGCGTAGCGACCGCCGAGAGCACGCCGATGCTCCAGTATTTTTGCTGCCGTGACCGGTCCGATTCCCTTGACGTTCTCCAGATCCTCTTGGCTGGCGCTATTGAGATTCACTCGTCCAGTCTGATCTACTGTTCCTGCGGAGGTGCTGGTGGCCGGAGCAGCAGAGGGATTGCCCGCCCTTTCACCATGGTGAGCGGAATCCGAGGCCGATTCGGTATGCCCGCTGCCTTCGTCACCATGGGTGTTCCGACTGGGATCGTTTCCTGAAACATGCTTGCTTCGGTGTGCAGCACTGTTGGCATCGCCGTTTGCCGGAGTCGATGACATGCCCCCTGATCCGTCGACTGCTACTCCTGCAGCCAGCGCCCGTTCCTGCTGGACCAGCAGGGTCAGGCTGACAGCAAGGGCAACCACCAGCATAAGAATGGCTATCAAGGCCTGAAGCGGGGTAAACGACCAGACGGGCCGATTACGCCGAGTCTGGGATTCGGCCATGCCTTCGGCTGACCCCTCTGACCGGGCAGATTGATTCAGAGCCAGAGCTTGCAAGGGCGGCGCCGGCGGCTGGGTGATGTTGATGCTCATGGACCCAGCCTGGCATGAAAAAGCCCCTCGATATGAGGGCGAGGGGCTATGTGGTCGAAGGTCATCGCCTGTCCACAGCCTGGCTGCGGGCAGTGCAGGATCAGGCCGGCACGACCGAAACGATCTTGGGTGCCTTGACGATGACCTTACGCGGTTCCTTGCCACCCAGCCGCTCCTGAACGGCGGGCAGTGCCAGGGCCATGGCCTCGAGTTGATCAGGCGCGATGTCGGGGCTGACCTGCAGCTTGCCACGGACCTTGCCCTTGACCTGGACCACGGCGGTGACCGTGTCCTCGCCAAGATAGCGATCATCCCAGGTCGGCCACTGGGCATGCGCCAGGGACTCCTTGTGACCCAGACGGCTCCAGAGCTCCTCGCAGATGTGGGGGGCGATGGGCGAGAGCATGAGCACCAGGGGCTCGATGGCTGCCCTGGGTGTCGGATTCAGCCCGGTCAGATGGTTGTTGAGCACGATCATCCTGGCGATGGCCGTGTTGGGCCGCATGGCCTCCATCTCCACCGTCACGTCATGGATGGTGGTGTTGAGCAGCTTCAGGGTCTTCTGGTCGGGCTCTCCCTCGTCCAGGACCACCTCGCCGGTATGCTCGTTCACCACGTTGCGCCAGAGCCGCTGCAGGAAGCGCATGCCGCCCACCACGTTGCGCGTGTTCCAGGGCCTGGACTCATCCAGGGGGCCCATGCTCATCTCGTAGAGGCGGAAGGTGTCGGCCCCGTAGGTGCGATACATGTCGTCAGGGGTGATGATGTTCTTAAGGCTCTTGCCCATCTTGCCGAACTCGCGGTTGACCGGCTGCCCCTGCCAGGTGTAGCTGACCTTGCCGCCCTCATCATGCTCCTCCACCTCGCCGGCGGGCACGTACTGTCCGCGTTGGTCCGTGTAGGCGTAGGCCTGGATCATCCCTTGGTTGAAAAGCTTGTGGAAGGGCTCCTTGGACGAGACATAACCCAGATCGTAGAGCACCTTGTGCCAGAAGCGGGCATAGGGCAGGTGCAGCACGGCGTGCTCCACGCCGCCCACATAGAGGTCGACGCCGCCCGACTCACCGGCCGTGGCGTTGTGCCTGGGCCCCAGCCAGTAGTCGTATTCCTCCGGATCGACCATGTGCTGGTCATCCTTGGGATCGATGTAGCGCATGTAGTACCAGCAGGAGCCGGCCCAGTTGGGCATGGTGTTGGTGTCCCTGTGGTAGACCTTGGGGCCGTCGCCCAGATCCAGGGTCACGTTCACCCAGTCCTGGTTGCGGCTCAGCGGTGCCTCGGGGCTGGATTGGGCATCCTCGGGGTCGAAGGTCTTGGGCGAGTAGTCGGGCACGTCAGGCAGGGCCACCGGCAGCTGGTCGTCGGGCAGCAGGTGGGGCAGGCCCTGGTCGTCATAGACCACGGGGAATGGTTCGCCCCAGTAGCGCTGACGGGAGAAGAGCCAGTCCCGCAGCCGGTAGGAGACCGTTCCATGGCCCACCCCGGCCGACTCCAGCCATGCGGTCACTTTCTCGATGGCCTGGTCAACCCGCATACCGTCCAGGCTGAGCGGATCGCCAGCGGCCTGGGTGGCCTGGACCGAAGAGTTGACCACAATACCGTCGTGGGAGACGAAAGGTGCCTTGCCCCGATAGTCGTCCAGGGTCTGTCCGGAATCATCCAGCGGGCTGACCGTGTAGACGACAGGCAGGCCATACTTGACAGCGAAATCGTAATCACGCTGATCGCCACCTGGCACAGCCATGATGGCGCCCGTGCCGTAGTCCATCAGCACGTAGTCGGCGGTGAAAATAGGCAACTTGGCCCCGGTGATGGGGTTGAGAGCATACAGACCGGTAAACAGGCCGGTCTTGGCCCCGCCTTCGTCCACACGATCCTTGGCGGTCTTGGCCTCGGCGGCCCGTCGATAGGCCTGCACGCCTTCCTCAGGATTGGCATAACCGCCCTTCCACTGTTCAGGCACGTCCCCAGGCCACTCCTGAGGCAGGTGTTGCAGCAGGTCGTGCTCGGGAGAGACCACGGCAAAGGTGGCACCGAAAAGCGTATCGGGACGGGTGGTGTAGACCTCCATGGTCTGATCGCCGTCAGGGCTGGGCACGGTGAAGTCCACCGAGGCCCCGTGCGACTCCCCGATCCAGTTGCGCTGCATGAGCTTGACCTTTTCGGGCCAGTCCAGAATGTCCAGATCCTCCAGAAGCCGGTGACCGTAGGCGGTGATGCGCATGGACCACTGCTTGAGTTCACGCTGGTAGACCGGGTAGTTGCCGCGCTCGGAGCGGCCCTCAGCGGTCACCTCCTCGTTGGCCAGGACCGTGCCCAGTCCGGGGCACCAGTTGACCGGCGAGCGCGAGATGTAGGCCAGGCGGAAGTCGTTGAGCACCTCGGAGCGCTCGGCATCGTCCAAATCATCCCAGGAGGCGTCGGGATGACCGGGGATGGCCTTGCTGCCGGACTTGAAGGCTTCGACCAGTTCGCTGATAGGCCTGGCCGAGCCCGTCCCCCCGTCGGCTCGACGGTAGTCGGGGTCGTACCAGGACTCGTAGATGCGCGAGAAGATCCACTGGGTCCAGCGTACATAGTCGGTATCGATGGTGGCGAAGGAGCGGCGGTCGTCGAAGCTGAGCCCCAGCCGGTGCAGCTGCCAGCGCATGTTGGCGATGTTCTGCTCGGTGGTGACCCGGGGATGCTGGCCGGTCTGGACCGCATACTGCTCGGCGGGCAGGCCGAAGGCATCGTAGCCCATGGCGTGCAGGACGTTCTCGCCCTTCATCCGGTGGTAGCGGCTGACCACGTCGGTGGCGATGTAGCCCAGGGGGTGGCCCACATGCAGGCCCTTGCCCGAAGGATAGGGAAACATGTCGATGACGAAGTAGGGACTGCGGCCCCCAGCATGATCGCCCTGGGCATCGGTCAAGTCGCCCTTGGTGTTGGCGGCCCAGAAGGTGCCCTCCTTGTCCCAGCGCTGCTGCCAGTGCTCCTCGATGGTCTGAGCCATGGCGGCATCGTAGCGGAACTTGGGCTGATCGGATTCCTGGGTCTGCTGATGATCCCTGTCTTCATTCGCATTCATATGGTGAATTATCGCCATTCACATGGACACGGCCGAGCCAGTGTCCAGCATCCGTCATCCTGGCGGAAGCCTTGCTCAGCGATCGCCGGGCCGCAGCGTGCGGGCGGCGGCATCAATGGAATAGCCGATGGACCTGGAGGCCCGGCTCAGGGCGGCCTTGAAGGATCCGTCCCGCATCATCCTCTTCAGGGCCTGGTCGATGACGCCCACCAGCTCCGGATCCCCGTGGGGGACGCCGATGCCGTAATGTTCGTTGGAGAAGGGCTTGCCGACCAGACGCAGCTGGCCGCCGCCGCGAACATGAGCCAGGCCGGCCAAGGCAAAATCGTCGCCGCTGGCGGCATCCGTGTCCCCGCTGAGCAGGGCCGTGATGCACTCGGGGAACTCCTCCCGCTCCTGGATCTGGGCCTGGGGTGCCAGCGAGCGCACCAGGGCCCCGGAGGTGGACCCCGCTGCCACGCAGACCCGCTTCTGGGCCAGATCCTCCACCCCGGCGATGTCATTCTGGGTTCGACGAACCAGCAGGTCCTGCCCTGCAGCCAGGTAGGGTCCGGCGAAATCCACCAGCTTCTGCCGATCCTGGGTGATGGAGTAGCCGGCCACGACCATGTCCACCTGGCCTTGTTCGAGCATGCGCTCGCGGTCTGCAGGCTTCACCTGGCGGAAGACGATCTGCGACTCGGCGTATCCCAGCTCGTGGACCACGTACTGGGCCACATCCACATCCAGACCCCGGTACTGGCCGGACTGGGCGAATCCAAGCCCGGGCTGGTCGAAGGAGATGCCCACGCTGATCTTGGGCCCGATGGAACCCGCCCGGTAGCGATCCTCCTGACGGCCGCACCCGCTCAGGGGCACCGCCAGAACCAGTGCCAGCAGAGCCGCCGCAATCCTGCGTGCAAACATGATCGGCCCTTACTTGAACATTCTCGAGCGCGTCAGGAACCAGGTCACCAAGGCGGTCACCAGACCCGAAAGAATCACCACGACCGCGAAGCCCCAGGGCTTGTCGGTGAAGGGCATGCCGAACATGCCCTGGTTGAAGTTCATGCCATACATGGAGAAGATCAGCGTGGGCACCGACAGGCTGATGGAGATGATGGTGAAGATCCTCATCACATTGTTGACGTTGTTGGAGACGATGGAGGCGAAGGCGTCGGTCATGTTCGAAAGCACGCTTGAGTAGATGTTGGCCATCTCGATAGCCTGCTTGTTCTCAGTGATCACGTCGCCCAGAAGGTCCTCGTCGTCCGGGTAGCGCTTGATCCGCTCCAGCCCGGTCAGCTTCTCCAAGACGATCTCGTTGGACTTGAGGCTGGTGGCGAAGTAGACCAAGGTCTTGTTGAGCTCCAACAGCATAAGAATTTCGCGGTTCTGCATGGAGTGGCGCAGCTTGAGCTCCAGCCGGTCCGACTCGCGGTCGATGATGCGCAGGTAGCGCAGGTAGAGGGTGGCGTTCCGGTAGAGGATCTGCAGGATGAAGCGGGACTTCATGAAGGTGTTGAACCCCCGGATGGTGCCATCCATGAAGGGATGAAGCAGGACGGTGTCCTGCATGCAGACGGTGACGATCAGATCCTCGGTGACGATGATGGACAGAGGAATGGTCTCGTAGTAGTCCCGCCCGTCGCGTTCCTCGGCCCGGGGTATGTCGACGATGACCATGGTGTACTCATCCTCGACATCCACACGCGAGCGCTCCTCATCGTCCAAGGGGGCACGCAGGTCAGCAAGGTCGATGCCGGTGGTCTGGGAGACGTTGGCCAGCTCTACATCGGTGGGCGCCGATAAGCATATCCATGAGCCCTTGGAAGCCTTGCCGATCTGCTCGATCTGCCCGTTCATGGTGCTGAATACTCTCATCATCGCCATCACCGCCTCTCGTGCTCGAACCTGGCCGACGTTTCTGGCCGAACCGATAGTAGCAGACAACCAGTTACCGCCGTGTTCAATTCCGCAGGGTAGTCCCCGGTCATCCCCGCCATGGCCGCAGGACGGCGGGTTGGATCTTGGAGGCGTCGAAGCGAAAATGCCCGGTGATGGGACGGTGGCCCGGCGAGCCCAGGTAGTCGTTCTCCCTGTCGCGCTGGCCCATGTTGTGCAGAAGCAGGGGAATGCCACGGCTGTCCCTTCTATCGGAGGCCATGCCGATGTGCCAGGAGGTGTCGAAGATGACGATGTCGCCCTGCTGCCACTGGTCGGTGGTCGCAGTGTCGTTGGTCAGACGCTGGGCATGCCGGGACAGGAATACGCCGAGGACGTTGGTCCGCCTGAAGTCGATGTTCGGATCCGGGCTGTTGATCACTCCGGCATAGGCCCCAGGAGACGAGGCGATATCGGCATCGACCATGGTCTTCAGATCGTAGCCGGCCTGCCGGAAGGCCCTCCAGATCTCGTCGGTGCAGGCGCCGCGGTCATCGGGAGGATAGCCGCCCTGGTAGTAGCCGCTGTCATAATGAGGATGGCGGCGGGCCTCCTGATGGGCTCCACGCACCATGGCCGTGTAGTCATCCACGCCGTCATGGTTGTAGTCTACAGGCGAGGTCAGAGGCGAATGGGCCGCGGTCTGCTCTGGAGAATATCCAGGAGGGCCGTGAGAAGCGGTCCTGGGGCCGTTTGCGGAGGAGTTTTGATTGTCTGAATGGCGAGCAGGCCCGACGCCCACCAGCCTGCCAGCCAGGGCCAAGGAGCCCGCCACAATCAATGCAAGCGCCAACAGGACGGCCGCCCACCGCAGAACCGTTGTCCGTCGATGGCTGCGGCCTCTGTTGTTTCGCTCTGTCGGCATGGCGGTCACCTCATCCGGTTGCGCAGGGGCCTGCCATCCATGAACCGATGAAGGTTATCCAGGCAGATTTCCCGAACCTTGTCCATGTTGGAGGGCAGGTAGGCTCCCCCGGCCACATGCGGGGTGAGCAGGCAGCGTGGTTGCCTCCAGAGCGGGTGGTCTTCAGGCAGGGGCTCCGGTTCAGTCACATCCAGCCCTGCACCGAAAATGCCGTCCTTATCCAGGGCTTGGGCCAGAGCCATGCAGTCCACGGCATCTCCCCTGCCCGCGTTGATCAGCACGGCGGTGGACTTCATCAATGCAAGACGATGGTCATCGATGATGTGCCGGGTCTGCGGCGTTGAAGGCAGGGCCAGAGCCACTACGCCCATCTCAGGCAGCAGGGCATCCAGATCATCAAAACCAGCCAGACGGTCGAACCCCTCCACCGGCTGGTCGGGATGGCGCCTGATGCCGATGGTCCGAGCGCCTACGGCCTTTGCCAGACGAGCGAAGGAGGCTCCGATATCCCCTGTGCCTAAAACCAGGACCTGGCAGCCATGCGGCGAAAGGACGGCCCCGCGAGGTTCCCAACGGCCCAAACGCTGATTGTCCCGGTAGGCCGGCAGGTCCTTCATCAGAGCCCACATCATGGCGAACATGTGCTCGGAGACCGACTGCCCGTAAGCGCCTGAGGCACTGGTCAACATGGCGCCCGGAGGCAGAACCCCCGGTTTCATGTAGGCATCCACACCCGCGCTGCTGGTCTGCAGCCAGACCAGGTTACGGCAGGCAACCACCTGCTCGGCCGGCGGATTACCCAAAATGATCGTGGCCTCCGATCGGAGGGATTCAGGGACATCGATGAGCCAATGCATGCTCTGCCGCATGTCCGTGTCGACAATGAACTCCTGACGAACGCCTGGAGCCGCCTGGAGGAATTCCTGTCGTTCACTCTGGTCCAAGGGCAGGCAGTTGATGATGAGCTGGTCCCCAGGATGGTTCTCGTTCCGCTTTTCAACCCGCACTTCCGCATCGTTTTTGCCGGTCATGGTCCGCCGCCTTTCCGTTGCTGCCGACCCCCTTGGTCGCCCCTTGTTCATCATGCTAGCGCACTTGCAAGCTCAGGAATGCCTCAAGACCATTCGAGGATAAAATCCATCAAATAGCTCACAATCCCTGCAATTCCGGGGCAACACACTGAGTTGCTCCATTCGCCAATCCCGGTGTACTATAAGCAAGGCTTCACCAAGCAAGGCAAGCACGGGGCTATGGCGCAGCTGGTAGCGCGTCTCCATGGCATGGAGAAGGTCGGGGGTTCGAATCCCCCTAGCTCCACAGATAGGATCCCGAGGTCACCTCGGGATCTTTTTATATTCGTTGGGCTTGCAAACGCCAGATCGGGGCCTATAGGAACTAAACGCGTTGTTTTAGGTTCTGTGTGTGGGTTTGGTTGTGTGTTGGTCAGAGTGTGGTGTTGGGGTATCTGACTGGTGTGTGGAACTCGTTCCAGTTGATGGCGGTGCCGTAGTGTTCGGGCTCGTCCTGTTCCTGTCTGGTTTCCCGTTTGGGTGCTGGTTGTGGCTGCTGGTGTTCGTCCCTGATCAGGCTGGCGGGGTCGGGGGTTGTCGGTTTTCATGTAGCAGTGCCATTCGCAGGCGCGTCTCATGTGGCTCTCGGGTAGGCCGTGGTGTTGCAGGAGGGTGCGTTTGATGGGTGGGTTGACTCCTCCTTCCAGCCGGTTGGTGGTGCGTTCCACTGGCCCGCCGGCGGTGAGTTCGGGTTCCGGGAAGGCGAAGAGCTGCCTGTCTTGGAAGAGGTGTTCGGGCCTGCGGTAGCAGCGGCGGAGTTCCTGGTGGGTCCACCACCAGGATTGGTGGCTGGCTTTGGGGTTGGCTGGGTCGTCCTTGGCCATGGTGCGTTCGTCGATGAGGGTTTTCCATCTTTCGTGCCAGGCGTTCAAGGCCTCACCCCAACGCACCGCTTCCTCGATGGCATGGACCCGGGTGAGCTGGTCGGAGAGTCGCTTGAGTTCCTTGCCGGCCTGAAGTCGTGGTTTGAGTGTCAGGTCGGTTTTGGTGTTGCGTTGCACGTGCACCAGGCAGCGTTGGATGCGCGTGCCCGGCCAGCAGGCATGGCAGGCTTTCTGCACGCCGCGAAGGCCGTCGGTGATGAGCACGTCGGGCCCGGGGATGCGGGAGGACAGGGCCGTGCAGGCCGCCGTGTTCTCCTGATGGCACCACTGCCGGTCGATGACCTGGCCCGTCTGCCCGTCGATCGCTATCAGGAGGCACCAGCCGTGTGCCATATACGTGCCGTCGGCCATGAGCGTGTGATGGACCACCCCGTCCGGTGTGATTGCCGGCTTGATGTTCCGGCACCAGCCGACCCGTTTACGCCAGGCCCTGGCGCCCATGGCCCCCATCTGTTCCTGGGTCCTGCCCGTCAGCAGCCAGTCCGGGAACTCCCTCAACTGCGCGGCGCGGGCCCGGTCCTGCCTGCGCGCGGTGGACGTGATCGAGCAGGACGGACACATCCAGCGCTGCGTGCCTGATCTGTTGCGCCCATGCTTGCGCATCCGCCCATGGCATATGGGGCAATGCCTGGCCCTCTTCGATCTGGTTCTCATTCCCCAATCGAACAGGAACGGGCACCCCTGCAAGACCCCTATTAACAACCCGACCTATTAACAACCACCCAACACGCTTACAGCCACAAGGCCAAACCCCCAACATAAACAACGCGTTTAGTTCCTATAGCCCACCCATGCCGAAGCCAAGATTAGGACACCCCGACAAACTCCGTTACGGCATCAAGGGATAATCTTCGCCAATCACTGTCGGCAATCTATAGAACCCACACCTCGATCAAATCTTTAACCTCGACTAACCAGCATTGTTTTTATCTCCCACCTAACAGGATAGAGCTCGCTCAGACTCCCATTCTTCATTGTGAATCATGCCTGCCACAACCTTTGTGCCGACAAACCTCCAAGGGCCTTACAATTATTCTGATTAAAAATGTCGCAGTCTATCTGCAAACAGATTCATGGGCTCATCGCAACGACTCTGGAGGCTTGCACAACAATGACCAGAACTGAAAAGGGCGCACTGGGCGCACTTACTGGGCTGTCCTTGGGAGATGCGCTGGGCATGCCCACGCAGAGCATGAGTCCAGCAGCCATCCATGAGGCCTACGGCAGGGTTGACACCCTTCGTGATGCTATTGCGGATCAGCCGATCGCTCCAGGTATGCCTGCGGGATCTGTGACCGATGACACCGAGCAGGCACTGATTGTCGCAGAACTGATCATCGAGGGCAGAGGACACATCGATCCCAAAGAGTTCGCTAAGCGCCTTCTGGCCTGGGAGGACGGCATGAAGTCACGCGGATCACTCGACCTGCTCGGGCCATCCACCAAGCTGGCCCTGGAACAGGTTCGCCATGGCGCGGACATCATGACAACAGGAAGGACCGGCACCACCAATGGGGCGGCCATGCGAGTCGCCCCGGTAGGGATAGCCAACAGGCCCGAAGACACCAGACGGCTGGCCAATCGCATCTACGAGTCCTGCCAGGTCACCCACGACACGGTCGCAGGCTTTCAAGGCGCAGCGCTGATCGCTACGACAGTCAGTCTGGGACTTGAAGGAATGACCGTTCGCCAGGCACTGAATGAGTCCTTGCGCCTGGTACCCGCCATGGAAACCGCCGGAGCCTGGACACCCAAGGCATCGGTTCCCGCTCGGGCCCGCCAGGCAATACAAGTGTCCGAAGAATTCAGCGATGAGGACGACTTCGAACGCCACCTCATCGAAGACTGCGGCACTTCGGTGGAGGCCAATGAGTCTGTGGCAGCCGCTTTTGCCCTGGCCTGGAGATTCGCCGACGATCCCCAATCGGCTCTATTCGTCGCAGTCAACCTGGGAGGCGATACGGACACCATCGCTGCCATGACCGGCGCAATGACCGGCGCATGCACCGGCCCCGAGGCCTTTGACCCTGCACTCTGCTCCCAGGTGGCTTCGGTATCTCACCTTGACCTGCAGAAAACTGCCCGTGGCCTGATTACCCTAAGGTAGCAAAGCGCAAAACTAATACGGCTGAACTGTCGGAGATACAAAAAAGTAGAATTCGAAGCACGCCGAGGGCCCGAACAGACAAACCATCATTACATTCAGTACATCGTGAGTCAAAGGAGACAATCCATGTCAACTGCACCAAAAGAGGGCACCATCCTCTCCAGAGTTGAGCAAAGGGGCATCGAACCCGTGCCCGAGGATCAGAGGAACGGGTCGCCCGGTCAGCTCTTCTGGGTCTGGTTCGCCGCCAACATCTCGATCCTGGGAATCCCTCTGGGAGCTACCCTGATTGCCCAGGGCCTCAACCTCTGGCAGGCCGTGCTCGCCACGATCATCGGAGCCTTCGGCTCCTTCGCACTGGTCGGCATCATTTCCATAGCCGGCAGAAGAGGCGGCGCCCCCACGCTGACCCTATCCAGGGCTATTTTCGGCGTCAGAGGCAATGCAGGCCCCACACTGGTGGCTCTGCTGTCCAGACTGGGCTGGGAGACGGTGAACACGATGACCGGCGCCTTTGCGCTGCTCTCCCTGATTGCCATCATCTTCGGCACCTCAGCCGATGCCAAGCGCTCCCCCTTCCTGACTTTCGTCTGCATTGCCATCTTCGTGGCCTTGACCGTGGTGGTCTCGGCCGCCGGCCACGCCTTCATTCTCACTGTACAGAAATGGGCCACCTGGATATTCGGAGCCCTCACTCTACTGGTGGCTATCTATCTGGCCACGACCGTCGACTGGTCTTCCTTCATCGGCAATGCACCCGGATCAGCCAGCGCCTTCCTTATCGGCGTCGGCACCATAGCCGCAGGGACGGGCATCGGCTGGGTCAACTCCGGCGCAGACATGGCCCGCTACCAAAAGACCTCGGTAAAATCCGGCTCTCTGATCCTGACTGCAGCAGCCGGCGCCGGCATCCCCCTGGTCGTGGTTATCGGCCTGGGATCGGTCCTGACAGCAGGCAACTCCACCATTGCCTCCGCCGCTGATCCGGTCGCCGCGGTTCGAAGCGCCCTGCCCGCCTGGGTTTCGATCCCCTATCTGATTGCCGCCTTCGCTGGGTTGCTCATGTCAAACAACCTGTCCGTATATTCGGCCGGCCTGACCACCATCACCCTGGGCATCAGAATTCCCCGCGTCTATGCGGTCGTCGTCGATGTGGTGGTGACCACCTGCGGAGCCCTGTACTTCACGCTGGGCTCCGACGGATTCTACGGCCCCTTCGTCACCTTCATCTCCCTCTTGGCAGTGCCGCTGAGCACCTGGGCAGGCATCTTCCTGTCAGATATGATCTTCCGCAAGCGCTACGATTCGGACGGCCTTCTGAATTTGCGAGCCGACTCCCCATACTGGTACTGGCACGGCATCAACCTCCCGGCCATCGTCAGCTGGCTGGTGGGGATAGTCGTCGGCTTCCTGTTCGTGACAGCCCAGGTCTCCAAGAACGAGGTCTGGTTCTCAGGACCGCTGGCCGGCAGCTTCCTGGGCAGGAACGGCCTGGCATGGCTGGTATCCCTCCTGCTGGGAGGAATCCTCTATGCCATTTTGCACCTCCTCTCCAAGGACTCCGTGGCGGTGAGGAGCAGCAGTAATGACTGAACCCAGCATCCTTCATCTTGGTCAGATGGTGATTGACCTGAGCATGAACATCGACCACCTCCCGGAACGCGGAGGGGACATTTTCGCCAGGCGAACCGCCATAAAGGTCGGCGGCGGATACAACGTGATCCAGGCAGCCAGGCGGATGGGGGCACCCATAGCCTACATGGGAGCGATCGGCACAGGTCCGATGGCGGACATGGCCCGTGGAGCCCTTGCTGCCCTGCAGGTTCCCGCACAAGGGCCTGTGCTGGATGACTGTGACACCGGATACTCGGTAGCCATGATCGAACCCTCGGGCGAACGCACCTTCGTATCGGCGAGGGGCGCAGAGACCCGGGTGCCGGAGGGCACCTACGAAAGCATGAACCTGGTTCCCGGCGATGTCATCTACCTGAGCGGGTATTCCTTCTGCCACAAGGACAACACCCGAAGCCTGCTCGGTTTTGCCGAGAAACACCAGGGCGAAGGATTTCCGGTGCTCTTCGACCTGGGACCCATGGTGGCCGATATTGCATTGGATGTTCTTGATGCGGTCAACGGTCTGCATCCTATCTGGTCCCTCAACGAACGCGAGGGACCAATCCTGGCGAAACGTCTGGGGTGCCAACCCGAAACTGGCGACGTTACTGAGTTGGAATCCCTCTGCCGCTCGCTTTCGTTGAGACTGGACAGTCCGGTGGTTCTCAGAGCCGGCGCCCGCGGTGCCTGGTACTGCCAGCCCAAGGATGCAATGCAGAGCCAGTACATTCCCACCCCGCAGGTCCATGCCATAGACACCAACGGTGCAGGCGATGCACACTCGGGTGTCCTCTGCGCGGGCATCTTCCAAGGTCTGCCCATTGAGGAGGCCCTGGTGCTGGCCAACTGTGCAGGAGCACTTTCCACTACCCAGCGGGGTCCAGCCACATGCCCAAGTGAAGAAGCCATACGAAAGGCCGCCAGCTCCCTGCAATGATGACCGGAGCAAAACCGGAGGAAACAAAGGCGGCCGCCAACTTCATGCCGACGGCCGCTTGGCCTCTCAACGAGGGACCAGAGAATGGCGTATCAGAGCTGCTTGCCCAGCTGATCGGCTGCGCGCAGGGCGTGAGCCACATCGGTCGGGGTCACCTCGAATGGCATGTTGCCCATGGTCTCGTCAGGGCCGCAGGCGTGCTCGCCGACCTTGAGCAGATCCTCCTCGCTGGCCTGGCCGATGCCGATCTGCTCCAGGGAGGTGGGCAGACCCACGCTGCGGAAGAAGTCGTAGACCCGGCGGGTCTCCTCCAGAGGACGGTCCTCAAGGACCAGCTGGGCCAGGGTGCCGAAGGCCACTTTCTCGCCGTGCAGCATGGAGTGGGTGCCCTCCAGGGCGGTCATCCCGTCATGGATGGCGTGGGCTGCAGCCAGTCCGGAGCTCTCGAAGCCCAGGCCGCTCAGCAGGGTGTTGGCCTCGATGATCTTCTCCAGGGCGGCTGTGCGCACACCGGCCTTGGCGGCGGCCACGGCCTTGACCCCGTCCTCCAGCAGCGTGTCACGGCAGAGACGGGCCAGGGCGAAGGCAGCCATGGTGGCGTGGCCTCCGGTCATGGTCACCGCGTTCGACTGCACGCAGGCGGCTGCCTCATAGTAGGTGGCGAAGGCATCGCCCAGTCCTGATACCAGGAAGCGCACCGGTGCCTTGGCGATCACGTCGGTATCCATCAGGACCACATTGGGGTTGGCAGGCAGGGGCAGGTAACGGTCAAAGACGCCCTCGGGCGTGTAGAGCACGGACAGCCTTGAGCAGGGCGCATCCGAGGAGGCTGCCGTGGGCACAATCATGACCGGCAGGTGGGCGAAGTGGGCCACAGCCTTGGCGGTATCCAAGGTCTTGCCGCCGCCAATGCCGATCACCGCGTCGCTGTCGCCCAAATGGGCACGATGGCGGTCGATTTCCTCCATGGAGCACTCGCCGCCGAATTTCATCAGTTCGTAGGGGATCCCATCGTGCTCAAAGGAGGCGACAATGTCGTCGTGGTAGAGCCCGTCGATGACCGGGTCGACGATCAGATGGGCGCCCTTGGTGCCCAGAGCCGCGTATTCTCCAGCCAGCTTTCCCATGGCGCCCTCCTGCTGAACATAGGAGCCGGGAGAGCACAGAACCTTGCGCATACATACACCTTTCTCATCGCTGATCCCGCCTTCGGGACCAGGTCCTTCAGACGGGCCTTTTGGCCCGTCTGAAAGTGACCCTAGTCACATTACATGGTGGGATGGGTATGCCGCGCCGAGCAACAGGTTAGTTGCGAGGCGAGGAATTGGTCGTGCTTGTCGGCGACGACTGGGGTGTGGGAGCCGTACTTGAGGGGCTGGGCGTGGAGCCTGTCGCGTCGGCAGAGGGCGAAGGCGAGCTCGTAGAGTTTCCACCCTGCTGCTGACCCTGACCGGATCCTTGTTCGTTGCCCTGATTCTGATTCGTTCCTGATGGTTGATTCTGCGGGGCACTCGGGGTCGACTGATATTCAGGCTCCTCAGTGCGCCGCGCAGGCTTGGAAGGGGTCTCCTCCTCCTGGCTGGGGGTTACCTGGCTGGTCGGGGGGCTGACCACGTTACGAACCACCTTGTCGGTGCCCTCGCCTTTGGTCAGAGCGTTGATGGCCAGAGCAGACAACAGCACGGCCACCAGAGCGCTGACAACAGAGACAATGATGACGTTACGGCGTCGCTGATCCAGCTTCTTCTTGCTGTTTGCCCCAACGGGAGCCGCATGGGCCCGGGGGCCGTTGCTGGACGAAACGGTCCTTCCGGTCTTGGCTGCCGATTTTTCATCACCGACAGGAGGCATAACCTGGGTGGACCCATCAACCGGCTCCATCACCTGGGTGGACCCGTCTGCAGCACCGCTGGAATTGTCCGAAGTGCCTGTCCCCTGTGCCGGCATGACCGTGGTCTGCCCATCCGCTGCTGAATCGTCATCATCCTGGTCGGCACCGCCAACCACGGACTCCTGCAGCTTCTGACCAGAGGCTTCCAAGACATTCTTGTAGATCTGCGAGGCCACAGCAGAGACGATGGAACCGATGGCTACGCCGATGATGGATCCCGCCACGCCGATCTTGGCGGCCAGCCAGAAGGAGGTCATGGCTGCAAGAGCGCCGGCGACGATCTGCGCCCAGGAAATGTCATGAAAGAACTGCTTCACTCCGACCCCTTTTGATCCAACGGCTGGTTGCTGCGCTCTTATGGTAGCTGGTGGTCATGGCGATCCTGTGATGGTCGGCCGACCGCCCAAGCATCTCAATCGGTCTGGACCAGCCCTCGTGGATTGTCCCAGTCCCCACGCATGGCGATGGCAGGACCGCGATTGTAATCGATCATGGACCAGCGCAAACCGCCGTCTGGCAGGTCTCGTGGCATCAATCGCGCCCAGTGGGCATTGCGCATGGTGACCAGACCCAGGTATTCGGGATATTCACTGGCCATGCCCAGCAGAGCCTGGAGGGCCTGGGCTATGAAGGACCCATGGGAGAAGACCATGAGATCCGTGTCTGGACCAGCCCGGTGGATCCAACGGTTCAGGGTTTCCAGACCGCGCTTACCTACCTGGGCCTTGGTCTCGGCACCGTGCAGCAGCTCTCCCCCGGCACCCCGGGACCAGGATTCATAGTCCTCAGGCCAACGTTGACGAACTTCCTCGGCGCTGGCCCCTTCCCACTCGCCAAAGCTGCGCTCGCGCAGCCCGGGATCAAGATGGACCGTCTGGCCCAAGGGGTCGGCAAAGGCATGGGCGGTGGCGGCAGCCCGACCCAGGTCAGAGGAAACCACCAGCAGGTGACGGTCTTGAGGAGCGCCATCCACGTACTCAGCCCGGAGCTCCTCGGCAGCCCTCTCCACCTGCCAGCGGCCAACACTGTTGAGGGGAATGTCGATCTGGCCCTGCATCCGGTGCTTCGCATTATATGAAGTCTGCCCATGACGGACCACGGTCATGGAGCGCACATGCCGTCCATCCTCGACGGTGGCAACCGAGTCAGTCATGGCTTTCCTGCGGATCGGCGAAACGGCTGCGCAGATCATCCCCATTCAGATCGTCCGCCTTGGAGGCCAGCTGGCTATCCGGGTCATCATCGGCGAGGGTGAAGGGGTGCTCCAGCTGCAGGTCCACCTGTGGGCAGTCCTTCCAAAGCCGTTCCAGATCGTAGTAGGCCCGGGCCTGCTTGTGCATGATGTGGATGACGAAATCACCGTAGTCCAGCAGAACCCACTGGGCCTCCTGGACGCCCTCCCGCGAGCGGGGATCCAGGTTCTTCTGCAGATGGAGCTGCTTCTCCACCTCCTCGGCGATGGCCAGGACCTGACGTTCGTTGCTGCCGGTGGCCACCATGAAGATATCGGTGATGGCGATGGGCCGGGAGACATCGAAGGCCACGATGTCCATGGCCTTGACATCGTTGGCAGCCCGAGCGGCCACCCGGACCGCGTCGATGGATTCCTGCAATGCTGGCACTTGTCACGCCTTTCCTTGTTGTGAAGCCGATGCTCTCATGGTTACCGCTCCCAGGCGGGCTTCCAGTCCGGAACCTGATGCTGGTCATTGGTGGAGTAGACCATGGCCCCGTCCTCGACCGGATGGCGGATGACCGATCCGGCCCCGGTCGTGACCCCGTCGCCCACCTGAACGGGGGCCACGAAGAGGTTTCCTGCGCCCACGTGCACCTCCGACCCGATCTCGGTGCGGTTCTTGTGCACGCCGTCGTAATTGGCCGTGATGGACCCGCCGCCCACGTTGCTGTCGTGGCCTATGTGGGCATCACCCACATAGGAAAGGTGGGGCACCTTGGTCCCGTGGTCGATGGTGGCCTTCTTCATCTCCACGAAGGCACCGGCCTTGGTGTCTTCGGCAAGGACGTTGCCGGCCCTCAGATAGGTCCATGGACCGATGTTGGCCCTGGCTCCGATCCGGGTCTCCTGCACGCGGGAACGCTCCACCCTGGCCTGCGGCTCGACGATGGCATCGATCAGTGTGGTATAGGGCCCGATGACCGCGTCCGAAGCGATCTCGGTATGACCCTGCAGAAAGCATCCGGGCAGAATGACGGCATCCTGCTGGACGACCACGTCGTCCTCGATCCAGGTGGTGGACGGATCCAGGATGGTCACCCCCTGGCGCATGAACTCTTGGCAGACCCGCAGGTTATGGGCCTTGGCCAGATCAGCCAACTGGATCCTGTCGTTGACGCCCTCAACCTTGAGCGGATCAGGAGCGGCGAAGGCCCCCACCCGACCCAAGCGACGGGCTGTCTCCAGGGCATCGGTCAGATAGAACTCCCCCTGGGCGTTGCTGTCGTCCAAGCCACGGACCGCCTGTCGAAGCAGATCAGCCTCGAAGACGTAAACGGAAGTGTTGACCTCCTTGACGGCCAGCTCGGTGCCGGTGGCATCCCGTTGTTCGACGATGCGCAGGACCCGTCCATCCTGGTCACGAATGATGCGGCCGTATCCGGTGGGGTCATCAAGATTGACCGTCAGCACGGTGGCCCCGTCACCGGAATTGACATGATAGTCGAGCAGACTTTGCAGCGTGTCCGCGTCCAGCAGGGGCATGTCCGAGGCCACGATCAGCACCTGACCGTCATGCCGAAGCTCCCCATCCAGCTGGTCTACGGCGCACTGGACCGCACGCCCTGTACCCGGTCTGCTGTCTTGACGGACGATGCGCACCTGGGAATCGTAGGACCGTGCGGCCTGCGCCACCAGGTCGGCCTGATGATGAACCACCACGGCAGTCAGCTCGGGATTCAGGGCGGTCACCGATGTCATGACTCTCTGCAGGAAGGTCTTGCCAGCCAAGGTGTGCAGAACCTTGGGGTGGGCCGAGTGCATGCGAGTGCCCTCGCCTGCGGCCAGGATGATGCCAGCGGTCAGCGTCTGCCCGCCGCTCAAAACTCCACCACCCCGCTCTCGGCGATGTCAATCAGATCCTGAATGGAATCCACCACCTGGTCAGGGCGGTAGGGGAAGGTCTCCACCTCGGATCGTGTGGTGATGCCAGTCAGCACCAGGAAGGTGTTCAGGCCAGCCTCGACTCCGGCCACCACGTCGGTGTCCATCCGGTCGCCGATCATGGCCGTGGTCTCGGAGTGGCCGCCAACCCTGTTCAGGGCCGTGCGGAACATGATGGGATTGGGCTTGCCCACGAAGTAGGGCTCCCGGTTGGTGGCCTTGGTCACCAAGGCCGCCACAGCGCCGGCTGCCGGCAGAACGCCGTTCTCACTGGGGCCGGTGGCGTCAGGGTTGGTGCAGATGAAGCGGGCGCCGCCCAGGATCAGGCGAATTGCTGTGGTGATGGACTCAAAGGAGTATGTCCGGGTCTCGCCCAGGATTACATAGTCCGGGTTGATGTCGGAAAGAATGAACCCGGCCTCGTGCAGGGCCGTAGTCAGCCCAGCCTCGCCAATCACATAGGCCGATCCCTGCGGCATGGTCCGGGACACGAAGTCGGCGGTGGCCAAGGCTGAAGTCCAAATCCGGTCCTCGGGCACGTCGATGCCCGAACGACCAAGGCGGGCCGAAAGGTCGCGTGGGGTGTAGATGGGATTGTTGGTCAGCACCAGATACTGGCGGTTGTTGCGCTTGAGGGTGTCGATGAATTCGGCAGCTCCGGGCAGGGCCGTGTTCTCGTGCACCAGCACGCCGTCCATGTCGGTGAGCCAGGTTTCGATCTTCTTGACTGCCAAGACAGTTCCTTTCGGTTGGTCACCGACCCCAAGGAGGCCGTCTCCGACCGGAATCGGCGAGCGTAAGCTCCCCCACCTGGATTCGAACCAAGACTAAGGGTTCCAAAGACCCGTGTGCTGCCTTTACACCATGGGGGAAGGGCGGAACCCTTGAGGCCCCGCCAGGTTTATTATGCCACAGCCGGACGATTACGCCACGCCATGCCGGACAGGCAAGGCTTTAAGCGAAGAGGAAGCCCTGGCCGTGATGAGCTGGATACGTATCGAAGAGCCGGGCCACTGAGCCATCCTCAAAGACCGCCTTGATGGCCGAGGCCAGCAGGGGGGCGATGGACAGCACAGTCAATCCATCCCAACGCTTCTCCTGGGGAATGGGAACCGTGTCGGTCAGAATGACCTCCTTGGCCTGGCAGGACTTGAGACGTTCCACGGCCGGTCCGGACATGACGCCATGGGTGGCCACGATGGTGATGGAATTGGCTCCAGCCTCATCCAGCACATTGCAGGCCTCGGCGATGGTGCCGCCGGTGTCGATCAGGTCGTCCACCAGCACGCAGTCCAGACCGCGCACGTCGCCCACCACCCGATGGGCCACAGCCTTGTTGGGCTGGGTGATGTCACGGGTCTTGTGGATGAAGGCCAGGGGCACGCCACCCAGGCGTTGGGCCCACTGCTCAGCCACACGGATACGGCCGGCATCTGGCGAGACCACGGCCACCTTGGACAGATCCATCCGGTCGCGCACATAGTCCACCAGCACAGGCATGGCGATCAGGTGGTCCACAGGCCCGTCGAAGAAGCCCTGTGACTGGGCAGCGTGCAGGTCAACCGACATGATTCGATCCGCACCGGCCGCCTTGAGCAGGTCGAACATGAGACGGCAGGAAATGGGCTCGCGCCCCAGGTGCTTCTTATCCTGACGGGAGTACCCCAGGAGCGGGCAGACTGCGGTGATGGATCGCGCCGAGGCCCTCTTGAGGGCATCGATCATGATCAGCTGTTCCATGATGGACTTGTTGACCGGGTCGGAATGGGTCTGCAGGACGAAGACATCCGCACCACGCACCGACTCCGTATAACGCACATACATCTCGCCATTGGCAAAGTCGTAGGCTGTCGTCTCCAGGACGTCGATACCGAGCTGATCGGCCACGTCCGCCGCGAGTCTGGGATGGGTCCGGCCTGTGACAAGTATGAGATTTTTTCCTGGTCTGCCTTTGAGTATCGCGCTCACCATATCTCCAAACGTTGTTTTCGCTGAAGCGGACAGCCTCCATAATAATGGCGCGCGCTGACACAGCCGAGCAGTCCGTGTTGACGAGTCAGGCGGAATGCAAAGCTCAGGAAGCCGAGCGGTAGAGCCCGTGCTTGTTGATGTACTGCACCACCCCGTCCGGAACCAGGTACCAGACGGGCATGCCCCGGGCCGAACGACGGCGCCCGTCCGTGGACGAGATGGACAGGGCCGGAATCTCCAAGGTATCCACCCGCTGGGCAGGCACCTGAAGGTCGTCCAGGCTGGAGGAGTAGCCGGGCCGGGAGACAGCCACGAACTTGGCCAGATCCCACATCCGGTTGGCATCCTTCCAGCGCATGATCTCGGCCACGGCGTCCGCCCCGGTGATGAAGAAGAGGTCGCTGTCGGGGCGCATTCGCTTGATGTCGCGCAGAGTGTCCACCGTGTAGGTGATGCCAGGACGCTCAATATCCACCCGGGAGACCGTGAACTTGGGGTTGGAGGCCGTGGCGATCACGGTCATCAGATAGCGATCCTCAGCATTGGTCACCGTCTTGTTCAGCTTGAAAGCCGGGCGGCCGGTGGGCACAAAGATGACCTCATCCAGGTCGTAGACCCAGGCAACCTCCGAGGCAGCCACCAAGTGGCCATTGTGAATGGGGTCGAATGTGCCGCCCATAATCCCCACACGGGGTCGATGGTTATGGTGGGCCGACCCAGCGGTCCGATCAATATCTGATGGCTCCTGCCCGGATTCCCCCTCCTTGGACAGCTCAGACATCATCCGGTTCACGCCTGCTCGCCCTCCCGTCTGGCTTCCGAGGCGTTCTCCTCGTTCTCCGACTTGGCCTCCTGGCGCATCTGCTCGGCGCTGGGGTTGACCCGGTCAGGATCGATCCGCTCCATGTCGGCATTCCACTCCTCCTGGACCACCCGGCGGATCTCGGAATAGGTGGGCAGGGGGAAGCCCGGCTGGTATGCCCGACGAACCTGAGCCACGCATCCGGTGATAGCCACCAATGAATCGGACAGGTCAGCGATGCGCCCCTCCTGCTCCTGCTTGCGGAAGACCGGCACCCGCTCCTCCATGACGGTGATGTTGTGCCTGACCTGATTGAGCTGGTCCTGGTCCAGGTCGTATACATCGTCGGCATGCTCGTCAGGCCAGCCAATCAGGACAGCGTCGGCGTACTCAAGGCAGGAGCGCTGGTCGGCATCCGGGATGCCATCCTCGATTTGCACCAGAAAGACGTACCGCAGCAGGCTCAGCCGTTCGGAAGCCACCCTTAGCCAGATGCGGGGATTGTCATGCTCGCGCTGGAAGAGCTCTTCGATCTTCTCATTCACGGCCGCACCTGTCCCCTGCCGTAGCCGATCCACTTGGTGGTGGTCAGCTCCTGCAGACCCATGGGTCCTCGGGCATGCAGCTTCTGGGTGGAGATGCCCAGCTCGGCGCCCATGCCGAACATGCCGCCATCGGTGAATCTCGTTGAGGCATTGACCATGATCACGGCCGAATCCACCCGACGGGAGAACTCCTCCACAGCCTCATAGTCCCGGGCCAGGATGGCCTCGGTATGGCCGGTGGAGTGACGGTTGATGTGTTCGATGGCCTGATCCAGGGAGTCGACCACACGCACCCCCATCTTCAGATCCAGATACTCACGATCCCAGTCGGCTTCCTCTGCGCGTACCAGCAGTTCTTCAGGCAAACCATGCCCGGCGAGGATGTCCATGGAGACCGCATCCAAGTGCAGCTCGACCTGGGCCTGCGTCAGCGCTTGGGCCACGCGGGGCAGGAATTCAGCGGCCACATCCCTGTGGACGATCAGCTTCTCAGCTGCGTTGCAGACGCCCACCCGCTGGGTCTTGGCGTTGACGATGATGGGGATGGCCTGATCCATATCCACCGTGCGGTCCACGTAAATATGGACATTGCCAGCCCCGGTCTCGATGGTGGGCACGGTGGCCTGCTCAATTACGCTGCGGATCAGCCCCCGGCCACCCCTGGGCACCAGCAGATCAATATGACCGCGCGCCTTCATCAGAGCCTGGGCCCCCTCGCGACCGTATCGGTCCACGGAAGCCACCAGAGCCGGATCCAACCCCTGTTCACGAAGCACCCCGCCTATCAGCTCCACCAGCGCGCGATTGGTGCGCTGGGCCGCGTGCCCCCCTCGCAGGAGAGCCGCATTGCCGGACTTGAGGCAGAGGGCCACCACATCGATGGTGACATTAGGCCGGGCCTCGTAGATCATGGCCACCACGCCGAGAGGAACCCGCACCTGATTGAGCCGCATGCCGTTGGGCATATCATGGCCGCGAACCACCTCGCCAAGCGGATCGGTCAGTCCCGCCACCATGCGCACGCCACGGGCGGCGTCCGCAATACGAACCTTATCCAAGCGCAGACGGTCAATCAGACCGGCGCTCATTCCTTCTTCGAAAGCCTGAGCGCAGTCCTGCTCATTGACTGCGGCAATCTGCTCAGCCTGATCGATCAGCGCATCGGCCAAGGCCAGCAAGAGGGCATTCCTTGCCTGGCCGGTCATACCTGCCAGACCTGCCTGCGCAGCCGCCGCAGCATCGGCCATGGCGCAGACCCGATCAAACACATCCTGGCGATCGGAGTCGTCGTTTTCACTCATGTTCGTCAGATCCTTTCGCCCTCACGGGTCTGCCAGACCCATATTCTGTACCGATTGTAACCCTCAGCGGAGGCAATGATGACAGGAGGAGGGAGAGCATTGCTGCACTTCCCTCCTCCAAGGGCCGATCAGTGGGTCTGATCCAGCCCAGGATAGAGCGGGAAGGCCTCGACCAGCCGGTCCACCCGGGCCTTGAGGGCATCCAGATCAGCCTGGGGACCCTGGGCCAGCGCAGTGCCGATCACGTCGGCCACCTCCTCGTACTGGGCCGGTCCGAATCCACGCGTGGCCAGGGCGGAGGTTCCGATGCGCAGACCGGAAGCCACGGATGCCGGGCGGGGATCGAAGGGCACCGTATTGCGGTTGACAGTGATGCCGATCTTGGCCAGCAGATCCTCCCCCTGGCGGCCGTCCATCTCGCTGTTGCGCAGATCCACCATGACCAGGTGGACGTCCGTCCCTCCAGTGAGCACGGTGATGCCGTTGTCGGCCACATCCTTGGCCATCAGGCGCTCAGCCAGGATCTTGGCGCCCTCCAGTGTGCGCTCCATCCGCTCCTTGAATTCAGGTGTGCCGGCCAGCTTGAAGGCCACAGCCTTGGCGGCGATCACATGCATGAGCGGGCCGCCCTGGTTGCCGGGGAAGACCGAGGAGTTGAGCTTCTTGGCATACTCCTTACGGGCCAGGATGAACCCGGATCGGGGTCCTCCCAAGGTCTTGTGGGCCGTGGAGGAGACTACATCGGCATAGGGCACCGGGCTGGGGTGCAGGCCGGCTGCCACCATACCCGCGAAGTGGGCCATATCCACCCAGAACTTGGCTCCCACCTCATCGGCGATTTCCTTCATGGCTGCGAAGTCCTCGATGCGCGGATAGGCGCTCCACCCGCCGATGATCAGGGCTGGATGGGTCTCCAGAGCCCGCTGGCGGATGATCTCGGGCTCAATGCGGAAGGTATCCGGATCAACCCCGTAGGATTCGGCATGATAAAACCGTCCGGAGAAGTTGATCTTCATGCCGTGGGTCAGATGGCCGCCATGATCCAGGGCCAGACCCAGCACGGTGTCGCCGGGCTTGATCAGTGCCTGGTAAACGGCGGCGTTGGCCTGGGCGCCCGAATGTGGCTGGACGTTGGCATACTCGGCGCCGAACAGGGCCTTGGCGCGGTCCTGGGCCAGGTTCTCGACCTGGTCCACCCACTCGCAACCCCCGTAGTAGCGTCTGCCAGGATAGCCCTCGGCATACTTGTTGGTCAGTACGGATCCTTGAGCCTGCAAGACGGCCTTGGGCACGAAGTTCTCTGAGGCGATCATCTCCAGACCACCGCGTTGACGCTCCAACTCCCCATCCAGCAGTGCAGCGATCTCCGGATCCACCTGCGAGATCGAAGAGTTCAGGACATCGTAGGATTGCTGTACCGGGTTCTCTTCGACCATAGGTCACTCCTTTGTCTATAAGGTCCAGCCTCGGATACAGGGCTGGTGGGCAATACTGTACGCCATGCCAACCCCTGGCAGGCCGTGGCGTCCATAGACGGTTTCCTCCGCGAGCCGAGCAAGGCCATGGTTTGGACCCCTGCACGGGGTAGAATGCCCTGGTAATGATCTGTTCGGCGACATGGCGGAGGGGCAGACAACCATGAGCACATACCACAGCACCCGAGGCGGCAAGGAGCAACTGCAGTCCAAGCAGGCCATCAGACGAGGCCTGGCTCCTGACGGCGGACTCTATGTCAGCGATGAGCTGGACGCTGAAACCATCGACCCTGCCTCGGTAGCCGGCCTGGACTACAAGAGCACGGCCAAACTGGTCCTTTCGAGGCTGCTGAGTGATTACTCTTCCCCAGAGCTGGACTCCTGCCTGGACGCAGCCTACGGACAGCAGTGGTCCGATCCGGCAATCACCCCTCTGGTGGATCTGGGCGGCAACGACTTCGTACTGGAGCTCTTCCGCGGACCCACATCGGCCTTCAAGGATGTGGCCCTGCAGCTTCTGCCAAGACTGATGGCATTGGCCGGGGACGATGGCGAGCGGATCATGGTGCTCACCGCCACCTCCGGTGATACGGGCAAGGCGGCGCTGGCCGGATTCGCAGATGCGCCGGGCACGGGCATCACCGTCTTCTACCCGCAGGGCAAGGTGAGCCAGATTCAGCGTCTGCAGATGGTCACCCAGCAGGGCGGCAACCTGCGGGTCTGCGCGGTTCGGGGCAATTTCGACGATGCCCAGTCCACAGTCAAGTCCATCTTTGCCGACGCTGACCTGGCTCGCGAGCTGGACGAGAAGGCCTCAACCGTTCTCTCATCGGCCAACTCCATCAACGTGGGCCGCCTGGCCCCGCAGGTCGTCTACTACTTCCGGGCCTATGGCTCCCTGATGGAACGGGGAGTGATCAGACCTGGGGATCCGGTCGAGTTCTGCGTGCCCACTGGCAACTTCGGCGATGTGCTGGCTGGATACTATGCCAAGATGATGGGCCTTCCAGTGGCCCGCCTGACTGTGGCCTCGGACCGCAACCGGGTCCTCAACGACTTCCTGACCACAGGCGTCTATGACCGCAACCGCCCCTTCTACACCACCACCTCCCCCAGCATGGACATCCTGATCTCCTCCAACCTGGAACGGATGCTCTACTACATGGCCGACGGCGATACCAAACTGATTGCCTCGCTTATGAGCGATTTGGAATCCAAGGGACGCTACCAGGTGCCTGATGCTCTGATGACCAGAATCCGCGGGCTCTTCTCCTGCGGCTGGGCCGACGAGGCCCGGGTGGCATCAGCCATCGGCAATTGCTGGGAGAACCGGGGATACCTGATCGATCCGCACACGGCCTGTGGTTACCAGGTCATGACCGGGCAGACCGACCGGGATTCTGCCGTGCCCCGGGTACTGCTGTCCACGGCCAGCCCCTACAAGTTCCCCAGGGTGGTCTGCCAATCCCTGGGCCTGGAGACACCGGACAGCGATTTCGACTGCATGGACATCCTGGCCGAGGCCACCAACACCAGGCCCCCCAGGGCTCTGCGCACCCTGGAAAACACACCTGTGCGCTTCCAGGACTGCATTGATCCAGGGGACATGTCCGACTACGTCTGCCACGCGGTCATGCAGTCCTGAAGCCTGAACGAATCGGCTCAGATCTCCTTCCTGACATAGACCTTGCGAGATAAGACTATCGAAACCATATCAACCGCCAGAATAAAGGCCAGACCGAGGAGCACTGGCCGCCACAGGTCGGATGTCAAAAATTGCATGATTGAATTCCAGAAGGTCCCCCAGTCCACGGGCAGCAAACTGCCGATAAGGACCATGATGGGTACCAAACCAAGAAGCGCCAGGAAGACTATCATTGCCTTAACTGGTTCCAGCCAATAAAACAAGGGCGTAGCTACTGCAAAGAGCAAAGATTCCAACAGGAACAACCCCAGAGCAAACAAGACAGTGTCACGCCAATGGTCCCGACCATGCAAAAATGAATCAGTAGTGTAGAAGAAGAATACTGCATAGCCGCAAGACTGAACCAGAACCAGCAGAATTACAGCAGCATAGCGTCCGAATACCTGGTGATCACGTGTTATGGGCAGCAGACCGTTCAACCGAATTGCCGTATTGTTGAAATCGGCGAACAAGCCAAATACTTGGCCTACAATCAGTCCGATTCCCATGCCGGCCACTGCTCCCGTCAAGGCGGTCCTTGCATCTTCCCCATCATTGCCTGTCAGGGCCATGACGAGGTTCAGCAGGATTCCGATGCAGGGCACGGACATGTAAATCAGCACACCAACCCAAGGTCTCCCTGTTCCTGAGAAACGTTGCATGTCCAACCTGATCTGCTTGGCTATCGCCTTCATGACTCCACCTCCTTATTCCTGTCGGTCGCGGCAGGTGAGCCCGCGGTCAGTCTGATGATGTTGTCGAAGTCGGCCCGCTCCACCAGGTAACGGCCATCCGAAGGCTCCACCGCGGCAGGAGAAGCCGATGCCAGAAAATCCTTCAAGCGTTCAGTAGGGACCAAGGCCTCGAAACCTGTGGCGGAACGCTGCAAGCCCATCAGATGCGGCATTTGTGCTCTAGCCAGATCGTCCGGCCCTCCTCTCACTATCTGGAAAGCCTCCATCAGCTCGTCCTTGGGGCCGGTGTAGAAGACAGACCCTCGATTGATGTAGGTAACGAAATCAGCCACCCGTTCAAGATCCGTGGTGATGTGCGTGGAGAACAGCACGGAATGACGACCGTCGCCGATGTAGTCCAGCAGAATATCCATGAGCTCGTCCCTGGCCAGAACATCCAGACCACTGGTGGGCTCATCCAGAATCAAGAGCCTTGCGTCGTGGCTGAGGGCGACAGCCAGCATCAGTTTCATCTGCATGCCGCGGGAGAGCTTGCCGATTTTGCGGTTTTCCTGCAGACCGAACCGACGCAGGTAGTCTTGATAGCGGTCACTGTTCCAAGAGGGATACATGGGTGCCATCACTGGCTCGATGGCCTTGACCTTCCACGCCTCAAGGAAATAGATGGAATCGAAGACCACGCCAAGGTCTGCTTTGACCTCCTCCTCCTGGCTCAAGGGATCACGGCCCAGAATGCTGATTTCTCCGCTGTCTCGGCGGGTCATGTTCAGCAAGAGCCGGATCAGGGTGGATTTGCCTGCGCCGTTGGGGCCTATCAATCCCATGATGTAACCCATGGGCAGGTCCATGGTGACCTGCTGCAGACGGAAACCCGTGCCGTCAGCCTTGACGTAGCTTTTCCCCAGGTCACTGACGCGCAGGGCATAGCCGACCTCTTCACCGGAAGTTGTCATCGGCGGTGATGCACGCATACTCCTATTCCTTTCCTTCTTCGGACGCGGGTGCAGAACCCCTGTTGCCGAGCAGGCCGTCGAGCAGGCCGCGAATCCGGTCCGGCTCCATGCCGGCCCGACGAGCCGTATCGACTGCCTCCCCCAGCAGGGACTGCACGCGGTCCTCCAGATGCTGCCGCATGACCTGATCGCCGCTGTCGGCCACGAAGGTCCCCTTGCCTTGGATGTTCTCCACCAAGCCCTCTTGGGCGAGTTCGGTATAGGCACGGGTCACGGTCAGCACGGACACCCTGAGCTCCTGCGAGAGATGTCGCAGAGAAGGCAGCCCCTCCCCCGCTTTCAGGTCTCCGGTCAGGATGGCCGAACGTATCTGGTCCTCGATCTGCCGATAAATCGGCTGTCCGGACAGGGATGAGATGATCAGCTTCATCCAAGCCCCTTTCATTGATTGTCAGCACGACCCTGGCTGAGCTGTGCCGGTGTTCATGTATACACTATAACAGTTTAGCCATGAAGACAAACCCTCCAATGATCTGCTGAGGCCATGATTCACAGATTCGGTGGAACAGCGCTGTGGTAGAGAGATTCCGGCCGACCACAACTTCGAACAAAATCCATTTAGAACATGTCAACGCCGCATTGCCCATACTGAGGGCGGATACGGTGTCATCAACGAAAATCCAGCACAATCATTGCCGCACGGCCATCAGCAGCCGATTGCCTACAGCTATGGCATCAGGATGAACAGCAAAGGAATGATGGATATGGAGCACACAGCAGAACGGTTACAGCGGACAACAACGTCGCTGAAACTTGTCACAGCCGTCAAAGCGACGAACTTTGCCACGACAAAGTGCAGGTGGCAACCAGACTTATCGGTGCTGGAGTCTGCTGGAGGACAGAAGCTCTCGGGCGTGCTTTAGAGAGGTTGCGGACTCGCTGCCGGCCAGCATCCGGGCGATTTCCCGCTCTCGGTCTTTGCCTTCTACCTGGTGGACCAGGGTCTCTACGGCATCGCCGCCCTCCCGGCCCTTGGCTACGACGAACTGGCGATCGGCCCAGGAAGCCACCTGCGGCAGGTGGGTGACCACGATCACCTGGGCAGCGACCGCCAACCGGGACAGACGGCGACCCAGCTCGACGGCAGCCCGACCACCGACTCCGGCGTCCACCTCGTCGAAGATGAAGGTCATCGCCGGCTCGACGACCTGGGTATCAAGGCCAGTACGCCCATCGCCAGGCCCGTCAGGTCCCGGTGATGTCCGGCCTTCAGCGGCCACCAGCTCCAGGGCCAGCATAAGTCGGCTGAGTTCGCCGCCCGAGGCGCTCTTGCCCATGGGCAGAAGGTCCGAACCTGGATATGGTCTGAAGAGAAAGTCGATCTGATCCAGACCATGCGCGTCCATAGCCTGATCCTGACGTGGTCTGACGCGGATCTCCAGCCCAGCGCCCGCCATGGCCAGGGAGCGCAATTCGCCGTCGACAAGATCGCTCAGCCTTCGTGCAGCCTTGGCCCGGGATGCGGACAGAGCCCGGGCAGCCTTCAAGGCGGTTCCGCGAAGCTGCTCAACCTGACCTTGGAGTTCATCCAGCTTCTCGGGTGAGGCATCCATGTCCTCAAGCTCAAATGCAGCCTTCTTGCGCCAGGCCAGAACATCGTCGATGTCCGGTCCCCAGCGTCGGGTCAGCTCATCCAGATCGTGAATGCGAGCATTGATCTTGTCCAGATCGCCCTCCTGGCCTTCGTCGTCCAGCTGGCTGCTCAGGGTGAAGACCAGGTCAGACAGGTCGGCATTGAGCGCGCGCAGACGCTGGGCCGACTCCTGAAAGACCCCTTCTACACCGATGCCCTCCAGGGCAGCAATGGCCCGTTCAACCAGAGCCGTGGCCGATGGCGCGTCGGCGTCAGGGTCGATCTGGCCGGAGTCCAGGGCAGACAGTGCAGCCATGACGCCATGACTGATCTGGGCAGCGTGCTCGATTCTGTCCCGCTGTGCCTTGAGTTCACGATCCTCGCCGGAATGGGGGTCGACCCGGTCGATCCGGGCGATGGATTCGCGAAGATAATCAGCTTGAGCCATAGCACCGGACTGCTGGTTGCGCAGCTCCTCCAGATGGTTCTGGGCCTGTCGGTACTGCCGGAAGGCCTTGGAAAAGGCCTCCAGCTGCGGACTGTCGCCGGCATAGGCATCCAAAAATTCGCGCTGCCGGGCCGGGCTGGCCATACGCATCTGATCCGCCTGGCCATGGACGGTGACCAGCATGCCAGCCACCTCCTCCAGCAGACCACGAGGTGCCGTCCTGCCGTTCAGGGCGGCACGGGAACGCCCCTTGACAGGCATGGTCCTCGCCAGAAAGATCTGCCCCTCATCCTCCAAGGGCAGGCCAGCCTCGGTGATGGCAGCGGTCACTGGATTCTCAGCTCCCGCTGTTCCGGCATCAAAAATCCCCTGCACCCAGGACTCATGGGCTCCAGGCGAAACCAGTTGGGGGCGGGCAGTGGACCCCGAGATCAGCCTGATGGCGTTGAGCAGCATGGACTTGCCAGCCCCGGTCTCCCCGGTGATGGCCGTCATGCCAGCGGCAGGCCGTAGCAGAGCATGATGGATGGGACCCAGGTCTCGTACTTCCAGCTCTTCCAGCATCAGTGCTCCTTGTTCGACTCCTGCGATTCCCCCTGGTCCTGTCCATTCGCAGCCGCCGAGGGGCGATGCTGCTCCCTCCAGCCGACCACCGGCAGGTCGAACTTGGAAACCAGCCGTCTGGTAAAGGGCACCCCGGACAGCCTGGCAAGCCTCAGGATGTCATGAGACTGCCGCACCACGATGCGGGACCGCTTGGGCACTGGCCGTTGACGGCGCCCGTCATTGCAGATCCAGCCGGCCGACTGGGAATCACCCAGAATGTCCAGGGTGAACTGCGACTTTGGACCAATGATCAGGGATCGGGCAAAGAGGGCATGGGCAGCTATAGGCACCATCTGCAGCGACTGCGCATCCGGCCAGACGATGGGCCCGCCTACTGAAAAGGCATAGGCCGTTGAACCGGTCGGGGTGGCTACAATCATGCCGTCGCAGCCGAAGGAGCTCATCTCCACATCGTCCACTCGGACCGATACCTCGATCATCTTGCCCCGATCATATCGTTCCAGGGTCATGTCGTTGAGGGCCCAGTCGCTCAGTGGTCGATCGGCCCCGGGTATCCACAAGTCCACATGGGCCACCATGCGCTCGTCGATGGAGTAGTCATGATCAGCCACCCGACGAATGGCCTCCCCTATCTGGAAGCTCTCGAATTCCGCCAGGAACCCCACATGACCCAGATTGACCCCCAGGATGGGGACCTCGGTGCCCTTGACCAGCTCTGCAGCCCGCAGAATGGTTCCGTCGCCGCCTAGGACGATGACGATCTCGGTGTCGTCAGCCACCTGCTGGCTGGGACTGCCGAATTCCGGGGCGGCAATGTTGTCGACAATCGAGACGCGGAATCCGTCCCGGCGCAGCTGCTCCTCGACCTCGTCCACCAGGTGGCCGCTTGCCCGGACCCGGCTGTGCGTGACCACGACAGCGCTACGAGCACCCATGGGCCCTCCTTCCGGCATCAATGATCATCCTATCGGGCGCGGCCAACAGCGGCGCTCATCGTGGCGGGGTCAGGCCAAACGGCGACCAGCGGCTGCGGCCATCCCCTGCCCGGTCTCATACCGGGGCGATCCCGTCCCGTCCACGGCGTCGGCATCCACCACGACACGGGAGACATCCGTCCTGTCGGGCAGCTCGAACATGGTCGCCTCAAGGGTATGCTCGATGATTCCGCGCAGCCCGCGGGCACCCACCTTGCGCTCCAGGGCGATGGCAGCAACACGGTCCAGAGCGGCATCGGTGAAGACCAGATCGGCCCCGTCATCCAGGAACATGCGCCGGTACTGGTTAACCAGGGCATTGTCCGGTTCGGTCAGCACCCGCCGCAGCTCATCGGCGCCCAGCGGCTCCAGAGTGGAGATGACCGGCAGACGCCCCACGAACTCAGGAAGCAGGCCAAACTGTTCCAGATCCTCGGCCCTGACCTGGCTCATGACCCGGTCGTCGGGCACTCTGTCATTCCCCTGAGTAGCCGAGAATCCGCTCTCCCGCAGGCCCAGCCGCCTACGGACGATCTCCTCAAGGCCGACAAAGGCGCCACCGCAGATGAAGAGAATGTTGGCTGTGTCCATGACGACCGTGCGGACATCCCCGTGCCGCCGGGAACCCTGAACCGGCACTCGGGCCTGGGTGCCCTCGATGATCTTGAGCAGAGCCTGCTGGACCCCCTCGCCGGATACGTCCCGGGTAATGGAGGTGTTCTCGCCAGACTTCCTGGCGATCTTATCGATCTCGTCGATGTAGATGATGCCCCGCTGGGCCAGGTCCATGTTGCCGTCGGCAGCCTGGAGCAGCCCCTGCAGGACGGACTCCACATCCTCGCCCACATACCCCGCCTCGGTCAGGCTGGTGGCATCCACAATGACGAAGGGGACATTCATGATGGTGGCCAAGGTTCGCGCCAGGTAGGTCTTGCCCACGCCGGTGGGCCCCATGAGCAGGATGTTGGACTTGTCCACCTGGACGCGCGGGACCGCATCCTTGCCTGCCAATGTGATGTCAGCAGCACGGCCACGGTCGCCCAGGTCCATATTGACGCGCTTGTAGTGGTTATAGACCGCCACCGACAGGGTGCGCTTGGCGGCCTCCTGGCCTATGACATACCTGTTCAGATAGGCGAATATCTTCGAGGGTGCAGGCAGGGTCACCCGCTGGTCGGCAGCATCCTTGGCCATATCCTCCTGAATGATCTGGGCGCAGAGACGTATGCATTCGTCGCAGATGGCGCAGGAAGGCCCCTTGACCAGGCGGCGTACCTGATGCTCGTCCTTGCCGCAGAACTCGCAACGATTCAGTCCGTCATTGTAGCTGACCACACGGCCCATGGCTCTCCCTTCCTGGAGCATCTGCAAGGATCGGCGAAATCATATGTGACCGGCATCGTCCATGATGCCAAAAACGTCCGGAAGCCGTGGGTCCCAGGGGCCCGCCGCAATCCGGACGATCAATCATGCGTGCAGTCACCGGAGCTAATTGCGGTGCTCCAGGACCTCGTCCACCATCCCGTATTCCTTGGCCTGCTGGGCGGTCAGAATGGTGTCCACCTCGATGTCCTTGCGGATCTTTTCGACATCCTGGCCGGTGTGCTTGGCCAGGGTCTCCTCCAGCCAGGTGCGCATGCGCAGCATCTCCTTGGCCTGGATCTCGATCTCGGTGGCCTTGCCGAAGTCCTGCTCCATGGCCGGCTGGTGAATCAGCACACGGGCGTTGGGCAGGATCAGACGCTTGCCCTTGGTCCCCGCCGCCAAAAGAACGGCAGCAGCCGAAGCGGCCTGGCCCAGGCAGACAGTCTGCACATCGGGCTTGATGTACTGCATGGTGTCATAGATGGCGGTCATGGCCGTCATGGATCCCCCCGGCGAGTTGATGTAGATGATCACGTCGCGGTTGGGATCCTGGCTCTCCAGAACCAGGAGCTGGGCCATGATGTCGTCCGAGGAGGTGTCATCCACCTGGACGCCCATGAAGATGATCCTGTCGTCGAAGAGCCTGGTGTAGGGGTCCTGACGCTTGTAGCCGTAGGGGGTGCGCTCCTCGAACTGCGGCAGCACATAGCGGTCGGTCGGCATGGCGGCCAAGCCACGAGGGCCGGCCAGTCGACGGGCCCGTGCTACGAATTGCGCTTCTTCAGATGCCATGTGGAGTGCTCACTTCCCTTGATCTGCGGTCATAGTGCCGTGGGTGGTCACGATCCGGTCGACGAAGCCATACTCCAGGGCCTGCTGGGCCGTGAACCAGTGATCGTATTCGTTGTCCCGGTAGATCTCCTCCAGGGTGTGACCGGTCTGCTCGGCCGTCAGCTGGGAGAGCGTGCGCTTCATGTCCATGATCAGCTCGGCGTTGATCCTGACATCAGTGGCCGTGCCTCCGACGCCGCCCGAGGGCTGATGCATAAGCACCCGCGCGTGGGAGGTGACGAAGCGCTTGCCCTTGGCCCCGCTGGAAAGCAGGAACTGGCCCATGGAGGCCGCCATGCCAACCGCAACCGTGGCCACGTCGGGCTCGATCAGCTGCATGGTGTCGTAGATGGCCATGCCGGCTGTAATGGAGCCGCCAGGCGAGTTGATATAGAGCCAGATATCCTTCTTGGGATCCTCGGCCGCCAGCATCAGCATCTGTGCGCAGATGACGTTGGCGTTGGCGTCCTTGACCTCGTCCCCCAGCCAGATGATCCTGTCCTTGAGCAGTCGGTTGAAGATGGGATCGGTCGGCGCAGGGGCCTCCCCCTCCTCCATCACGGGACTGGTTGCCAATGAGTTGTTCACCCTGTCTCCTTCGATAAACGTATCTGTATTGAGAGTAGCCCCCGCAATCGACGCGGTCTTGGTCTTTCCGCTCTTTGCGCAACCGCTACGACAGGGCCGCACCCAGGCTGTTTCGCCACTGGGTGCGGCCCTGTTCGCTGCTTTGAAAGCTACTCCTGATCCTGGGAGAGCTGGTCAGCCACTTCAGCCGCGGCGGAGGCAGCCTGGACGCTCTCGTCCTGCTCCTCCTGAGCCTCGGGCTCATCCTCGCCCAGGAAGCGGCTCAGATCCACCTCTTGGCCATCGGGATCCTTGAAGGTAACGGCCCGCATGCCGGCCAGCATGCCCTTGGAACGGCCGACTTCCTGCACAGCAGAACCCAGCTGTCCGTTGCGGACGATGCCGTTGATGAAGGCGCTGGGATCCATGCCATACTGCTGGGCGATGGAGGCCAGGAAGTTGGTTACGTCGGCCTGGCTGACCGTGATGCCCAGCTTCTCAGCCAGAGCGTCCAGAGTCATCTGGTCGCGCAGCTCCTTCTCGACACTCTTCTCGGCCTCGGCCTTCTCATCCTTGCTAGCCTTGTCGGGATCCTTGCCGGTGTTCTTGAGCTGATCGGTCACCATGGACTGCTTGATGCCCTTGGGCACCGGGATGTCCAGGCCGTCCTGAAGCTTGGCGATGAAGGCGTCGCGGGCATCAGTGGCCTGCCGACCCTCGGCATCCACCTGGCACTGCTTGCGCACATCCTCGCGCAGCTCCTTCAGGGTCTCGAACTCCGAGGCCTCCTTGGCGAACTCGTCGTCCAGGTCGGGCAGCTCCTCAGCCTTGACCGAGTTGACCTTGACCTTGATCTGGGCCTTCTCGCCCTGGTGCTCACCGGCCTCCAGGGTACCCTCGAAGGTGGTCTCTTCCCCGGCGGACAGCCCGTCAAGGGCCTCATCCAGGCCGTCCAGCATGGTGTTGGAGCCCAGCTCGTAGCTGACCCCCTGCTGGGAGTCCACGGACTCGCCGTCGATGACGGCATCCAGGTCGATGTTGGCGTAATCGCCCTTGGAGGCGGGACGATCCACACTGACCAGGGTGCCGAAGCGCTGACGCAGGTTGTCCAGGCGCTTGTCCACGTCCTCGTCGGTGACGGCGGGCTTGGGGACCTCAATCTCCATGCCCTCGATGTCGGGCAGCTCGAACTTGGGACGAATCTCCACCTCGGCGGTGAACTTGAGCTTGGTGTCGTCCTTGGCGGAGGAGGGGATGTCCTTAACATCGATCTGCGGCTGGGCCATGGCGTGCAGCTGCTTCTCCTCCAGGGCCTTGGAGTAGAGCTCGGGCACGCCGGCGTTGACGGCCTCGCCCGCCACGCTGGCAAAGCCCACGCGCTGATCGATGATGGGTCCGGGCACATGGCCCTTACGGAAGCCAGGGATGGTCACCTGCTTGCCGATCTCCTTACGGGCCTGATCCAGGTAGGGGTTCAGCTCATCGGGATCGACGGTGATGGTGAGCCTGACCTTGGTAGGCTCGAGGTTTCTGACGCTGATTTTCACGCTGCGCTCCAATTCATCCAAACCGTTTGATCTGCCAGTAAGGCAACCGTTACATAATAGCGCGAGTCAGGGACTCTGACAGGAGCGAAACCTGCCAGGGACGGGCACCCTCCTGACGCAGGAAGTCGGCTACATCACGCTTCTCCGGTTGATCGGTCCAGCAGAGGTTGCGTAGGTAGCGGGGCTTGATCAGAATATCGTCGGGGGTGTTGGTCTGGCGTCCCACTTCAGTCACCGCCTTGCGCGCCGCCTCCAGCCTGGCAAACCGGTCCGGGTGGCGGTGCCGCCAGACCTGCATGGACTTGGGGGCGTTGGTCTCCTCCCCCCGCGGCTTGGGAGGCACCGGCAGTTCCTCGGTGGGCAGATGCAACGCATCCAGAATGGCCTGCTTCCAGACCGAGGGCCTGACCCGGCGCTGGATGGGCGCATAGCGCTCGAACATGCGGTCCTGCTCGCCGCCGGTGTGGATTCTGACTCGTTCATTCAAGGATCGGATGGCTCGGAACTGGGCGTTGTTGCGTGGCTTGAGCCTGCCTGCCTCGATGATGGCCTTGTCAGGCAGGAGGAGCGTCGGTGCTATGTCGTTGCGTCGGGCCAGCTGGTCTCGGGCGGTCCACAGGGAACGGGCCACAGCCAGTCCTCGGCGGTCATTGTGCAGGGAGTTGATATGCGAGATATGCCGCCAGGGCTGTTCAGGCTCCGGCTTGGGGATTTTGCCCTGCTCCAGCAGCCAGGCGAATTCCTGCCTGGCCCACTCGTCCTTGCCGTGACGGCGCAGGTCCTCCAGCTCTCGCATTCGCACCTGATCCAACAGCTCCACGTCCAAGGCGGCGTAATTACGCCAATCACGGGGCAGAGGGCGGTAGGACCAGTCAGCGGCAGAGTGCTCCTTGGCCAGCGTCAGCCCCAGATAGTGCGCAGTCACTGCAGACAGGCCGTAATGACCCAGGTTGAGCATCCTGGCCGCCAGTTCGGTGTCGAAGAGCGATGAGGGCCTCATGCACAATGCATAAAAGCCAGGCAGATCCTGAGGGGAGTCATGAATGATCCACTGGGCCCCGTCAACGGCCTTGTTGAATTCCGACCAGTCGCAGCCCGCCTGCATCAGAGCTGGTGGGTCCAGCAGGAATATCCCCGCCCCCTGGCGCTTGAACTGGACCAGATAGTCGTCGTGGCCATAGCGGAAGCCTGAGGCCCGTTCAGCATCCGCGGCCAGTGCACCGCTCCCCTGAGACAGGAACCGACAGGCTCGGTGGTATCCGTCCATATCGTCGATGACCGACGGCACACCCTGGGCGGGCTCTGAAAGCAGCTGCGTCTTAGGTTCCGTGGTCACCTGCGCTCAACCTCTTTTGTAGTTTGTCTTCCATCACGCCACCGGGCCGATCGGCCCGGAAAACACACGCCTGAAAGCATAGTCCATGGCCTCAACCCACCGATAATCATTTGCTGAGCAGACCTCGTCGACAATTTATCGATTTGCAGGGTCGGCCATTTCCCAAGCCGGCCATTCTTCGTGCCAGCCATTCATCGTGCCAGACATCCAGTGAATCTGACATCCAGTGAGTCTGACATTCGCTGATTGGCCGGCGGGCCTTCACCCAGGCAAACAAAACTCCCCACGACATCTGCCGTGGGGAGTCACAAGCAATTATTCTGGTTCTTCCTGGGTCCTGAGGCTCAGTAGACCACGAAGCCGTGGGCCTCCAGCTGCTTCTTGGCCCGATCCTTCAGAGCCGCAGAGGGACCTTTGGCATCCTCGAGCGGGTAGGGAATGCGCAACTCGTGCCACTTGGGCCGTCCAAGCTGATGGAAGGGAAGCACATCAATGTGCTCAATCGCATCCTTGAACTGTTCGCATACCCGCGCAACGTTCTCGACATTCTCCTCTGAGTCGGTCAGCCCAGGCACCAAAACGAAGCGAACCCAGATCTTGCTGCCGCGTGCAGCCAGACGCTTGCCGAATTCGATCGTAGGGGCCAGCGTACCGCCGGTCACCTTCTTGTAGGTGGCCTCATCGCCGGATTTGACATCCAGCAGGCACAGGTCGATGTCGTCAATCATGGCATCGGTGTAGTTGCGGTTGAGGAAGCCCGAGGTGTCCAGGCAGGTGTGGACGCCCATTTCCTTGGCGGCTCGGAAGACCCTGGAGACGAAGGCAGCCTGCATCATGGATTCGCCGCCGCTGAAGGTGATTCCTCCGCCCGTGCTCTTGAAAAGATCCTGGTAGCGGGCCACCTTGTCGATCATGGCCTGCAGGTATACGGGCTGGCCATCCCGCATCTTCCAAGTGTCCGGATTCTGGCAGTACTGGCAACGCAGGGGGCATCCGCTCATGAAGACGGTCATCCTTGTGCCCGGCCCGTCCACTGAAGTGTTGATGTCCCAGGAGTGAACAAAACCAATGTCGCCCGTGCGCAAGGCATTCATTCGGTCGTGGCGATCCAGTCCTATAGGCGATTCAAACCCCGAAAGGCCGCCCATTAGGGTCTGGCTCTGGTAGACCTTGGATTCCTTCAGCATGTGCGGCTGTGTGGTACGGAAGGTGGTGGTCTCCGTCATCGGATCCTCCTGAAAAAGACGAAAAGGGGGCGGGGCCTTGGTGCGCCCCGCCCCATGATTCACCGTCTCATCAACGGTTGACTATCGCACAAGTGCGATCAGTCGGTCACCGCGCCCTGGTGGAAGGTGCGGGAGATCACGTCGAGCTGCTGCTCGCGGGTCAGCTTGACGAAGTTGACGGCGTAGCCCGAGACGCGCACAGTCAGGTGCGGGTACTTCTCGGGGTGCTCGACGGCATCCTCCAGCTGCTCCTTGCGCAGGACGTTGATGTTGGCGTGGTAGAGCCCGTGGCCGTTGCCGGCGTCCAGGATGCCCACCAGGTTGTTGATTCGCTCATCCTCGTCGCGGCCCAAGCCGTCAGGGGTGATCGTGTTGGTCAGCGAGATGCCGTCCAGGGCGTCGTCGTAGTCGATCTTGCCGACGGAGAACATGGAGGGCAGCATGCCGTGCGAATCCATGCCGTTCTCAGGGTTGGCGCCGGGAGCATACGGGGTGCCCTTCTTGTGGCCGGAGGGGAAGGACCCGGTGTTCTTGCCATACTCCACGTTGGAGGTGATGGTCAGGATGGACTGAGTCGGCACAGCGCCACGGTAGACGGGCAGGCGCTTGATCTGGCCCATAACGGTGGACACAGTCCACTTGGCCAGGTCGTCGGCGCGATCATCATCGTTGCCGTAGATCGGGAACTCGCCAACGGTCTTGTAGTTGACGATCAGGTCGTCGTCAGCGCCCTCGACATACTCAGGAGTGCCCTTGGCATCCTTGTTGTAGATCGGGTAGACCTTGGCGTACTTGATAGCCGACAGGGAGTCAGCGGCGATGGACAGGCCGGACATGCCGCAACCCAGGGTGCGGTAGACCTCCTTGTCGTGCAGGGCCATCTCGATGGACTCGTAGTCGTACTTATCGTGCATGTAGTGGATGATGTTCAGGGCCTCGACGTAGGTCTCGCTCAGCCACTCCAGGGCCTTCTCGTAATTGTCCTTGACCTCCTGGAAGTCCAGAGAACCGTCTTCCTTGGGGGTGACAGGCTTGATGACGTCCTTGTCGATGACCTGCATGCCGGTCATCTCGTCACGGCCGCCGTTCATGGCGTAGAGCAGAGCCTTGGCGGAGTTGACGCGGGCGCCGAAGAACTGCATCTGCTTGCCGACCCTCATAGGAGACACGCAGCAGGCGATGGCAGCGTCATCGCCCCAGTGGGCGCGAATGTCCTTGTCGGACTCGTACTGGATGGCGGAGGTGTCGATGGAGATACGGGCGCAGAAGCGCTTGTAGCCCTCGGGCAGCTTCGGATCCCAGAAGATGGTGATGTTGGGCTCAGGGCCGGGTCCAAGGTGCTCCAGGGTCAGGGTGGCCAGCAGACGGAAGGAGGTCTTGGTGACCATGGGCCTGCCATCGTCGCCGAAGCCAGCGTCGGACCAGGTGGCCCAGTAGGGGTCACCGGAGAAGATGTTGTCGTAGTCCTTGGTCCGCAGGAAGCGCACGATGCGCAGCTTCATCACGATGTTGTCGATGATCTCCTGGGCATCGGTCTCATCGATCAGACCAGCGGCCAGGTCACGCTCGAAGTAGACGTCGAAGAAGGCGGACAGACGGCCGATGGACATGGCGGCGCCGTCCTGGCTCTTGACCGAGGCCAGGTAGGCCATGTAGGTCCACTGGACAGCTTCCTTGGCATTCATGGCAGGACGGCTCAGATCCAGGCCGTACTCCTTGCCCAGGGTCAGCAGCTGCTTCAGAGCCTTGATCTGCTCGGCGTGCTCCTCGCGGAAGCGGATCCAGTGCTCGATCTCTTCCTCGGTGAAGTCGTTGCGGTAAGGAATCGAATCCTTGTCGGCCTTCTTACGGGCAATCAGCTCGTCAATGCCGTAGAGGGCCACACGACGGTAGTCGCCAATGATACGGCCGCGGCCGTATGCATCGGGCAGACCAGTCAGAATCTTGTTGTGGCGGGCCAGCTTGATCCTCTTGGTGTAGACGTCGAAGACGCCATCGTTGTGGGTCTTGCGATACCGGGTGAAGATCTTCTTGACCTCGGGGTCGGGCTCCTTGCCGGCCTCCTTGAGGGCCTGCTCAACCATGCGCCAGCCACCGTAGGGCATCATCGCACGCTTGCAGGGAACGTCGGTCTGCATGCCGACAATCACGTCGTCTTGAGTCTCGCCGGCAGGCTTGCCGTCGATGTATCCGGCCGGGAAGGCGTCAATGCCTGCCGGAGTGTGGGTGTCCACGTCGTAGACGCGCTGCTTGCGCTCCACGGCAAGGAAGTTATCGTCCAGGTAATTCCACAGGAACTTGGTCTTCTCCGTGGCCGGTGCCAGGAAGGATTCGTCACCGGTGTACGGCGTGTAGTTCTTTTGAATGAAGTCGCGAACGTCGATGTCTTTCTTCCAGTCCTCGCCCTTGAAGCCCTTCCAAGCCTTGGCTTGCAGCTCTGCGGGAGAGACGGTGTTGGTCTCAACTGCTGTCATAGTCAACTCCTTGTTGATATGGTCAATGGCGCTTCCTCACACCACTGTCACTTTCAAGTATAGGGGGCGCAATACCACGGGAAACCGAATCGCGACGTGAGCTATATCACACTGAAGGCGGACTCGCAATGGCCGCCACGCCCATATCTAGCAAACTCGCCCGGCACACGGCCTGAGTCCCCATCCATGCTGATTGCACGGCCAACTGGTCGCCAAGGCAGGTTGCCGATCCGGCTGGAGCTTCATCTGTCAGCTGATGACTGTCCCTGCTCAGGTTCTCCCTCCCAGGCCTGCCGCCAACGACGGTCCTCCTCATCCCATTCCTTGTTCCGGCGCTTGGCGATCTTCCAGGCATCGAGGGCCTCCTGCCTGCTGCTGTAAGGGCCCATCCGCCTGTCCTGGGGAGACAGCTTGCCCTGCTCGGGTATGCCGGTGACGGTGTTGAAGTACCATGCCGTCCTCTCCCGTTCGGAACCCATGGCGATCACTCCCTGAAGGCGTTGGTGACGGGCAGCCGACGATCACGACCGAAGGCCAGGGAGGTGACCTTGGGTCCCAGCGGATACTGGCGCCGCTTCCACTCAGCTCGATCCACCAGCCGCATGACCGTGTCGACCGTGTCAGGATCGAAGCCATCGGCCAGAAGATCAGCCCGGCCATGCGCATGCTCGATGTATGCCTCGAGGACTTTATCAAGCAGGCTGTAGTCAGGCAGGGAATCAGAGTCCTTCTGCCCTTGTCGCAGCTCGGCCGAGGGCGGCTTGACGATGGAATTGACCGGGATGGGCTCACGTTCGCCTCTTGCTTGAGCCTGGGCGTTGCGCCAGCGGGCCAGCTGCCAGACCCGGGTCTTGAGCAGATCCTTGATGGGCGCGTAGCCGCCTACTGCATCGCCATAGATAGTTGAGTAACCGCAGGCCAGCTCGGACTTGTTGCCCGTGGCTAGGGCCAGAAGCCCCTCGGCATTGGCGTAGGCCATGACGATGACGCCGCGTATCCGGGCCTGGAGGTTCTCTTCAGCAACTCCTTCCAGATGCAACTGCCCTTGGAAGGCGTCGAATTCCGGGCCAATGGCTTGAACCACGTAACGCACACCCAGACGCTGGGCCAGATCGGCGGCATCATCCCGGGAACCTTCCGAGGAGTAGCGGCTGGGCATAGAGATGCCACGCACATGCTCCCCTCCGCAGGCATCGGCGGCCATGGTGGCCACCAGGGCCGAGTCGATCCCGCCCGACAGACCCAGGCAGACACCCGTGAAGTGGTTCTTGGCCATATAGTCCTTTAGACCCAGCACACAGGCCCGATAGACCTCCTCGTCCCCAGGCATCTCTTCGGCCATGCAGGACTTGCTGGGCAGGGGGCGCTCCCCTGATGCAGGCAGGGTCCAGGTGGACAGATCCTGAACGAATCTGGGCGAGCGCTCCAGCAGGGTGCCATCCTGATCCACCACGAAACTGCCGCCGTCAAAGACCAGATCGTCCTGCCCGCCCACCTGGTTCAGGTAGAGCAAAGGCGCGCCGACCTGTTTGGCCCGGCGAGTCGCCAGCTCGTAGCGGACATGCCCCTTGCCCTCCTCGAAGGGGGAGCCATTGATGGTCACCAAGAGATCGATGTCCCGGCCAGCCAGGTCACTGATGGGGTCGCCCTCCTGCCAGATGTCCTCGCAGATGGCCAGCCCTATCCGGTGCCCCTGCACCTCCAAGACCACGGTCCTATCCCCCGGGGTGAAAATCCTGTACTCGTCAAAGACCCCGTAGTTGGGCAGAAAGTGCTTGTCGTAGCCGGCCTCGACCCGACCCTGGTGCAGGACCACCAGCCGGTTGCGGGGCCGGTCCTGATCCGTATCGGTGCCCACGGTCCCCACAATCACATACAGATTGCCCAGACCCTGCTCCTCCAGCTGCCTGGCCAGACGGTCGGCCCGAGACCAGGCGGCCCGACGGAAGCTGGCGCGGAATGCCAGGTCCTCGATCGGGTAACCGGTCAGGCTCATCTCGGGAAAGACCACCAGGGTCGCCCCCTGCCCAGCCGCCTTTCGGGAGTAGTCCATAATAATGTCAGCGTTGCCGTCAAGATCGCCCACACAGGTGTCGATCTGAGACAGAGCCACCAGCAGATCGCCATCCCGCCGCGGCTGTTCCTCTTGTATGCCCATATCCATGATTCTAAACCGTGCCGGGGCCGGCCGACGGGCAGACAGCCCCACGCGGTGCCGAACCCCAAGAAGGCAGGGTCGCGAATGCCTCAGATCGTATCGGCGCCAGCCTTGCGGGCGGCACGACGCACCAGCACCGAGGCGACCAGCCCCAGAAGAAGCAAGAGCACTGCAAAGCCCATGGCCCACTGGGCGCCTTGGGTGAATCCCTCGGTCAAGGCATTGGTCACCTGGGGACTCAAAGCTCCCAGTCGGCCCCGGGTGCCCTGAGCCCTCATGCCGACAATGGCGTTTCCGGCAGAGGACTGAACCGATCTGACCAGACCATCAGCCATTTGCGCCGAGATACCCTTGAGGGCTGTCAGATGCCTCGGCAGCACCAGGCTCAGAGCCAGGGAGAGGGCGGAACCAGAGACAGCGGCACCCAAGGCGGTCCCCCACTGGCGGATGGTGGACTGTGTGGCCGAAGCCTGGCCGGATTGTGCCACCGGAACACCGGACAGCACCAGGCTGGTCAGCTGTGCCGAGGCAAAGCCCAGGCCGGCACCGTAAATAATCAGGGTCAGGGTCATGGGCCAGACAGGTACCGACCCACGCATGAGCAGAATGGACAGGGCCACGCCGACGATCTCCATCAGCAGGCCCGTCTGCACCGTGCCGCCGGCTCCCAGACGGGCCGAGACCACCCGGGCCAGACCGCCCGAAACAACCGACCCCAAAGCCATGACACCCAGGATGGATCCGGCCCCCAGTGGACTCAGGCCTCTGGCGTTGATCAGATAGAGGGGCAGGATGAACATGACCGCGAACTGACCGGCGTTGACGATGGCGGCCGTGAGGTTGCCCCAGCCGAAGGTGCCAATGGCGAACATGGATACATCCAGGATGACCACCTTGCCCCTGCGCGCCCTTGCCAGCTCGGTCAGCGCAAAGGCGGCCAGCAGGGCCAGCCCCAAGAGCAGACTGACTGGAACCGGCGACAGGGGCGCCGATGCAGACCAGTGCAGTGGGCCCAGCTCAAGTGCGGCGCGGGGACGCCACCAGCCGTAGGTCTGCCCCTCGATCAGCGCAAAGACCACCAGAGCCGACCCCAGGGCCGAAAGGAGTATGCCCTTCCAGTCGGCAAGCATCCCCCACCGGTCGCCGGCCTGCCTGGGTGCTGACTTGGTCTCGGGCACAAAGACTGCGCTGGCCAGGAAGACGATCAGTCCCAGGGGCAGATTGACCAGGAAGATCCACCGCCATCCGATGGTGCTGGTGAAGACCCCGCCCAGGAAGGGGCCGACCGCCGCTGCGGATGACATGACGGCCCCCCAGATGCCGAATGCAGTGGCCCGGTGCCGACCCCGGAAGGTGGCGGACACGGTAGACAGGGTGGAAGGCATAACCAGGGAGCCGCCGATTCCCTGAACAAACCTGGCCAAAAGCAGCAGTGTGCCGGAGGAGGCCGATGCGGCGAAGACGGAACCCAGTACAAAGATGACCGTACCCACCTGCAGGATGCGCTTGCGTCCAATCATGTCCCCCAGTCGGCCGGAAGGCAGGAGCAGGGCCGCCAGCACGATGCTGTAGAGGGCGGTCACCCACTGGGCTTGAGCCAGGTTGATGTGGATGGCAGCGATGATGGAAGGTATGGAGACGTTGACGATGGACGAATCCAGCACGATCATGGCCAGACCCAGAGCCAACACCCAGAGGGCGCGCCAGGGCGGTGCCGCCTCCTGAGACTCTTGACGATTCTTCTGGCTGCCCTTCTTCAAGTCCATACTGGCCGATCCGGTCATCAGATCTCCCCTCACCCTGTTCTGCGATTTTTTGCGACTATACGTCGCGAAAATCTGTCTGGCAAGTTCTCTCAGCGCGGACAAGCCGCACGCTGAACCGGTCCTGGCAACTTGGCTCTACTGCAAATAGGCCATATCATATGCCCCATGACCGGCCCAGCCCGATTCACGATCGCTGCACCCAGCAGGCCGGACCGAGGAGGACCATGCCCAGGATTCGCGAATCCACGCTCCAGGAGCACCGTGCCAAAAACCTGGACCATATCATCGCCGCCGCCGAGGCCATCCTGCGCACCGGCGGACGCGGCCAGCTGACCATGGCCGAGGTGGCCCGACGCACCAATCTGGCCCGCAACTCCCTCTACCGCTACGCCCGCGATGCCGACCAGCTCTGCGACATGGTCATGGAACGGCACCTGCCGGACTGGGGTCGCGCCCTGGACCAGGCTCTGGGCACGACAGAGGACCCGCGCCGGACAATCGAGGTCTGGACCCGCACCAATCTGGAGCAGGCCGGGTTGCACGGACACGGCTGGCTGATGAACCTCTATGCCGAGCAGCACGACGAGCAGTTACGCCAGGCTCTGATCTACGGCAGCCCCTCGAATCCTCATGAGCCCACACCAAGGAACGATCGGTCCACAGACCGTCAGATCCATGCCCTGCTGGACTTCCACGGGCAGGTCAACCAGCCGCTGATCCAGGCGTGGACAGCCCTGCGCCCAACAGACCCGGCCATGGGCGTGGAGGTGACGCGTGGGATCGTTCAATCCGGCATGCGACTGATTGATGCCCTGGACCAGGAGCTTGCGCCCGAGCAGCGGGAGAAACGACTGACTATCATCATCGAAAAAGTGACCGCCTGTGCCAAGGCCGTCACCGCCACCCTGACGGAAGGACCGACATGCGCCTGATCGGCAACATCTGCTGGCTAGTGCTGGGAGGACTGGCCATCGCCCTGGCATGGGCCCTGGTGGGCATCGTGCTCTGCCTGACCGTAGTGGGCATCCCTCTGGGCATCCAGGCTTTCAAGATGGCCAGACTGACCCTGACCCCGTTTGGCCGACAGGTCATCTACGGCGGCGGACTGGGATCCTGGCTGGCCAACCTGCTCTGGATCATCCTGGGCGGCTGGTGGCTGGCTCTGGCCTATCTGGCGGCCGGGCTGGTCACCATGCTGACCGTGGTGGGCATACCCTTCGGCCTGCAGGCCTTCAAGATGGCCCGCCTGGCCCTGATGCCCTTCGGATCCTCGGTGCGCGTCGCCGTCTTATGAAAGGATTGGTGCCATGAGCACAGTCATTATGCATACCTCAGAGGGCGATATTCGCCTGGACCTCTTTGACGATCAGGCCCCTGAAACCGTAACTAACTTCCTCGATTTGGCCGCCGGCCGCAGGGACTGGACCGACCCCGAGACGGGCCAGAAGCGTCAGGATCCTTTCTACGACGGGCTGACCTTCCACCGGATCATCAAGGACTTCATGATCCAGGGCGGCTGCCCGCTGGGCACTGGCACAGGCGGCCCCGGCTACGAGTTCGATGACGAGATCGACCCCTCTCTGACCTTTGACGAACCCTACAAGCTGGCCATGGCCAATGCAGGGCTGCGCCGGGATCCTGCCACCGGGAAGACCCACGGCACCAACGGATCACAGTTCTTCATCACCACCGTGCCAACCCCCTGGCTGAACGGGCACCACACCATCTTCGGACAGGTGGCCGATGATGATTCCCGGAAGGTGGTCGACAAGCTGGACGCCGTGGCCACCGACTCGGGCGACCGGCCCCTTGAACCGGTCTTCATCAACAGCGTCGAAATCCTCTGAGCCGGGCCGGGGATGGTTTCAAAAAAGACACCCAGCAGATTCCAGCCCGGCACACGCAGCTACACCATGTCCCGCATCAGGGGCACGGAGACATCAATAGAACGCCAGGTCCGGTCCTACCTCTTCTCGCGCGGTCTGCGGTTTCGCAAGAACGACAAGAGGTACCCGGGCCATCCTGATGTAGTTCTGCCCAAGTGGCGCGCCATGGTATTCGTCAATGGCTGTTTCTGGCACATGCATGAGGGCTGTGCCAAATTCTCGCTTCCCAAATCCAACGTGGAGTATTGGACCACCAAGCTGACAAGGAACCGTCTGCGGGATCAGGAGCAGGGCAAAAAACTGAAAGCCATGGGCTGGCGGGTCTTCACGGTCTGGGAGTGCCAGCTGGATGCCCACCATGCCCAGGAAACCCTGCAGAAATTGTATGAGGCCATCACAGCAAATGACCATCCAAACGAAGGAGTCAAGGATGAGTAGATTGAACGGCAAACGACAAGAGGCTGAGCAGAAGGGCATGCGGGTCAACTTCGCCATTCTCGGCGCCGGACGGATAGCCAATGCCCTGGCCAAGACGGTGGTCATGATGGCTCAGGACTCGCAGTACAGCCATCTGATCGCCCCCTACGCCGTGGCCGCCAGGGACGGGGATCGCGCAGCCGCCTTCGCCAAAAAATATGGATTCGAGCATTCCTATGGGTCCTACCGGGAACTCCTGGATGATCCCCAAGTGGATCTGGTCTACATCGCCACGCCTCACAGCCTCCACGCCGAACAGGCCATCGCCTGCATGAAGGCCAGAAAAAATGTTCTGGTCGAGAAGTCCTTCACAGCCAACGCCGAGCAGGCCAGGCAGGTCATTGATACATCCGAGAGCACCGGCCTGCTCTGCACCGAGGCCATCTGGACCAGGTACATGCCCTCGCGCTCCATCATCGACAAGATCGTCTCCTCAGGGGAAATCGGCACGGTCCAAACGGTCACTGCCAACCTGGGATATGTGACCGTGGGCAAGGCTAGAATGACCGACCCGGCCCTGGCCGGTGGCGCCCTGCTCGACGTAGGCGTCTACCCTCTCAACTTCATCGACATGGTCATGGGTCCCAAGCCCATCGAACGGGTCTGCACGGATTGGGTACGCAGCCCGGAGGGCGTGGACAGCCAGAATTCCACGACCATTTTCTACCAGGATGGATCCATGGGCGCGGCGACCAGCTCCATGGTCTCAGTCAGCGATAGGACCGGCGGCATCTGGGGAGACCAGGGTTACCTGCAGTGCATCAACATCAACAATGTGGAGTCCATCGACCTGTACGACGCGGATCACCAATTGAAGAAGCACTACCCCATCCCCGACCAGCTGACCGGTTATGAGTATGAGGTGTCCAGCGCGGCACAGGCCATCCTGGACGGCAAGACCGAGTGCGCCCAGATGCCCCACAAGGACACCCTGCGCATCATGGAGCTCATGGACTCTCTGCGCCGCCAGTGGGGATTGGTCTTCCCCTTCGAATCATGAACCAGCAACGCAAATGGGGGCTGATGCCGCAATCGCCACGGCATCAGCCCCCATTCAGATCATCCAGGAAAACTCCGCTTCATTCCTTTCTGACGAAGGTCACCAGACGCTGGAGGATGACGAAGACCAGGATCATCAGACCAACCACGATGGTGACGGCCTCGGCAGGAACGCCGAAGTCCGAGGTCAGAGGATCGATGATCGAGCGGACCAGCGCACCTATGACGGAACCCAGCACGTAGCCGTAACCGCCGGTGATCAGGGTGCCGCCGATGACGACCGCAGCCACAGCGTCCAGCTCCCAGCCGACGCCCATGGTGTTCTTGGCTGAACCGATGCCAGCCACATAGACGATGGAGGCGATGGAGGCCAGGACGGCCGAGGTCAGGTAAATGACATACTGCGTCCGCTTGACCGGAAGGCCCATCAGCTCAGCTGAAGACCGTGAACCACCGATGGCGTAGATGGTACGGCCCGTCCTGGTCTTGTGGAGGATGACGTAGCTGACCGCCACGACAACCAGAGCGACGATCACACCGAAGTTTAGCGAAAGGTCGTTGGAAATCTTCGGGTTGTCGATGATCTTCAGTCCCTCGCCACCGATCCAGCTGAAGTTGTTGTTCTGCGGCATATTGAGCGAATCGGTCGAGATGATGGAGGCTATGCCCCTGGCCAGGAACATGGTGGACAATGTGGCGATGAAGGGCTGCATGTTGAACTCTTCAATGAGCACACCGGCCAGGAGTCCAAAGACCGCACCGATGGCGATCATGATGACGATGACCAGTGACGCCGGCACACCGGCAATCATGAGCTTGACACCGACCACGCCGGTGATGGCCACTATGGCCCCCACGCTCAGATCGATGCCGCCGGTGAGGATAGGGAAGGTCATGGCTACTGCCAGGATCACCAGGTAGGCGTGGTCCATGAACAGGGAGGACATGAATCCTAGCCGGATATAGGTGCCGAAGAGCGCCTGGCCCATGATCAGCATGAGCAGGAAGATGACCACGGCAGCAACTGTCGGAATGGCCCTAGGGCTCAGCCGGAAACCTGTTTGTCTGCTTGCACTCTTCTTCATCATGCCACCACCTTTGCAGACTGCCTCATGGCACGCCTGCGTTTGAACTCAGCGACCGCGTTGTGCACCTTGGGCGCCTGCATGACGCAGATGATGATGACCACCACAGCGAAGAAGGCTGGCGTGGCGGCTGAATCAATGCCCAGGGTGATGATGGTCTTGCGGATCATCGCAATAATCACGGCGCCGAAAGCGCTTCCCAGCAGCGAGAACTTGCCGCCCAGCAGGGAGGTGCCTCCAATGACCACAGCCAGAATGGCGTACATCTCCAGGTCCTGACCGGTCTTGACTACGTCCACCCTCATCACTGATGCAGTGGCGAAGAGCCCTGCCACAGCGGCCAGCAGGCCGGAGATGGCGTAGACCAAGAAGAGGATCCGCCGAGGCTTGATGCCGGTCATTCGGCTGGCCTCCTGGTTGATGCCCACCGACTCGATCATCATGCCGGCCGCCGTCTTCCTCATCAGAAGACCAACCAGGCAGACGATGATCACTGCTATGACGAAATTGGCCGGGATTCCCAGAATGAAACCGTTGGCCATCCAGCGCAATGGTCCGCTGCCGGCCACGCCTGAAGCGTCGGCATTCTGGCCATTGGTGATGACCTTGGCCAGTCCCCTGCCTGCCAGCATCATGATCAGCGTGGTGATGAAGGGCTGGAGTCCCAGGATGGAGACCAGGGCGCCGTTGATGCAGCCCAGAACCAGACCTACGGCCAGGGAGATCAGAATGGCCATCCAGACATTCACCCCGTTGATCAGCATCTGCATGGCTGCAGCTCCGGCCACGGCCATGACCGAGCCGACCGAGAGGTCGATGCCCGAGGTCGAGATGACCAGGGTCATGCCGGTGGCGATCATCAGGTATCGTGCAGACTCCTGGATCATGGTGATCAGGGGTCCTGCCAGGCCACCTGTACGCGGATTGTATGACAGGCTGAGGAAGGAGTGATCAACCAGCGTGCAGACCAGAATCAGCGCGAGGAAGGCGACCACGCTCCAAATCAGCTGATTGCCGAATATACGGCGCAGGAAGGATGGACCTTCATCCTCCGATTGCTGCTTGGCGGGCTTGCTCATCTTTCCTCCTTTCCTTGAGATTGTCCAGAGACCGAGGTGTTGGCTATGTCTTCCACGATGGTCTGCTGGGAAACCGTATCGTCGTTGTCCATCAGGTCGATCTTGTGACGGTCCTTGAGGACGGTTATCTGATCGGACAGGCGGACGACCTCATCGAGCTCGGAGGAGATAAAGACCACGCTCATACCCTGGGCGGCCAGATCCAGCACCGTCTGCTGAATCTCCGCCTTGGCGCCGATGTCGATTCCCCTGGTCGGTTCATCCAGGATCAGCAGCTCCGGATCCGTAGCCAGCCACCTGGCCAGTAGGACCTTCTGCTGGTTTCCACCTGACAGGTTCTTGATCAACCTGTCGGGATCGGCCGGGCGAACGTTGAGCTCCTTGATGTACTTGTCGACTATCCGATCGGCTTCCTTCTTGGGGATTGGCCTGAACATGCCCCGGGTGGCCTGGAGGGCCAGGATGATGTTCTCCCTGACCGTCAGATCGCCGATGATGCCCTCATCCCTTCTGTTCTCCGTGGAGTAGGCGATTCGGTTCTTCAGGGCGGTGGCCGGGCTGTCGATGGAGATCTTCTTCCCATCAAAGGTGTAGGTGCCCTTGTCGGGCTTGTCTGCGCCGAAGAGCAGGCGGCCGATTTCGGTTCTGCCGGAACCCAGCAGGCCGGCCAGTCCCATGATCTTGCCCTTGAAGAGATCCATGTCGAAGGGGTAGATGCTGCCCTTTCTGCCGAAGCCGCGGACGCTGGCCAGGGGCCGGTCCGTTGCAGCCTGGGGTGTCTCCTTCCTCGACTTGGTACCGATCAGCGAGAGCTCGTCGGCGTTCTTGCCGATCATCTTGGTAATAAGGACATCGCGCGGCATGTCCTTGACCATGGTTTCCTCGACGAATTTGCCGTTGCGCAGAATGGTCATTCTGTCGGCGATCTCGTAGACCTGGTCCAGGAAGTGGGAAACGAAAAGTATGGCGATGCCCCTGTCCCTGACCTTGCGCATGATCTGGAACAGATCCTGAACCTCATTGGCATCCAGCGAGGATGTCGGCTCATCCAGGATCAGGACCTTGGCATCGATGACCATGGCCCTGGCGATGGCCACCAGTTGCTGCATGGCTATGGATATCTCATTGAGCGGGGTGTGCGGATCCAGATCCGTCAGTCCCATCTGGGCCAGATAGGTTTTGGCTGCCTCATGGGTCTTGCGCCAGTTAATGCCCAGGTGCCCCCTCACCTCGTGCCCGAGCATAACGTTTTCGCCCACGCTCAGGTTGGTGCACAGGTTGACTTCCTGGTAGACCGTGGCGATGCCGGCGTTCTGCGCATCGGCTGTGCCGTTGAAAATCCTGTTCTGGCCGTTGACGGTGATGGTTCCCGCGTTGATTTTGTATACCCCGGTGAGCGCCTTGATCATGGTCGATTTGCCTGCGCCGTTCTCCCCCATGAGGGCATGGACCTCACCGGGGAACAGACGCAGATCGACATTGTCGAGCGCCTTGACACCAGGGAATTCAATGCTGATTCCCTTCATGGAGACCAAGGGTTCTTCTTTTGTCATTGTCTTGCCTCATCAAACTGAATGCTGATCGAGGGGCGGTACCGAGGTCCCAAGACCCTTTCCCGCCCATGAAAAACGGCGTACCGCAACCTTCCCGGGTGCGCCGTCCTGTTTCCTATGCGATCAGCGAGAGATCAGTACGCTCTGGAATCGATGACCTTCTTGGCCTCGTCGGCGGTGAAGACCTTCGAATCAATGACGATGTTCTTCTTGACCTTCTTGCCGTCCAGGTAATCCTTGACGGTCTTGGCGGTCGTTTCGCCGAAGAGCGGGTTGTACTCGATCACCAGCGACAGGTCGCCGTCGATCAGGGCCTTCAGAGCAGGCTTGGTGCCATCGATGGTGATGATCTTGACCTTGCCCTTGAGACCTGCGGCATCGACAGCCTGTGCAGCGCCCAGACCCATCTCGTCGTTCTGCGCGAAGATGAACTGGACATTCTGGCTCTTGTACTTATCCAGCAGTCCGGCAGTCACGGTCTTGGCCTCATCAGTGGACCAGTTGGCCGACTGGCTCTCCAGAACCTTGATGTTGCCACCGACCTTGGAATCCCAACCCTTCTGGCGGTCCTTGACCACCGACAGGCCGGCAGGGCCCTCCAGGATCAGGCCATTGGCTCCATCAGGAAAGTTCTTGTTGACGAACTCCGCAGCCTGCTGTCCTGCCCACTCGTTGGAAGGCCCAATGTGGGAGGCAACCAGGCTCTCATCCTTGGTCTGCACGTTGCGGTCAACCAGGAAGACCGGGATCTCGGCCTCCTTGGCCTTCTTCAGGGACTCGTCCCAGCCGCTGTCCTCAGTGGAGGACAGGACGATGGCATCCACCTCGTCATTGACGAACTTGTTGAAGGCCTGGATCTGCTTCTGCTGATCGTTGTTTTGGGTCGGCGAATAGATCATGTTGAATCCGGCGTTCTTGAAGGCCTTCTTCAGATCGTTCTCGTTGGCCGTACGGAAGCCGCCCTCGGGACCTACAGCCACAAACCCGATGGTCTTCTGCTTGTCGCCGCCCTTGCTGGAGCTGGATCCGGAAGACCCGCAAGCTCCCATGGCCAAGACCGCAGCCGAGGCCGTGGCGATGGTCAGCGCCTTCTTCAGTACTGTATTCATTGTTCTCCTCCTTGAGTAGTCAGCATCGAAGCCACAGCATTATGATCATCGATGATGACATCCACGATTTTCAGTATGGTTTTTCCGCTCACCGAGCTCAAGGCGCTGCGATAACAAATCGATAACAGTTCAATCACATCGACCAATAGGCCACAGTCGATCCGCAGTCGATACCGCGCATCCTTATGTTCGTTACCTGCCGCTGGTAACCGTATCCACCTGGGAATCAATGATGTACCACATGCCCTCCAAGGCTCCGGACAAGCAATGGACAATGCCCGAACGGTCCAGGGCGATCAGGCTCTGCATCTGATTGACCTGCCCTGCAGCCAAGCCTGTGGTTCCTGCCGGTAGATGCTGGACAGTCTCCGGGCCGGGGGCGATCTGGGAATGGCCGCCCGCATCCATGTCGCCATCCTTGTAGACCAGGGTGTTGTCGTTGTAGAAGGTTAAGGCCCTGATGTCCCGATGTCGGGCGATGACCTGGATCTGGTCGCTCAAGCCCTTGGGCCGCTGATTCTCGCCTCGGACAATACCCAGCATGACCAGGGTGTTCATACCCTGCGAGCCGTCATCGAGCACCAGGCACAGACGCTGCCCCTCAGGCGCCAGAGCCAGCGCAACCACACGCCGCCCATGCAGCCAGGGCAGGGTGAATTCCAGGGCGTCCGGCTTGCCTGTATCGACCAGGATGGCGGAATCGCTCTGCCTGACCGCCCAGATCTCATCGGTCAGACTGCCGGTTATGGCGGCAATGGGCGTGTCGGCAAACAGTTTCCCGCAGGATGAAGCATCAGGCTTCAGACAGGTCACCGGGCCATGATCGGACAGCAGCGCTCCGCCATTGGAGGAAAAGACCAGCCCCTTGGGCTCATGAAAGACGGGGGGTTGTCCGACCCTGATCAGGTTCGAGGAGTTGAAACCTACCACCCCGCTGCTGCCCAGACTGTAGATGCGATTGGAAGTCTGCCCTGAGGCCAGGGTCAGATCATCATCCGCATGGGAGTAATCAATCCCTGACGCATCGATCACGCGCAGATCAAACTCGCCATTGCCGTCGCCCAAGAGCATCCGCATCTGATGGACCAGCATGGCCCTGTTCTCGTTGCTCAGGGAGGCGAAGGAGCTGCTGACTTTGATTTCCATGCTTCCCTTGACCTGCTGCACCGCGTCGACCGCCAGGGAGACCTTGGCGGTATTGAAGTTCGTCACGGAATCCCGTAGCCAAGCCGGAGGGCCCTTCAGCAGTTCCTTCAGGGCCAGGGTCCTCCAGTTGCGCCAGCCGAACCACCGGTTGTCAGGAACCGGCACACCCTTGGCCAAGGGGAACTGATAGATGACGACCTGACGGTAGACCTGCATGAAATCATCCGAAGAGATTACTATCCCCGCCGGGGCCTTGCTGATCCGCCATTGACCGCGAACCTTAGCAAGCTCAAACCGTTCGGTCCTGTACCCTGAGCCGCAGTCCTGCTCGGTGACGGAGAATATGCCATGGGCGTCCAAGGAGCCGATGCACTCGGTAGTCAGGTCCAGGGCGGTCCTCTTCCCGCTGCCCTCGTCATCCACGCGGTCATAGACAGGGGAACCCTTGTAGATCGAGACGGATGCATTGAAGTCCCATCCCGCAAAGGCCCGCTTGGTCATGTAGGACTTGGCGACAGCAAAGCCATCGCTTTGAAGGCCGGTAGGCAGAGCCGCCAGGAAGCCCTTGACGATGCTCTCAGGTCCGGCTCCGTCCACAGGACCCTCCGGGGAGGAAAAGACCCGATGGGGCTGATTCTCGACGGGACTGAGCTGACGAACCGACCCGGAAGTAGGCAGTCCGAATGGAATGGAGCAACCTCCGGCGACCAGGGCAACCACCATGGCGGCACACAGGCCCAGCATCCGCACAGAGCGAAGGGCTCTTGGCCAACGGAAGGATCTGAAAAACCTCATGATGCAGCCTCTTCAAAGGAGCCTTCCACATCCAGACCCTGGCCAGGCTGAAATCGAACCGGCGCACTGCCCTGATCCAGTTGCTCGGAGACATCCCTGGGCAGGGTCAGCAGGAACCAGGTCCCCTGCCCGATCTGCGAGCGCACCTGGAGCAGCCCATGCATGAGATTGGTATTGTCCAGAGCTATCGACAGCCCCAGACCTGTACCGCCCGTCAACCGAGACCGTGACGGATCGGCCCGCCAGAACCGTTCGAATATATGAGTCAGGTCTTCGGGCGCAATGCCGGTTCCCCAGTCGCGCACACTGAATACCACGGCTTGCTCCGAGACGGCCAGCCGCAGCTGCACCGGCCCGTCCTCAGCGAAATCGATGGCATTGTTGACCAGGTTGCGCAGAATCGAAGTACAGCGGTTGGCATCGACGGTGATCATCACCTTGTGGTCGGGAAGGAGCGCATTCACTGCAACCCCCTTGGTCCCGGCTATCTGGGCGACCTGCTGCACCACCTTGCGAACCAGATCGCAGGCATCGCACAGGTCCGGATTCAGCGATGTCTGACCGGCCTCGTACCTGGATATTTCGAGAAGATCCTCAAGCATGCTGGCGAAGCGCGACACCTGTTTGTCCAGCAATTCCACGGTCCTGCGCTTGTTTGGATCCAGGTCGTCCCGACTCTGGAAAAGCAGGTCCGTGGCCATGCGGATGGTGGTGACCGGGGTTCGCAGCTCATGGCTGACGTCCGAAACGAACCTGCGTTGGTAGGCTTCGGCCTCCTCCAGCTGACCGATCTTTTCATTGATGGAATCAGCCATCACGTTGAAGGAACGCTGCAGGGTGCCCAGCTCATCGGTTCGGTCCTCGGTGACCCGGACATCCGACTCCCCTTGGGCCAATCCCTTGGCGGCACCTGCCACCTTGGTCACCGGACGGATGACCGAGTGAAGGGCCAGGAACACGATGATCCCCATCACCACGCTGGTCACCACGCTGACCGCGAGAAGGGCCATCTGCACGGAGAGAACGGAGCGCTGCTGGTCCGCAAAGGAGTAGATGGCGTAGAACTCGATCCCTCCGGTGGTGGCCGGCCTCAACATGGACCCCATGACGATGCCCGGGACCGGGTACTGGCCCTTGTCGGCCGTATTGATCATCTGCGAGTAGGAGTGGCTGCCATTGGAGACGACGGCATTCCTGATTTCCGGAGTGATCAGGTCGCTGTCCCCCGGGGCCGTCGATACGGGGACGAATCTGCGGGCTGTGGAGTCATCTGGCCAGATGAAGACCCCAACCATGTTAGGGGCCCCCTCATTCTGAACATTGGCTGCCATATTGACCACCAGCTTTTGATAGCTCCCCTCGTCGTCGGAGATGTCTGCTGAGTCAAGTCCCCCCTGAGCCCTGTTCAGCTCGGCAGCAAAGTCGGCCTGTGCCTGTCGCAGAACCTGGTTCAAGAGGGAGGTCCTGACCGAATACAGGGATGCTGTCATGAAGACGATGCCGATCAAAAGCGCCGAAACCGTCGCCAGAAGGACCATACGTACCTGCAAAGAGCTCCCGACCGCTCTGCGGAGTCTGCGCAGGGACTTCCCGACTGTGGACGCGCCCTTGGGCCTGGTGCGGGTGCTCATGATCCTGGCTGCTCAGCCGCATACTTGTAACCGATTCCCCGAACCGTCTCGATGATTCTTGGGTTTTCGGGATCGTCTTCGATTTTCTGCCTGAGACGCTGCACGTGGACGTTGACCAGGCGGGTGTCGCCCATGTCCTGATAGTCCCAGACCTTTCGCAACAGCTCTGCCCGACTAAGCACCTCTCCTGGGTGTGATGCCAGCACATAGAGCAGCTCGAACTCGGTCGGGGTCAGGGAAAGCTGAATGCCCCGCTTGATCGCAGTGTGTTTCTGCCGATTGATTTCTATCAGGCCGTGAATGATGGCCGGCAACCCCTGCCCGTTTTGTGTAGCGCGGACCGAGACCGGGCGGAGGCGGGCATGGATCCTGGCCAGGAGCTCGTCAGTGCTGAAGGGCTTGACCACATAATCATCGGCTCCGGCCTCCAGACCCTCGACGATGTTCTTGGTATCGGACTTGGCCGTCAGCATGATGATGGGGACATTGGATCTGGATCTGATCCAACGGGCGATGCCAATCCCATCCATGCCGGGCAACATGATGTCCAGCAGCACCAGATCAGGTTCCACTGTAGGGAATATCTCCACTGCCCTGGACCCATCCGTGCAGGTCACTGGCCTGTAGGACTTTGTCTGTAACACTATCGACAACATCTCGCCCAGATCCTTGTCATCGTCGACAATCAGTATCGTGGCCGGCTCTTTCACAAGAAGCCCTCCCTCGTTCTCAGCATGCCATTATGCTCACTTGCTTCTATGCAGAACGATAGCAGGGTTGGTCGGGGCTGAACCCGCCGACGGAGCTAGGCGGCAATTGGCGGGGTTGACCTACTTGATGCGGCGAACCCGGCCATGCTCCACCATGTAGGCTCGCCGCGCCAGATCGATCATGGGCAGGTCGAAGGCCGAATCGGTGTAAAAGGCGTCGATGGCCGTCTTCTGACCCAGAATCTGCTGAAAGTGCAGGGGTTTGTCAGGCCCAAAGTTGAGGTAGCCCACGGTCAGGGATTCCAAATCCAGGGTGGAGCCGATGCAGCGGGTGATGCCCAGTCGGCGGCAAGCCTCCCCCGCCACCAAATCGAAGGAGGCAGTCACCACCACGTCGTCAGCCTGGGGCGTGTACCAATCCATGATCTTGTGCATGTTGGCATCCCAGAATTGGTTGACCAACCGGTCCATGTCAAAGCCGGGACGCGAGGTCAGCCGGCGCAGGTAGCGCGATCCCACCCGACGCATGGCCGAGTCCAGCTGCTCCAGGGTGACCCGGCCCAGACGGTAGCGGACGGCGTAGAAGAGGGCAATCGGCAGGTAGTGCAGCACCCGCGGATCCTTGCGGGCAGTGAACAGGTAGAAGTCAAGCAGGCTCTCGCCATCGTAGATGGTGCCGTCGAAGTCCAGTACCCGCATGCCAGTCCTTTCCAGATCTCAGCACTAAAAAGCGAACATCTTAGCATACCGTGGAGCAATGACGGTGATAGTCCCCGACTTCCATGGATCCTGTTCCGCCAGATGCTGACCCGAACAGCCTCGCGAATGGGCAGTCCCTGTCCTGATCGTGGATCATCCCCATGGTGTCGACGGTATTGATATGATGAAAAATGCGTTGTTCATATAGGGCCAAGGCTAGGGACTTGTCGAAAATAGGCCTGGAAGGGGAACGGCGCCGAAGGGGTCCATGCGGACAATCATGTCCGCCGAACTCTGTGATCTTCCTTATCAGCTAGGGGGCAGCAGCGATGTTGAAGAAGAGCCACTACCACAACCTGAGCAGCTGCATAGCCGGAATCTACCGGCATGCACGCAACGACACCAGCCGGTATACAGGCGACTCCACCTTACGGGGCACTCAAGGTGATTTGATCGTATATCTCTATGATCATCCAGGCCTCAGCCAGCGTCAGATCGCCCGGGATCTATGCGTAGACCCCAGCTTGCTGGCCAGGGATCTCAAGGCTTTGAAGGCCCAGGGCCTGGTCAGCCGTGAACAGAACCCCGCCGATCACCGGGTCAATATCATCGCCCTGACCAGGTCGGGCGCAGACATAGCGCGCAAACGGATCAGGTCGGTCAACAACTGGTGGACGGATCTGTTCAAGCAGAATCCCGATATCGACCCTGAGACCTTCCAGACCGAGCTGCGCTGCGTCTACAACCGGCTGCTGGCCAATCAGCTCTGATCCCGGATACTGAGAATCAGCCCACCGAACGGCCTGAGGTCTCCCAACCCATCAGGCCCACGACCAGCATGGAGGCCAGGGCCACCAGGCTGATGGTGACGAAGATTGAGGTGCTCCCCCATTGGCTGAGCATGGCACCGATCAGCACGGGCATGAGCACATTGCAGAGCTTGGCAACGGCATTGGCAATGCCCACACAACGGAAGCGGACCGTGGTCGGGAAGAGCTCGGGCGCATAGACGGCCACCACCGAAGACATGAGAACGTAGAGGCTGGCCATGAGCATGATGCCTACCAGAATGGCCGTGACCTGGCTGGTCTGCGCAGCGTAGAGCAGCCCGAAGACCGCCGTCAGCAGGAAGGCTGTGACAATGATCCGCTTGCGGCCGATCCGGTCCAGAAGCAGGGATCCGATCAGGCAGCCCAAGGGGGCGCCCAGCATCATCAGGGTGCTGATCCACAGGGACCCGCTCAGATTTATGCCCCGCTTGAGCAGGATGGTGGGCACCCAGGAGGTGAAGGCATAGGAGCAGACATTGGTGGCCGAGACCGCCACGGTGGCCACAATCAGGCCGCGAACAACGCTACCCGAGGCCTTGGCGGATGGCTCGCCACCCTCGTTCCTTCCATCAAGTGCGGAACCGCTGGCAGAACCGGATCTTGACCCTCCCCGGCCATTACCGGCTTCCAGAAGCTCGACCACCTGGACAGCCTCGTCCATCCGCCCATGCAGAGCCAGCCAGCGAGGGGACTCAGGGATGTCACGCCGCAGGTACCAGATCAACGCCGCTGCCAGACCAATGCCCACGAAGAGCGGCCGCCAGGACCAGCGCGGAATGATCCAGGCGCACAGAAGCATGGCCAGGGGCACTCCGGTGTTGGCCACCAGTGAGACAATGGCGCTCCAACGGCCGCGATGCTTGATGGGAGCGAATTCGTTGACCATGGAGAATCCGGTGACGATTTCGGCGCCCAGCCCCAGGCCAGCCCCCAACCGGCAGACCGAGAGGATGGCCATGTTCGGGGCCAGAGCGCCCAGCAGGGTAAAGCCGCCGAAGAGCAGCAGGTTGATCTGATAGGCGGTCTTGCGCCCCCGCAGGTCTCCGATGAATCCGGCCAGCAACGAGCCCACCAGGAGCCCCAGGAAGCCAGCCGACAGGAAGAGGGAGTTCTGGGCGACCGTGGACCATCCGGTGCTCAAGGCTGAACTGGCTACAGCGCTGCCCACATAGACATCAATGCTGTCCATGAGCATTCCCGCGGCCACCAGGGCCACGATCTTGTAAAAAGTAGCCGATTCACGAGCATTGTCTACTCGCCGGGTAATCTCGCGGACCGCCAGGTCGTCCTCGGCCACGCCGAGACCTTTGGATTGTTCGGATATGTCTGCATTGTCAATGACCGCTGTCGACATCGTCACCCTCGCGCCCGTGCATGAGGCATGCCCCATGCGTCCATGCCAGACCTGCCGACAGCGACAGGCTCCTTGTGGGAGCATGGCGACCGTCAATATGGAAGGCCTGAACCCTGCGGCGTTTCGGTCATTGTGTGGCTGCTCAACGTCTATTGGGTGACCAGTATAGGAGTCTGGACGGTCATTGCCCAGACCCGGCGTTTCCCTCCGGCCCGGCGGCCCTGTCCAGGATGGCCCTGATGGCCTCCAGGCGAGGACCCAGCTGACGCTCATAGCCCCGATCGTTGGGGTGATAGTAGCGTCGTCCGACCAGTTCGTCCGGCATGTACTGCTGCGGGGCCACTGCACCCGGCGCATCGTGCGCATACTGGTAGCCTTCATGGTTGCCCCAGGCCTTCATCAGTTTGGTGGGAGCGTTGCGCAAATGGAGGGGCACCTGGCCGATATGCCCGGCGTCCACATCCTCCAGGGCTTGGTTGATGGCCAGGTAGGAGGCGTTGGACTTGGGTGCAGTGGCCACGGCGATGACTGCCTCGGCCAGGATCAGCCGGGCCTCTGGCATGCCCACCATGGCCACGGCCTGAGCTGCCGCAACCGTGATCTCCAGCACCTCCGGAGAGGCCATGCCCACCTCCTCGGCGGAGGCGATCATGATCCGTCGAGCGATGAAGCGCGGGTCTTCACCTGCCCGGATCATCCGAGCCAGGTAGTGCAGGGCTGCGTCCACGTCAGATCCCCGCATGGACTTGATGAAGGCTGAGGCTACGTCGTAGTGATCGTCGCCCTTCTTGTCATAGCGGACAGCGGCCACGTCCATGACCGAGGAGACCACCTTGGCATTGATCAGCGGCCGACGCGCCCCCTTGGCACGAGGCCCATCCTCGGTGACGGCCCCGGCCGCAGCCTCCAGAATGGTCAGAGCACGACGGGCGTCGCCCCCGGCAAAACGCACGATCTGGTCTAAAGCCGCTGGATCCAGCCGTACCTGATCCTTGAGCCCTCGCTGATCCTTGACGGCCCGGCGGATCAGCTTGGCCAGGTCCTGGTCGTCCAGGGCCTCCAGCTTGACCACCACCGAACGCGACAGCAAAGGCGCAATGACCGAAAAGCTTGGATTCTCCGTGGTGGCTGCGATAAAGGTCACATCCCGGTTCTCTACGCTGGGCAACAGGGCATCCTGCTGGGACTTGGAAAAGCGGTGGACCTCATCGATGAAAAGGACCGTCTCCTGACCCTGGCTGACCAGTCGCTCCCGGGCCTGGGCGAGGACCTGCCGCACCTCCTTGACACCCGAGGTGACGGCCGAAAGCTCCTCGAAATGCCGCCCGGACTGTCGGGCCACGATGTAGGCCAGGGTGGTCTTGCCCACCCCAGGAGGGCCGAAAAGAATGACCGAGCTGGGAGCCGTCAGACGGTTGTTCGGATCCGACCGGGCCAGCCGTTCCAAGGGGGTTCCCGGAGCCGTGACCTTGTCCTGGCCGACCACCTCGTCCAGGCTCCTGGGCCGCATCCTGACCGCCAGAGGCAGGGTGTGCTCCTCGGGGGGATCCGCCGCCTGGAAGAGATCATCAACCATCTGCACTACCTCATTCCTCGGAGCCCCTATGGCTCCCCGACCTCACCAGCATAGGCCTGCGTCTACCACAAACAGCAGGACGAACGCGCTAGACTGGGAACCCATATAGCCCTATAGCCGTATCGCCCAGCGCGTAGTTGGGCTCCGGAAACCCGGTGTGTGTACAGTTTACTGGTCATCCGCCTGAATATCTTCAGGAAGACCCATGAAAACCGGGACCGGCACAGGTCGGAACAATAAGGAGAATCGCCAGTGATCGCCAAGCATGTTCGCCAGGGATGGACATCCGGTCCGGGCAGGTGGGCCATGGGCCTGCTTGCCCTGATCCTGGGGCTCTCAGCCCTGATCGTCGCCCCCTTGGCCACCCCGGCGCAGGCGGCCCAGGACTCACCCGCCGCACAGGCGGTCCACGGACGCACCTTCCGCGTCGCCACCGACACAACCTTTGCCCCCTTCGAGTTCCGCGACTCCTCCGGCAAGCTGGTCGGCATCGACATGGATCTGATCCGCAAGATCGCCGACATCGAGGGCTTCTCGGTGCAGATCCAATCCCTGGGATTCAACGCCGCCCTGCAGGCCTTGAACTCCCAGCAAGCCGATGTGGTCATAGCCGGCATGACCATCACCGACCAGCGCAAGCAGGTCTACGACTTCACCGACCCCTATTTCGACTCCGGCGTACAAATGGCCATTGCCAAGGATAACGAGCAGATCCACAGCTACAAGGATCTGCGAGGCAGCGTGGTGGCCGTCAAGACCGGCAGCGAGGGCGAGGCTTTCGCCAAGCAGCGGGCGGCCCAGTACGGCTTTAACGTCAAGGCGGTGGACCAGTCCTCCACCATGTACGAGATGGTCAAGTCCGGCAACGCACAAGCGGTCATTGACGACTACCCGGTCCTGGCCGACGGCATCGCCCAGGGCAACGGGCTGAAGACCGTGACCAAGAAGGAGCCCGGCGCCTCCTACGGGGCGGCCGTCCGCAAGGGCGAGAACAAGGTGTTTGTGGCCGCCTTCAACGAGGGTCTGGCCAAGATGAAGGCCGACGGCAGCTATAAGAAACTGGTCGAATCCTATGTGGGCAGCAGCCATTCCAGCAAGAATGACTCCGCCTCCCGGCCAGGATTCTTCGAGCTGGTCCGTCAGGCCTTCCCCTCCCTGATGCTGGGCCTGCGCAACACCCTGGCCATCACGGCCATATCCTTCGTCATCGCCCTGGCTATCGGCATCATCCTGGGACTGTGGCGAATCAGCCCCAACCGTATTTTGTCCTGGATTGCCCGCATCTACGTGGCGGTCTTCAGGGGCACACCCGTCCTGGTCTGGGCCTTCTTCTTCTACCTGGGCGTCCCCCAGCTGATCGGCCACCGCATCAGCATCTGGCTGGCCGGCGCGCTGACCCTGTCTTTGAACTCCGGAGCCTATCTGGTCGAGATCGTGCGCGGGGCCATCGACTCGGTGGACGTTGGGCAGATGGAGGGGGCCCGCAGCCTGGGCCTGACACGTCGCATGGCCCTACGCCGGGTCATCCTGCCCCAGGCCGTAAGAATCGCCACGCCCTCCATCATCAACCAGCTGGTCATCATGCTCAAGGATTCCTCCCTGCTGCTGGCCATCGGCTTCGGCGAACTGCTCTACCAGGCCCAGCAGATCTACGCGGCCAACTTCCGCGTGACCGAGACCCTCTTCATGGTGGGCGTCATCTACTTCGTCGCCATCAGCGCCCTGACCTGGATGGCCAATATGCTCGATAGGAGGCTGCATCGATGAACTTCGAGGACCCGGACATGGACACCGGACGACTGACACGTCGCATCCGTCAGAACCAAAGTCACCTCAGCCAGGGAAAGTCCCAGATGGCCGTATCCATCCGCGACCTGCACAAGCGCTACGGCGACACTGAGGTCCTCAAGGGGATCGACATGGAGGTCAAGCCAGGCGAGGTCATCTCCATCATCGGCCCCTCGGGCGCGGGCAAGTCCACCCTGTTGCGCTGCATCAACGCCCTGGAGATGCCGACCTCGGGCACTATCAGCGTCTATGGAATCGATATTTCCGATCCAAAGACCAACATTGACAAGCTGCGCGAGCACGTGGGCATGGTCTTCCAGCACTTCAACCTCTTCCCCAACATGAGCGTGGCCGACAACATCATGCTGGCCCCCCATATGCTGCACAAGACACCCAAGGAGGACGCCCGGCAGCAGGCCCTGGACCTGCTGGAGACCGTAGGTCTGCAGGAGAAGGCGGACGCACGACCCACGGATCTGTCGGGTGGGCAGCAGCAGCGTGTCGCCATCGCCCGGGCACTGGCCATGCATCCCGACATCATGCTCTTCGATGAGGCCACCTCGGCCCTGGATCCGGAGATGGTGGGCGACGTGCTCCAAGTCATCCGCTCCCTGGCCGAGGGGGGCATGACCATGATTCTGGTCACCCACGAGATGGCCTTCGCCCGGGAGGTCTCCTCCAGGGTGATCTTCACCGATGCCGGGATCATTGAGGAGGAGGGCACGCCCGAGCAGATCTTCGGCCACCCGCAGAGCCCTCGGCTGCAGTCCTTCCTCTCCAAGGTCCTGTAAAAGACCCCGGCCTAGAGCTCCATCAACTCCTCGATGGGACCCACCCGGTATTCCTTGAAGACCACCTGACCGCTCTCCTGGGTGGCATCCAGGTCCACGATGCCGGCGATGCCCCAGTCGCGTTCGCCCTCGACATCGTCGAAGATCTGCTGGACCCGCCAGGTGTGCCCCTGACGCTCGTCCCGGTCATCCAGGCTGAAGAAGTCCGAGGACCGGGCCTGGGCATCGGTCAGGATCTGCTCATGGTCCTCGTAGAGGTCGTCCAGCGCGTCGCTCCAGGCCCGCAGACCGTATCCCCAGTCTGCATCCAGGTCGGCCAGGGCCTCCGGGCGGTCGGCGGCCACCAGCTCCACCCGTTGGAACATGGCGTTGCGCACCAGCAGGGTCAGCCCCCGCCGGTCCGCCACCACCTGGTTTTCCACCTTGGGCGGGGCGGCATCTAGCCCACTCGGGACTTCGCCATTTTCAGCCCTGCCTGCGGCCTCCCACTCATCCACCAGGCTGGAGTCCACCGAGCGCACGATCAGTCCCAGCCAGGCCAGGATGTCCTCCAGCCGCTCATCCATGAACTCTTCGGGAACCGTCCTGCTCAAAGCCCGATAGGCATCGGACAGGTATCGCAGCAGGGTCCCCTCCGACCGGGATATTCCGTAGCGGGCGATGTAGCCGTTGAAGTCCGAGGCCGTCTCGATCATGTCCCGCAGCACGGATTTGGGATGGATCTCATAGTCGTTGGCCCAGGGAACGTCCCGGCGGTAGCGGTCGAAGGCCTCCCCTAGCAGCTCTTCCAGGGGCTTGGGCCAGGTCACCTCCTGCAGGCGCTCCATCCGTTCCTCATATTCCAGGCCATCCTCCTTCATCTGCTGGATAGCCGCATCTCGGGCCTGCCGCTGCTGGGCCTTGAGTATCTGCCGGGGATCCTCCAGTGTGGCCTCGACCATGGAGAGCAGATTCATGTCATAGTCAGGATCCTCGGGATCCAGCAGTTCCAGGGCAGCCAGCAGGAAGGGCGAAAGAGGCTGGTCCAGGGCGAAATCCTCGGGCAGGTCCACGGTCGTGAAGTAGTCCAGGCCGCCGTCCGGGTTCCGTTCGGTTTCGATGACCCCCGTATCGGTCAGGGTCTGGAAGATCTCGTCAGCCCGGTCCTGCAGATGCTCCTTCTGCTGCGGGGTCTGACGGGAGTCCTCGATCAGGTCCTCCACCCGCCTCCTGGCATCCCCGCCCTGGTCGACCTCGTTGAGCACCATGGCGTGGGTGATCTTCAGGTGCGGCGTCAGGGTCTCGGGACGGGCCTCAATCAGCTTGTCGAAGGTTCCCTTGCCCCAGGTGACGAACCCCTCCTGGGGCTTCTTGCGTTTGATCCGCTTGAGCTTCTTGGGGTCGTTGCCCGCCTTGGCCACGGCCCTGGCGTTCTCTATCTCGTATTCAGGTGCCTCAGCCACGACCAGTCCGCTGGTGTCGAAGCCCATGCGCCCGGCCCTACCGGCAATCTGGTGGAATTCTCGGGCCCGCAGACGGCGCATCTTGTAGCCGTCGAACTTGGTCAGTCCGGTCAGCAGGACGGTGTGAATGGGCACGTTGATGCCGACCCCCAGGGTATCTGTGCCACAGATGACCGGCAGAAGGCCATCCTGAGCCAGCTGCTCCACCAGGCGCCGGTATCGTGGCAGCATACCTGCATGATGGACCCCGACCCCGGTGCGCAGCAGCCGCTGCAGAATCTTGCCGAAAGCCGTGGTGAAGCGGGTGCCGGCCATGGCCTCCTTGATCCGGTCGCGCTGGCCTCGGTCGGAGACCCCCGTGCTGGACAGTGCCTGGGCCGTCTCCAGGGCGGCATCCTGGGAGAAATGAACGATATAGACCGGTGAATCCCCATCGGCCAGCAGGGACTCCACGGTGCTAGGCAGGGGGGTATCCACGTAACGGTAATCCAGTGGCACCGGTCGGGGGGCATCGGCGACGATGTCCACACCCACCCCGGTTTTGCGTTCGAGGTCCTGGGCGATCTGATCCACGTCGCCAAGGGTGGCCGACATGAGTAGGAACTGCACATCGGGAAGGGTCAGCAGGGGCACCTGCCAGGCCCAGCCTCGGTCCGGGTCCCCGTAATAGTGGAACTCATCCATGGCCACACACCCGATGTCGGCATGGCGACCCTCCCTCAAGGCCTGGTTGGCCAGGATTTCGGCCGTGCAGCAGATGACCGGGGCATCCGTGTTGATGTGGGTGTCGCCGGTGATCATGCCAACACGGTCGCGGCCCAGAACCGAAACCAGGTCGAAGAATTTCTCTGAGACCAGGGCCTTGATGGGGGCCGTGTAGTAGGAGCGCCGTCCGGTGCATAGGGCGATGAAATGCATAGCCAGGGCCACCATGGACTTGCCCGAGCCGGTCGGCGTCGACAGAATCACATGGTCGCCTGAAACCAAGGAGAGGACGGCCTCCTCCTGATGCGGCCAGGGGGTGATGCCCCGGGAAGCCACCCAGGAGAAGAAGCGGTCGTAGATCTGATCCTCGGTCAGGTTGCGAGGGCCTCCCGCCTCGGGAACCAGGTCACCTAGGGATGGAGGCTGGCCGGTTGAGGCGGTTGAGGAATCAGCATGTTCTTGGACCATGTCCACCAGTCTATCCGGCCAGGCACACAAGTCCGGCCGGAGACTGGCTTGGAATCATGGGAGCTGAGGACCGGTCAGTCCTGGTCTTTGCCCTCTTGCTTCTTGCCCTCGTCCTTCTGATCGCCGTCGGAGCGGCCGCCGCGTCCAGGCTTGAGGAAGTCCGGAATCTCCAGGCTCGCCTTATGCGGATCGACCAGCGTGTCGGGCTGGGTCCTGTCATAGCCCTGGATGTAGCGGGTCTTCCTCCAGTGCTGAATGGAGGCGTTGGACCCACGGTGGTGGGCGTGGTACTGCAGCGGCGCACCGCCGTACCGGTCCTCGTCCACCTCCTTGGCCACGGCTATCTGGTTGACGTTGGAGGGATCCATGATGGCCACAGGCGCGGCCGGCTCCACGAAGTCGGCGGGGGCGGCGGTGCGCTCCTGCATCTTCTTGGGCAGCCAGCGGGCGAAGTGGGACAGCAGGAAGCAGACGAAGAAGTAGACCACCGAGGCCACCACCAGGGTCTGCAGGATGTTGAAGTACATGGAGCCCAGGCGACGGGACTCCTGCAGCAGATCCGTGTACATGATGATGGAGCCCAGAGCCGTATCCTTGAGAACCACGACCAGCTGGGTCACGGCCGCCGGCAACATGGCATAGACGGCCTGGGGAACCTCAATCTGCATCAGGGACTGGGTCCTGGTCAACCCCAGGGCCAGAGAGGCCTCGCGCTGACCATTGGGCAGGTTGCCCACGCCAGAACGAATCAGTTCAGCCACCACGGAGCCGTTGTAGAGGATCAGGCCCAGCACGACGGCCCAGTAGGAGGCCTGGCTGATTCCGGCAAAGGCGAACCAGCGCCAGAAGAAGATCATCATCATCAGCACCGGGACGGCCCGGCAGAACTCCACTATGACACCTGAGACTGCCCTTACCAGCCCGTTGGGCAGCAGACGGCCGATGCCGAAGACGAACCCAAAGATGACCGAGCCTATCACGGCAACAACCGAGGCCTTGATGGTCAGCCAGAGCCCGGGCAGGTAGAAGTCCGACCAGGCTTCGTAGTCCAGGGCCGGGCGCCAGAGCTCCCAGCTCAGCTGGTTCTCACCGTCCGGAGGGTTGTGCAGCCTCATCAGCACCAGGATGACCACGATGGCGAAGATGACGGCGGCTATCCAGTTGGCTATTCGTATGGTGCGCCGGCCCTTGGGACCGGGTTGATCGAAGAGCAGCGAGCTCTCATTGTCCTGTGCCATGGCCGCTCACCTCCTCACTGCCAGCTTGTTGGACAGGTACGTGGTCAAGGCTCCGATGGGCAGAACCAGAATCACGTATCCCAGGGCGAAAATCAGGAAGATGGCCACAATAGCGTTGGCGTGGAACTCGATCATCTCGCTCATCAGGGAGGAGCTCTCGGAAGCCACGGAAGCGGCTGCAGCCACGGTGGAATTCTTCAGCAGGGCGATGAAGGTGTTGCCCAGGGGCGCCACCGACCCGCGGAAGGCCTGGGGCAGAATGATCTGCGAGGCCGACTGGAAGAAGCTCAGCCCCAGGGCACGGGCCGCCTCGGCCTGACCCAAGGGCACCGTGTTGATGCCCGAGCGCAGGGACTCGCAGACGAAGGCCGCCGTGTACAGGGACAGGCCCGTCACCGCCAGCCAGAAGAAGTTGACGGAGAATTCCGGCGAGAAGCTGATCTTCAACTGGGCGAAGGCCCCCAGGACCATGAAGACCATGATGATGGTCAGAGGCATGTTCTGGAAGAACTCCACATACCCTCGACCGACGGCCCTCAGGGAGGAGATGGGCGAGATGCGCATGATCACCAGGATGATGCCCAGAATCAGCGAGAAGAGGGCCGACCAGAGGGTCAGCTGGATGTTGACCCAGAAGGCCGCCGGGATGTCGTAGTCGGAAAACAGTTCGATGATGGTTGACATCTCACTCTCCTTCCGTTGGCTTAGGCGGGTTGAATCGCGGATCGGGTTTGTAGTGGGTGCCCCGGGTGTTGTTCTCCAGCGCCCGCTGCCAGGAGCCGTTGGCCTCCATGTCGGCCAGGGCCGCGTTGATCTTGTGGGCCAGCTTGGTATTACCCTTCTTGCTGCCTACGCCGTAGTACTCCTGGGTGAAGGGTTTGCCCACCAACCGCAGTCTTCCACGGGAGGCGGAGGCCAGCCCTGCCAGGATGATGTCGTCAGTGGTGACCGCATCGACGATGCCGGAGAAAAGGGCCGTGGCGCATTCGGCATAGCCGGGCTGCTCCATCAGCTGGACCTCCTTGGCAAACTTTTTCTTGACAGTAACGGCCGAGGTGGATCCGGTCACCGAGCACAGACGCTTGCCGTTGAGGTCCTCGGGGCCGCGGATCTGATGGTCCTCCTTGCGCACCAGCAGGTCCTGGCCGGCCACGATGTATGGTCCGGCGAAGGAGACCGCCCGCTTGCGTTCATCCGTTATGGAGTAGGAGGCCAGGATCATGTCCACGTCACCATTCTGGAGCATGGCCTCCCGCTGCTTGGAGGGGGCCTCCTTCCAGACGATGTCGTCGGCGCTGTACCCAAGCTTATCGGCGATGTAGGTGGCCACGTCCACGTCGAAGCCCACATAGGTCCCGGCCTTCTTGAAGCCCAGACCAGGCTGGTCGAACTTGATGCCCACCCGGATCTTGCCTGCCTCCTTGTCGGAGCCGCAAGCCGCCAGAGAGACCAGGCAACCCAGTGCGCACAGGATTGCGGTCAGATTCCTGGCCAGCCGTTTCAACGGCCGGCCCATGCCATGCATGCTTGCATTCATGCGGATACGCTTCCCTCCTGCTTCAGTGGGTCAGAATCTTGGACAGGAAGTCGGCGGCCCGCTGAGTCTTGGGGTGGTCGAAGAAGTCGTCGGGGTCGTCCTTTTCCAGGATCCGCCCGTCGGCCATGAAGACGATATGGTCGGCCGCCTGACGGGCAAAGCCCATCTCATGGGTCACGCAGATCATGGTCATGCCCTCCTGGGCCAGTTGGATCATGACATCCAGCACCTCGTTGACCATCTCCGGGTCCAGCGCTGATGTGGGCTCGTCGAAGAGCATGATCTTGGGCTGCATGGCCAGGGCACGGGCGATGGCTACACGCTGCTGCTGGCCACCGGAGAGCTGGGAGGGCATCTTGGAGGCCTGGGATTCCACGCCCACACGGGCCAGGAGGTCCATGGCCAGGTCCTCGGCATCCTTCTTGGGCATGTGGCGCACCTTGATGGGCGCCAGGGTCATGTTCTCCAGGATGGTCTTGTTGGCGAAGAGGTTGAAGGACTGGAAGACCATGCCCACCTCGGCCCTGAGCCGAGCCAGGTCGCGTCCCTCCTGGGGTAGGGGCTCCCCCTCGATCCTGATGACACCGGAGTCGATGGACTCCAGGCGATTGATGGTTCGGCACATGGTGGACTTGCCGGAACCTGAGGGGCCGACCACCACCAGCACCTCGCCGGTGTCGACCTGCAGGTTGATGTCCTTGAGGACGTGCAGGCTGCCAACATGTTTCTCGACGTGGGCCAGCTCGACCAGCGGCCCGGACTTGTCCTTGACGGGGCGATCCGAGGCCGGTTTCTCCGGCAGAATCCGCTCCAACGGCTGTTTGGTTGTTTCGCTCATATTGGGCAGTTTACTCATCCTTTGTTGCAGAACGGCCATAGAAACGGTTCTCATGAACAGCGGAGCCCCTGGCCAAGCGCGACCGATTGATCCACCAATGCATAGAAGGGCAGAAACAATAAGGGCCGGTCTCCCGCAGGATTCCAGCCCTTATAGTCTCTCGTCGATCAGTGACCAAGTGCGCTCAGTCGGCATCCTCCTGATCCGGCTCCCAGTCCACGCCGGTCTCGGCGCGTTGCTGGTCGGAAATGGGCGCAGGAGCACCGGTCATGGGATCCTGGCCGCCACCGGACTTGGGGAAGGCGATGACATCGCGGATGGAGTCGGCTCCCGTCAGGATCTGGGCGGTCCTGTCCCAGCCGAAGGCGATGCCCGCGTGGGGCGGAGCGCCGTACTTGAAGGCATCCAGCAGGAAGCCGAACTTCTCCTGGGCCTCCTCGGGGCCGATACCCAGCACCTTGAAGATTCGGTCCTGGATGTCGTCGCGGTGGATACGCACCGAACCGCCACCCATTTCCTCGCCGTTGCAGACGATGTCGTAGGAGTCGCTCATGGCGTGCTCGGGATCCTTGTCGAAGCGGTCGATCCAGTCGGCCGAGGGCATGGTGAAGGGGTGATGCATGGAGGTCCACTTGGAATGGCCCACGGCCACATCGTCGTCATCCGGGTCGTCGGTGGGCTTGAAGAGCGGGAAGTCCACCACCCAGGTCAGAGCGAATTCGTCGGGTTTGAGCAACCCCTGGCGGCGGGCGATCTCCACACGGGCCGCACCCAGCAGGGTCTGCGAGGCCTCGCGTGGTCCGGCTGCAAAGAAGACGGCATCGCCATCCGAGGCCCCAACAGCCTCCTTGAGGCCCTGACGCTCGGCATCAGACAGGTTCTTGGCCACGGGGCCCTTGAGGGTGCCCTCGCCGGTGAACTGGACGTAAGCCAGACCCTTGGCACCCCGCTGGCGGGCCCATTCCTGCCAGGCATCGAACTGCCTGCGGGGCAGGTTGGCCGCACCCTGATAGACCACGGCGCCCACGTAGGGGGCCTGGAAGACCCTGAAGGGGGTGTCCTTAAAGTAGTCGGTCAGTTCGACGATGGGGTTGCCGAAGCGCAGGTCAGGCTTGTCGGAGCCGTACTTGTCCATGGCCTCCTGCCAGCTGATCCTGGGGATGGGCAGGGTGACCTCGAATCCTGCAGCCTTCCAGACCTCGGCAATGACCTGCTCGGCCATGGCCATGACGTCCTCCTGGGAGGCGAAGCTCATCTCGATGTCCAGCTGGGTGAACTCGGGCTGCCTGTCGGCGCGGAAGTCCTCGTCGCGGTAGCAGCGGGCGATCTGGTAGTAACGCTCGAAGCCGCCCACCATCAGCAGCTGCTTGAGCAGCTGGGGGGACTGCGGCAGGGCATACCAGGATCCGGGAACCAGGCGGGCCGGCACCAGGAAGTCGCGGGCACCCTCGGGCGTGGACTTGATCAGGGTTGGCGTCTCGATCTCGCAGAAGTCCATCTTGTCCAGGGCGGCACGGGCGGCACGGTTCATGGCGGCCCTCAGACGGATGTTGCGCTGCATGGAGGGGCGGCGCAGATCCAGATAACGGTAGCGCAGCCGCACATCCTCGCCGGGCAGCTTGTTCTCGGCCTCGTTCTCCAGGGCTGTGGACACCTGGAAGGGCAGGGCGGCCGACTTGGCCAGAACCTCGATCTTGTCGGCCACGATCTCGATGTGCCCGGTGGACAGGTGCTCGTTGTCATTGCCCTCGGGACGTTCGCGAACCTTGCCGGTGACCTGGATCACGTACTCGCTGCGCAGGGGCCGGGCCTCTTCCTCGTCATAGATGACGATCTGCACCAGACCGGAGCGGTCACGCAGGTCAATAAAGGCCACGCCTCCGTGATCCCGGCGGCGATCCACCCACCCGGCCACCGTGACCTGGCGACCGACCATATCTTCAGTGACATCCGTGGCGTAGCTCGTTCTGTAAGCCGACTGGCCCATGCTTTCCTGTACCTCCATAATGCTCGGCCTGCCCCTGCGTCAGGCCTGGTATTCCACACTCTGCCGGGCATACAGGCTATCCGGCGTCCACGACACCAGTTCAGCCGGAATCTGTTCGCCGGTAATGATGTTCTTGACCTGGTCACCCTCCTGCTGGCCCTCCTTGGCGGGGAACCAGACATAGGGGATGCCCAAGTGGTCGGCATAGCGGATCTGCTTGCCGATCTTGGCTGCGGTGGGTGCCACGTCAGCGGCGATCCCCCTGGCACGCAGATCCTGGGCGATGTGGTTGCTGACGGTGCGATCCTCCTCGTCCCAGACAGCGACCATGACCGCAGCCGGGGAGACCCGAGAGGCCTGGACCCCCTGGGCCAGTAGGTAGGAGAGCAGGCGCGAAAGCCCGATGGACAGCCCCACACCCGGGTAGGTGCGATTGCCCTGGCTGGCCAGGTTGTCGTAACGACCACCGGAGCAGATGGATCCCAGGGATTGCGCCCCCTCAAGGAAAGTCTCATAAACAGAGCCAGTGTAGTAGTCCAAGCCGCGGGCGATCTTCAGATCGGCGATGACAGAGCCCGGCCGGATGCGTGCAGCCTCGTCGATGATCATGGCCAGCGTCTCCAGCCCCTCAATGGCCAAGGAGTATGAAGAAGACTGCTTGTCGATGCCAACCTTGTCGACCAGGGCGTCGAACCGCTGGCGCAGCTGCCCGCCATCGTCGGCAGTCAGCTCGGCCAGATCCAGGCAGGCTCTGGCCTGGTCCTGGTTGGCACCGCACTCACTGACCAGCAGGCTGGCCACCTCGTCAGGGCCGATCTTGTCCAGCTTGTCGATCTCGCGCAGCACGCCCTCGACATCCTCCAGGCCCAGACCCCGGTAGAATCCCTCGGAAAGCTTGCGGTTGTTGGCATGCACGGTGGGCTTGGGCAGTCCGAAGGCCCGCAGCTCCTCCAGGGCGCTCAGCATGACCAGGGGCACCTCGACCTCGTAGTGGTCAGGCAGCTCCCCGTTGCCGATCACATCAATATCAGCCTGGACGAACTCCCTGAACCGTCCCTCCTGGGGGCGCTCCCCCCGCCAGACCTTTTGAATCTGCCAGCGCTTGAAGGGGAAGGTCAAGTCGTTGCTGTGTTCCACCACGTAACGGCTCAGCGGCACGGTCAGGTCAAAATGCAGGCCCAGCCGACGCTCCACCGGCACATCCTTTTCCTGCCCAAGATCCTGCAGCCGGGAGAGCAGGTAGATCTCCTTGCTGGTCTCCCCCTTCTTGAGCAGGCTGGAACCCTCTTCGACGGCCCGGGTCTCAATGCCGATGTAGCCGTTCAACTCGAAGACCTTGCGGAGCGTGTCGATAATGCGCTGCTCCACCACTCGTTGTGAAGGAAGCCATTCAGGGAAACCGGATAGAGATGTGCCTTTTGCCATAAGAACCTATACTATAGGAGGTCAAGGAAAATGGTACTGCCATATTTTGCGATCTCTCCAACACACAAGCCTAAGGAGCTGGCCATGGCCGACAACACCGCCATCACACCCGAGAACACCTCGACACCGCAGGAGGAGCACACCGCGGATGCGGCGGGCCAGGTCGCCGCTGCCACGACACCCGAAGCCGAACAGACCCAGAGCGCACCGGTACCGGCTGAGCCTAAGCCGGCAAAGCCCAAGGCAGTCCCCTCCCCTGCGGCTTTGGCCCACAAGGCCCCTCATGTCAAGGCCGCTCCGGCCGCTCCCACCTACAGCCAGGAGGAGATCGACAAGGCCGAATCCTTCGGCCGGGTGGACGAGCAGGGCAACGTCTTCGTCCGCGAGGGCGACCAGGAGCGCCAGGTGGGCCAGTTCCCCAACGCTGATGCCAAGGAGGCCCTGAACCTCTACGCCCGTCGCTACCTGGATCTCAAGGAGAAGCTGAATCTCTTCGCCTCCAGGCTGCGCAGCCCTAAGATCAAGGCCCACGAGATTGACGAGTCTATAACCTCGCTCAAGGAGGAGACCAGCCAGCCCGAGGCCGTCGGCGACCTCGCAGCCCTCCGCACGCAGTTGGACAAGTTGGCCGAACAGGGGCAGGCACGCAAGGCCGAGCTGGCGCAGGCACGCAAGGACGCCATGGCCAAGGCCATCAAGGAGCGGACCGCCATCGTGGAGAAGGCCGAAGATCTGGCTGCCTCCTTGGGCGACTCCACTAACTGGCGTTCCACAGCGGACAAGTTCCGTTCCCTCTTCGAGCAGTGGCAGCACCACCAGCGCACCACCATCCGCATCGACAAGGCCGACGCGGACGCGCTCTGGAAGCGCTTCTCCTCCGCCCGCACCACCTTCAACCAGGCCCGCCGCAAGTGGGCCCAGCAGCGTGATGCCCAACGGTCAGAGACCAAGCGGATCAAAGAGGAGATCATCGCCGAGGCCGACCAGATCAAGGACTCCACCGACTGGGGACCCACCTCCCACCAGTTCAACGAACTTATGGACCGTTGGAAGCAGGCCGGACGGGCAGGACGTCAGGATGACGATGCCCTCTGGGCCCGGTTCCGTCAGGCCGCGGATGTCTTCTTCAACGCCCGTCAGGCAGACCGGGACAAGACCTCGGTCAACGAGCGCGAGAACCTGACCAAGAAAGAAGCCCTAGTGGCCAAGGCCGAGGCTCTGCTGCCCGTCAAGGATGCCAAGGCCGCCAAGCAGGCCCGGCAGGAGCTGGCCAAGATCCAGGAGGAATGGGACGGCATCGGCTTTGTCCCCCGTGACGACGTGCGCCGGATCGAGGGCAGGATGGATGCCGTAGATCGGCAGATCAAGGCCGTGGAGGATGCGGCCTGGAACCAGTCGGATCCCGAGGCCGATGCCCGCGTCTCCAGCTTCGAGCAGCAGCTGGCCGCCCAGCTTGAGGACCTGGACCGTCGGATCGCCGCCGAGCAGGATCCGGCAAAGAAGCAGGAGCTTGAGGCCGAAAAGGCCACCAAGGAGCAGTGGATGAACGCCGTGCGCTGATCGCATCTGACTGCTTCAGGGCCTCCGGTCTGGTCATCGACCACCGGGGGTCCTTCCGTAACCACCGTTGATAACCGTCTGTCAGTTCAAGGCCGAAAGCAAGTGACCATGCCGTAGCAAGAGTGTAGAGGAAAAGCGGGCATAGCGGTGGTTGAGATGGAAGGTCAGATGGCCCGCATATGGGGGCTGGCCGAACCCTTGGCCCCGGTCAGACGGTAGGCATCGAAGACCCCGTCGATCTTCCTGACGGCCGACAAGAGGGTGTTCAGATGCTGGGGGTCGCCCATCTCGAAGACGAACTGGCTGACCGCCACCCGGTCACGGCCAGTGGACTGGCTGCCCGACAGGATGTTGACGCCGTGGTCGGACAACACCTGGGTGATGTCAGAGAGCAGGTGGGGCCGGTCCAGGGCCTCCACCTGGATCTGTACCATGAAGGTGCCCTGCTTGCCTGTCCAGGAGACCTCGATGATCCGTTCGGGTTGCTTCTTGCGAAGGTCCAGAAGGTTCTGACAGTCGGACCGATGAACCGAAACGCCCTGGTTGCGGGTGATGAACCCGGTGATGGGATCTCCCGGCACCGGGGTGCAGCAACGGGCCAGCTTGACCCAGACATCGTCCACACCCTTGACCGAGATCCCCTGGGAAGTCTCCGGCCGACTGGATTTGGTGACCCTTTGCAGAGGTATGGCCTCCTGCTCGACCTCGTCCTCAAGGGCCGATCGGCCAGCATCATGGACCAGCCGCGAGATCACGTTCTGGGTGGAGACCTGTCCGTCGCCAATGGCGGCGTAGACCGCCTTCTCATTGGGATAGTTGAGCTCGTCGGCGGCCCCCACCATAGCTTCGGGGGTCAGCAGGGTGGCCACGGGCAGGTTCCGCTTGCGCATGGCGCGGATGAGCTCGTCCTTGCCCTCCTCGATGGTCTCCGAACGGCGCTCCTTGCTGAACCACTGACGGATCTTGCTGCGGGCGCGGGGGCTCTTGGCGAAACTGAGCCAGTCGCGCGAGGGCCCATCAGTGTCCGACTTGCTGGTCAGAATCTCCACCGTATCCCCGTTGCGCAGCTTGGTGTCCAGGGGGACCAGACGACCGTTGACCCTGGCGCCCATGGTTCTGTGTCCCACCTCGGTGTGGACGGCGTAGGCGAAGTCCACGGGTGTGGAGTCGGCCGGCAGGGAGATGATCTTGCCCTTGGGGGTGAACACATAGACCTCGGCCGAGCCCAGATCGTCCTTGAGCGAGCCCAGGAACTCATTGGAGTCCGGGGTCTCGCTGGTCCAGTCGGCCAGCTGCTGGATCCAGGTCAGGTTGTCCTCCTGGCTCAGCTCCCCCTCCTGGCGCTCACGCTTGACGTCGGACTTGTCCGGCTGGGAGAGCTCGCGGCCGGCGGACCCGTTCTCCTTGTACTTCCAGTGGGCGGCGATGCCGAACTCGGCACGACGGTGCATCTGCCAGGTGCGGATCTGGATCTCAACAGGCTTGCCACCGGGACCCACCACCGTGGTGTGCAGGGACTGGTAGCGGTTGGTCTTGGGCATGGCGATGTAGTCCTTGAACCGCCCAGGCACCGGGCTCCAGCGGGCATGGACGGCGCCCAGGGCCGCATAGCAGTCGCGGATGGTGTCCACGATGATGCGCACACCGACCAGATCGTAGATATTGGCGAAATCGTGTCCGCGCACAATCATCTTCTGGTAGATGCTGAAGTAGTCCTTGGGCCGTCCGGTCACCTGAGCCTTGATGCCCTGGGCATCCAGATCCTCGTGGATCTCGTCCAGGATCTGCTTCAGGTAGACCTCCCGCTGGCCCGCCCTGCGGGAGACCAGGACCACGATCTCGTTGTAGATCTTGGGATAGAGGGTCTTGAAGCTGAGCTCCTCCAGCTCGGTCTTGATGGCGTTCATGCCCAGCCGGTTTGCAAGGGGGGCATAGACATCCAGGGTCTCGCGGGCCTTGCGCTGGGCCGATGAAGCCTTGACGTAGCGCCAGGTGCGGGCGTTGTGGACCCGGTCGGCCAGCTTGACCACCAGGACGCGGACATCCCGGCTCATGGCCACGATCATCTTGCGGATGGTCTCGGCCTGGGCCGAATCGCCGTAGTCCATCTTGGATATTTTGGTGACCCCATCCACCAGGCCGGCTACCGTGTCGCCGAACTCATTCCGGCACTGCTCCAGGGTGTAGTCGGTGTCCTCCACCGTGTCGTGCAGCAGACCGGCCGAAACCACCGTGGGGCCCATGCCCAGGTCGGCCAGAATCTGGGCCACAGCCAGTGGGTGAATGATGTAGGGCTCGCCGGACTTGCGCCTTTGGTCGGCATGCTGAACAACAGCCCGGTCATAGGCGCGCTGGAGCATGGACAGATCCTCGCCGGGATGGTGGGCGGCGCAGATCTCCCGGATGGGCATCAGGGGGTTGAGCGGATCGTCGCTGATCTCGCAGCCCAAGGCTCTGGAGGACAGGCCGGAAGGGGCCTGCTCGCCGACATCATTGCTGCAGACGCTGCCCTCCGGAGTGACCATTCAAGCCTCCCATGTCCAGATATAATGCACCAATCCTACACTTGCGCCTGACCCATTCAGGCCGTCCGTGTCCGAAGGATGCCTCAGCGGCCCGTCGAGCCGAATCCGGCATCCGAACGTACCGAGCCAGGCAGACGTTCCGCGGGCACGAAACGAGCCTGTACGTAGCGCTGGATAACCAGCTGGGCGATGCGCTCCCCTGGCTCGAAATGGACCGACTCATGAGGATCCAGGTTGATCAGGGGCACCTTGATCTCGCCCCGGTATCCGGCATCGATGGTCCCGGGCGCATTGAGCACGGTCACGCCCATTTTGACTGCCAGTCCCGAGCGGGGATGAACCAGTCCGACGTACCCATTGGGCAGAGCCAGAGCGACACCGGTGGGAATCAGCGCCCGCTGGAAGGGAGCCAGATCCACGGCCACCCTGGCTCGCAGATCGGCCCCTGCATCGCCGGGCATGGCGTATTCCGGCACCTTGGCCCCATCCAAGGATTTGAACAGGACCTCGACCGTTTCTGGCTCGTTGTAGGACTCGTCGTAGGCCATCAGGCGGCGCACTCCTTGCAGACGGGCTTGCCGTCGGGGGTGGTGTAGGCCAGTTGGCTCCGGTGCTTGACCAGGAAGCAGTTGGAGCAGATGAATTCATCGCCCTGCATGGGGATGACGGTCACCGAAGAGTCCTCATTGCTCAGGTCGGCACCAGGCAGCTCGTAGTCCTCGGCGATGGCGTTCTCGTCGTCGTCCAGGTCGGCCCCGGCATCCTGGCCGCTTTTGCCCAGCTCCTGCAGGGATTCCTCGTCTTCGTCCTTGTCGCGCGGGGTATCGTAATCCTGTGCCATCGTGTACCCTTTCCTTGTTCGGCCGGCCACCTCGTATGCCGGTCATTTCACACGATATGTACTGCGCATAGGATACACGATTTCAAAAGCACGTAAAATACCAACCGTAGGGCACAATGGAAATACCTAAGGCCGTGTAAAGGAACCGTAAGAGGATAGGGGCGTGCATGTCTGAGAATGGGACCCGGGTGGCCAGCTTTGACCATGTCGACGACAGGGGCGATCTGGTCTTCGTCTGTGACCACCGGCACTTCGCCGTAAGGGTCGACGATGCGCTTGATCGCGCCATTCTTGAGGCCAAGCAGGTCAAGGAGGAAGAGGACGTTGACCCCCAGACCGGCAAGTCCAAGCCCCTGCCTGTCTCGGCCATTCAGGCGGCTGTGCGCGCCGGCGCCCGCCCCGAGCAGGTGGCTCAGCAATACGCTGTCAACGAAGCGCTGGTACGGCGTTTCGCGGCCCCGGTGGAGACCGAAAAGAAGTACGCCATCGAGCAGTTCCTGACCATGCCGGCGCCCAAGGGGTCGGGCGGGCGAAACTACCAGGAACTGATCGGCAAGGTGCTGGCCCGTGCGGGGGTCAGCCTGTCACAGGTCTCCTGGCAGGCCACCAGACGAGGGTACGAACCCTGGAACATCAACGGCGTGTTTACCTTGGACAAGCGGATTTTCAACGCCCGCTGGGCCTGGAACATGCATGACAACACCGTGACCTGTCTGAACGGGGCGGCAAGGATGCTGCTGGATGATTCCGCAGACGATCATGGCCAGGATCGGCCTGCTGAAGCGATTGACGATCAGACCGACAGGCGGCCTCCAAGCCAGAAGGATACCTTTACCCAAATCGAAGAAGAGGATGCCAGATCGGAGGGCCAGGAGAGCGGCGAACGTCAGGCGGCACTCACGGCCTGGCTCTATGGCAAGCCCAAGGAGAGCCAGGAGCGGACAGCCGAGCGGGAGCCCAGCCACCCCAGTGCAGAACTGACCGAGGATCCCGACACGGCCGAGCATCCTCCCATCAGAGACAACGAATCCACCATGGTCCTGCCCGTGCAGAACCATGGGCAGGGCCAGGCGGACCAGGAGCAGCCCCGGCAAGAGGATCCAGGCGATGATGCCGGGCAGGACGAGCAGGAGGATCAGCCCAAGGAGGGCCGCCGCAGCAAGCGGGCCAAAAAGCACTCCGGGCGGTCGGCCGTACCAAGCTGGGATGAGATCCTCTTCGGCAAGTAGTCAGACCAGGTCGATCAGACAGGGAATCTGCGTCTCCAGACGGGTCCATGAACCATGCACGCCGGGCAGCCTGGTTGCAGCATCCGTCTGATCTGCAGAATTCACCAGGGTGATCCGGTCACCGGCCAGCACCAGAAGGTCGCCGATCATGGGTCGGATCCGGGCGTCCACAGGGCCGAAGATTCCTCCTTGGATGGCCTGGTCCCGGGTCAACACCCAGGCCCGCTCCCCCAGACGCTCACGCCAGCGTGTAGCCACGACCTGGGGGTCCGCCCCCTGGTCCAGATAGAGCATGACCGCCCTGGGCTCGCCACCCACCAATCGCACATCCCGGTTCAGCTCCGGTTCCTGGGCAATGTCAATGCGCTGGTTCGGATCGGACTCAACCATGCCGTGATCGGCTACGATCACCGTCAGTGTCCCGGCGGGCAGGCGGCGATGAAGCTCGGCCAGCTGTGCATCGGTGGCTTCAAGAGCGGCCACCCACTCCTCGCCCTCCCAGCCGCTGTGGTGGCCCACCTTGTCCACATCGCGGATGTAGAGGTAGGTCAGCCCCGGCTGACGGGCAGCCTCGCAGGCGGCCAGGAGACGCTGACGTGAGTGGTTGTGGGCCAGGTACTCCCCGCCACGCAGAGCCGCGCGGGTCAGGGCTGAATCACGAAAACGCGGCAGGCCCGAGGAGGTCACACGGACCCCTTGCGCCTGGAGGGTCTCGAAGACCGTGGGACGGCGTTGCAGGTGCTCGGGATCCTGAGCCCCCCTGAATTGGATCATCTGACCCAGCTGGCCGGTGTCCGGGTTCAGCTGGGTGTAGCCGGTCATACCGGTCAGCCCGGGGCTGGTTCCGGTGCCGAAGACCCCCATGGCCGCCACGGTCGTCGAGGGCAGACTGGTGTAGAGGGGATGCTGGTTGATGGGCTCGGACAGCAGCGAGCGCAGGTAGGGCACATGGCCCTGACGGCTGACCAGATTCCAGAATCCCAGCCCATCCACCAGGACGACGACCACCGACCGGGCCTCCGGCAGTCCCAAGGCCTCCTGGAGAGCCTTGGCAGACGGATGGACGTCGGTGGCCACAGGCGTTCCCAGGCATGCGCTCAGGGCGGGCAGGACGGCGGACAGATGCCTGGCCCCGCCAACATGGTTAGCCCCCGCCCGGTCCCCGTATTGGATAGGCGGACTCGGCTGCAGCAGTTCCTTCATGTCAGGTGTATCCAGACCCATGCCTTCCATTCAAGCACGGTCAGGCCCCAGGCCGACACCGCATCCCTGCGGTGAAGGCTTTGGCGGACCGTCCGGTTATCATAAGGCGGAACGTGAAGGAGCAGGAGCTGGAGCATGGCAACTCATCGCAGGAGCAAGGCGGCGGGGTACGACCCGAGGCAGGTCAAGGAGCACATCGTCGAAACCCCTCTGAACGAGGAGATGAGCAAGTCCTTCCTGGAATACGCCTACTCGGTCATCTACGCCAGGGCCCTGCCCGACGCCCGTGACGGACTCAAGCCCGTCCAGCGGCGGATCATCTACCAGATGGGGCAGATGAACCTCAACCCCGACCGCCCCTACATGAAGTCCGCCAGGGCCGTGGGCGAGGTCATGGGCAAGCTGCACCCCCATGGCGACTCATCCATCTACGAGGCCATGGTCAGGCTGGCCCAGCCCTTCGCCATGCGCCTGCCCCTGGTCGACGGCCACGGCAACTTCGGATCCCTGGACGACGGCCCGGCGGCCTCCCGCTACACCGAGGCCAGGCTGGCTCCGGCGGCCCTGGGCATGAACGCCGACATCGACCAGGACACAGTGGACTTCTCCCCCAACTACGACAACAAGCTCAAGGAGCCCCAGGTCCTGCCCTCGGCCATCCCCAACCTGCTGGTCAACGGGGCCTCGGGCATCGCCGTGGGCATGGCCACCAATATGATCACCCACAACCTGGGCGAGGTGGTGGCCGCTGCCAAGTACCTGATGGCTCACCCGGACGCAAGCCTGGACGAACTCATGCGCTACGTGCCCGGCCCGGATCTGCCCGGCGGCGGGGTCATCGTGGGTCGGGACGGCATCCGCAAGGCCTACGAGCACGGCCGGGGTGCCTTCGTAACCAGGTCCGTCACCCACCTGGAGAACGTGACCGCCCGCAAGAAGGCCATCGTGGTCACCGAGTTGCCCTTCATGGTGGGACCCGAACGGGTGCTGGAACGCATCTCCGACGGGGTGCGCAACCACAAGCTGGAGGGCATCTCCAGCGCCATCGACCTGACCGACCGGCACAACGGGACCCGCCTGGTCATTGAGATCAAGACGGGATTCGACCCGGGCAAGGTCCTGGGCAAACTCTTCAAGTACACGCCCCTGGAGGACTCCTTCACCATCAACAACGTGGCCCTGGTCCACGGACGGCCCAGAACCATGGGGCTCAAGGAGCTGCTGGAGGTCTGGGTGGAGCACCGGCGCACGGTCATCCATCGGCGCAGCGAGTTCCGTCGCAAGAAGGCCCTGGAACGTCTGCATCTGGTCGAGGGGCTCCTGCTGGCCCTGGTCGACATCGACGAGGTCATCCAGGTCATTCGCAGCTCGGACGATGCGGATGCGGCCAAGACCAGGCTGATGGCGGTCTTCGACCTGGATCAGACCCAGGCCCAGTACATTCTTGACCTGCGGCTGCGGCGGTTGACCAAGATGAGCAGGATCGAGCTGGAGGGCGAACGCGACGACCTCAACAAACAGCTGGAGGAACTGGAGCGGATTCTGGGTTCCTCGGCCGAGCTGGACCGGGTGGTCATCCAGGAGATGGACCAGGCGGTAGCCCAGTGGGGTACGCCCAGGCGCACGGTCATCCTGGACCAGGAGCCCTCCGGCGATCTGGCCCCTGTGCAGTCAGCGGCAGCCGGCGACCAGCAAACCTCCGGCAAGGCCGGTGCCGGCCCACAGGCCGCACTGCTGGCCAGCGGAGGAACCAGCCGCGGCGGGGACGGCGGCGACCTACACATGGAGGACAAGCCCTGCACGGTCATGATGAGCGCCACCGGCCTGCTGGCACGCAGCACCCCCGGAGCCTTGGATGCCTGGCGGTCCCGGCCGCGCAACCAGGACCGGGGGCATGACGACCAGATCATCGCCATATTCGCCACCACCACCCTGGCCACCTACGGCCTGGTCACCACGGCTGGACGGCTGATCACCGCTCCTGTGGCCGACCTGCCGCTGATCCCCGCCACCGCCAACCCCAACCTGAGCGGGGGCATCGTGGCCGACGAGCTTCTGGGCGGAACCGCCAGCACCGAACCACAGGCCGACGAGCACGCCGTCACCGTCATCGACATGGCCGATACCCGGCCCCTGGCCCTGGGCACCCGGCTTGGCACGGTCAAGCGTTGGAACCGCGAGTCCCCGACCACCATGGACTCCTGGACGGTCATCGACCTGAAGGATGAGGACCAGGTGGTCTTCGCAGCCCCCTGCCAGGACGGGGACCGCATGGTGCTCATCTCCTCGGATGCCAGCCTGTTGACCTTCACCGGCGACAAGGTTCGCCCCCAGGGCCGCAATGCGGCCGGCATGGTGGGCATCCGTCTGGTCCAGGGCTGCCAGGTCGCCACCTTCGCGGTTGTACCGGCCGGAGAGATCGGCTGGACCTACCAGGAGACCGGCGAGGATGGCATGAGCACCCAGGCCGGGGCCGTGGTCCTGACCGTGGCCGGCGACTCCGAGGCCCTGCCCGGCACCGAGAATGGGTCGGCCAAGCTGACCCCGCTGGAGATGTATCCGGTCAAGGGCCGTGGCACCAGGGGCGTGCGCTCCCAGCGCTTCCTCAAGGGACAGGACACCCTGCTGCTGGCCCGGGTGGGCGCCTGGCCCCTGCACGCCAGCACCGCTGCCGGTTCTCCGGTCGACCTGCCCGACGTGGACATGCGCCGGGACGCCTCCGGTCAGGAGCTGGCAGCGCCCATCGCCTTCGTAGCCTGAGGACACGTTCACACAAGGCTCAGTAGAGAGCCATGCCGCCTGGTCCGGCCGTGAATCCGGCGGAGGCCAGGGCCATGCCCACCGGTTCACGCATGGTCAGGGGCCGGCCATTGGCATCACTAAAGAGGATGCGTCCCTGCCCGCCCCGCCTCAGCCATGAAGCCAGCTGGGCGAAGGCCACCTCCAGCAATCCACGCTCGGGCTTACCGAAGACCAGCAGATGATGCCCCTTGGGCGCCGCATAGACCAGGGCGCGGCCTCGATGCTGCACCAAGAGGTTCCCCATCCGCCGAATGGGCCGACCGCCGGCATCCCCTGATGTAGTCGGCCAAGCAAGAGCCGTGCCATAGAGGTTGGCAGGATCGGTTACATCCATGACCACGGGCTCGGGAAGTCGCTGCCCCGAGCCATCTTCACCATCGCTCCTGCGCTCATCCTCTTGGAAGTCCCTGAGCTGGTTGATCACCTCTCGGGGGGCGAACTGGGCACCGCCGAAGCCGTCGACGATGACCCCACGCGTCAGCTGACCGGCCTCCTCCATCCGTCTGCAGACCTGATAGAGGGCCGAGAATCCGCCGGGCAGGGACCGCGCCTCAGGCAGCACCGGAGCCAGGAGCCCATAGCGGTCCAGGATGGCCTGCTCCTCGTGGACCAGGCGAACGGTCCGCTGTCGATCATCGTCCTGGCTGCCTCTAGGTTCATCACGTGAACCGGCCATGCCAGTTCCCGTTGCACCTTCGGTTGCCCCGCGCTCATCCGCAACCAGGGTCCAGAACCCCTCCGCCGCTGCTGACAGCGCTGTTGAGCTGGCCGCCCGCATCATGGCTGCACGACCCCTGGGCCTGCCGTGTCCACGCAGGCCGTGAGGCAAGCGTCGGGTCCTCCCCGAGGACTGAGACCCTGATCCTCGGATCAGGCGCCGAACCGGAGCCAGGGAGGTGTTGGTGACCAGTCCACGCCTGACCAAATCCCAGAGCGACCGTGCCACGGCCTCCTGGTCGGGGGCTTCAAAACCAAGAGACTCAATGTCATTCCCGCCCCGGTCGGCGCAGGCGCGCAGAAGTCGATCGAAACGGTAGGCTCCCCCGTCGGCCAGAACATCCAGCATGGTCTCTTCCAGATCGCCCGCGTCGCCCGTATTGCTCGACTTGCCGGCTACATCCGTGACCGATGAAGAACCAACGGACTGTGCTGGAAGCTCATCATCCAGGTCCTCGGCCAGATAAAAGGTCATGGCGCCCAGCGGGCCCTCCCCCTGGTCGGACCCCACCCAGACCACCTGGCCCGAAGCCAGCAGATCGTCCATCAAGGCCGGTCCGTAATCACGCACCCTGGCCGGGAAGATGGCCGACTCCCAGAGTTCGGGCGGCAGAGCCAGCCCCTCCAGCTGCCCGACCACCTCCAGCAATCCTTCGGTGCCCATCAAGGGCTCCTGGCCGAGGGGTGCCAGACCCTGACGGTGAAGAAGAAAGTCGCTGTAGACATGGCCGGGGACGGGACTGGCGGCCTTGCTGGCCTTGGCCAGGGACCGCGAGCGCAGCCGACGGAAGACCTCGGGATCCAGCCACCCTCGGCGTGGTTCGCCTCCCTCAAATCCCGGCTCGTCATAGGCACTCAGGTCAGGCCTGGGAAAGACCCCGGTCATGAGCAGCTCGCGTGAGGCCAGGGAGCGCAGTCGGTCCTCCAAGAGAGCGCTGCCCAGACCCAAGTGACCGGCCAGGTCCTCGGTGGTGAATGGCCCGTGGACTTCGGCATATTGCCTGACCAGCTGGTCAAAGGCTTCACTGTCTGATTCCGATTCCTGTATTGACTGAGCGGATGGCTGGATGATGCCAGGGCCCAGAACCGCCGTCAGCCGCCCTGCCTGACCGGCCCATACCCAGCAGTCGCGTGTACCCAGTCTGACCTGGACCACCCTGTCCTGCGCATGCAGCTCCTCCAGCATGGCCCGGACCTGTGCCTCCGTAACCGGTTCGTCCTCCTGCCCGCGCATGCGCCGACGAATCCCAGCCGAATCCATGGGGCCCAGGGTGCGCAACAGGTCGGCCAGTCCTTCGGCTCCCCTGGCCCGGGTCCTGGGCGAGAGCCGTTGCAGATCAGCAGTCACCTGGTCGACGGTCTCCTGATCCAGAAGGTCAGCCATGTCCACCTGGCCGACCATCTGCTCCAGCAGGTCGGAGTCGATGGCCAGCATGGCGGCGTCGCGCTCGGCCTTGGGCATGTCGTACTGGTACATGAAGGTCCCTAGGTAGCCGAAGAGCAGCCCCGAGGCCATGGGCGAAGGGGCCTTGGTGGAAGCAGGGACCAGACGAACGCTCCCCTGCTCCAGGTCGGCCATGAGTTCGCGCAGGGCAGGCATATCGTAGACATCCTGCAGGCACTCACGCATGGTCTCCAGAACCAGGGGGAAATCATCCTCCTTCAGAGCCGCGTCCAGCAGCCGAGAGGCCCGCAGACGCTGCTGCCAGAGCGGAACCCTGCGACCGGGCTCCATCCTGGGCATGTAGAGCGAACGGGCTGCGCACTGGCGGAAGCGGGCCTGGAAGAGCGCGGAGCCCACCAGATGCCGTCGGACCTCGCGCTCCACCTGATCAGGGGTGAATCCGAATATTCGCTGATCTTCCAGGAAGGCGTCGGAGCCCGGAATCTGCACGACGATGCCGTCCTCCCCCGCCCAGACGGATCCGTCGTATCCGCGCTCACGGGAGAGTCGGGCGGCGATGGCCAGGGCCCAGGGCTCGTTGACCCTGCGACCGTATGGCGAATGGAGGATCAGCCTCAGGTCGCCCTCCTCGTTGGGGCAGCGCTCGACCACCAGGTGCCGGTCGTCTGGCACCCGGCCGGTGGAGGCCTGCTGCTCGGCCAGAAAGGCGGCCAGATTGTTGATAGCAGGACGGTCCAGGCCGTCCTTCAGCAGACGAGTGCTTACTGATTGAGTGAAACCCGGCCGGCCGGAGGCAGTCTGGACCGCCGGTATCAGGCCCTGGGACAGTTCCCTGGCGAGTCTGCCCAGGCGACGGCCAAAGGCAGGGTCGCGGCCGGTGCCCTCCCCGTGCCAGAAGGGTAGTCTGGCGGAGCGTCCCGGGGCTGGTACCACCACCACACGGTCGCGGGTGATCTGCTGGATCCTCCAGGAGGTGGTGCCCAGGGTGATCACGTCCCCCTTGCGGGACTCGTAGACCATCTCCTCGTCCAGCTCCCCCACTCGGCGAGGCTTGCCACCGGCGGCCTCGGAGGGCATGACCACACTGTAGGAGCCACGGTCGGGAATGGTGCCTCCGGAGGTCACCGCCAGTCGTTGCGCGCCGGGTCGGGCCGTCAGCATGCCGGTCTGGTGGTCCCAGACCAGGATGGGGCGGAAGGCGGTGAAATCCTGGGAGGTGTAGGCACCGCTGAGCATGCCCAGCACCGCCCGGTAGACCTGCTGGTCCAGGTGGGCGAAGGGCGCGGCCCGTCTGACCGTGGCCAGCCAGTCCTCCTCCTTGAGCGGGCCCATGGCGGCCGCGGCCACCGTCTGCTGGGCCAGAACATCCAAGGGACTGCTGGGCATGATGGTGGGTTCGATGTCACCCTGGACCATACTCTCCATGCTGGCCGTACACTCCAGGATCTGCTCGCGGGTCAGGGGGAAAAGCCTGGCCTGCGATACCCGTCCCACCTGATGGTCGGCCCGGCCCACCCGCTGCAGCCCCGAGGCGGTCGACAGCGGGGCATTGACCTGGATGACCAGATCGACCGAGCCCATATCGATGCCCAGCTCCAGGCTGGAGGTGGCGACCACGCACCGCAGTCTGCCGGCCTTGAGGTCGTCCTCCACCTGGCGGCGGCGTTCCTTGGATACCGAACCGTGGTGGGCCATGGCGATGGGCTGGTCGACGCTCTGGCCGGAGGTTCTCTCGGAGGTGGACCCGGTGGCCGAATCGTAGTGGGCCGGCTCCCTGGACTCAGCTGTTTCATCGGATAAACCTGGCCGGTCGTGGCCGGATGCCTGCATATCCGACTGGTGCAGGTCGTTCAGCCGGGCGGTCAGGCGTTCGGCAAGCCCTCGGGAGTTGACGAAGACCATGGTGGTGCGGTGGGACAGGACCTGATCCAGAATGGCCCGCTCGACGGCAGGCCAGATGGATCCGCTTCTTTGGTCCCCCTCCTGCCCTTCCTGGCTGGACTCGCCAGGCGGCGCTGCCATATCCCCCATGTCCTCCAGGGGCTCGATCAGGCGCAGGTCCATGGCTGTGGACGACCTGGGCTGGATCAGACTGACCGGACGGCTGCCGCCCAGAAAACGGGCCACCTGCTCGGGTGGACGGACCGTCGCCGACAGGCCGATCCGCTGCACAGGCCCTCCGACCAGGTCATCCAGGCGCTCCAGGCTCAGGGCCAGATGAGCCCCGCGCTTATTGCCCGCCAAAACGTGGATTTCGTCCACAATAACGGTCTGCACGTTCTTCAGCGTGCTGGCCGTCTTGGAGGTCAGCATCAGATAGAGGGATTCGGGAGTGGTGACCAGAATATCCGGAGGATGGGCGGCCAGGGCTCTGCGGCCGCGGGCGTCGGTGTCTCCGGTACGGATGCCCGTCCGGACCTTGGGCGCTTTGCGTCCCTGCTGTACAAAACGCTCGGCGATGCCCTCCAGCGGAGCCTGCAGGTTGCGGGCCACATCCGTCCCCAGGGCCTTCATGGGCGAGATGTAGAGCACGGCGACCCCAGGCTTCCGGGAGCGCCGGGGCATGGTCATAAGCTCGTCGATGGCCCAGAGAAAGGCGGCCAGGGTCTTGCCTGAGCCGGTGGGCGAAATGATCAGCGCATCGCCGCCTGAGCGAATGGCCGGCCAGGCCTGCACCTGAGTCGGCGTGGGACCCTCGGGGAAGGCCTGACGAAACCAGCCGGCCGTCTGCGGGGAGAAATTACCCAAGGGATCGCTGCTCATCTGCGTTACGCTCCTCTCCCCGCCCTTTTGGCCCTGCTGAAGACAGATCAGGTGTCGATCTTGCTCCGGTCGAAGTCGTCGGCATTGTCCACGATGAACTGCTTGCGGGGCGGCACGTCGTCCCCCATGAGCAGGGGGAAGATGCCGGCCGCCTGAGCGGCATCCTCCATGCGGATGCGGCGCAGCATGCGGGTCCTGGGATCCATGGTGGTGTCGGCCAGCTGGTCAGCATCCATCTCGCCCAGACCCTTGTCGCGCTGCACATCGGGATTGTAGTCGATGTGCTTGGCCTGCAGGTCGGCCAGCTTGCCCTCCAGTTCATCGTCCGAATAGGTGTAGATGAACTTCCCCTTGTTCTTGCCTGCCAGGGCGATTCGATGCAGGGGCGGCACGGCTGCGTAGACCCGCCCGTTCTCGATCAGGGGCCGCATGTAGCGGTAGAAGAGGGTCAGCAACAGGATGCGAATGTGGGCGCCGTCCACGTCGGCATCGGTCATCATGATGACCTTGTTGTAGCGGGCCTGGTCGATGTCGAAGCTGGCTCCCGAGCCGGCGCCGACCACCTGGATGATGGAGGCGCACTCCTTGTTGGTCAGCATCTGGGACAGGGAGGCCTTCTGCACGTTGAGGATCTTGCCACGGATGGGCAGCAGGGCCTGGAACATGGAGTTTCGGGCCGCCTTGGCCGTGCCCAGAGCGGAGTCGCCCTCGACGATGAACAGCTCGGCGATGTCGTCGTTGCCGGGCATGGAATCCGAGAGCTTGGAGGGCATGGAGGCCGACTCCAGGGCGTTCTTGCGCCTGGTGACCTCCTTGGTCTTGCGTGCCTGGACGCGGGCATGCATCTCGCCCACGATCTTCTCCAGCACCTGGCCGGACTGCTCCTTGAAGCCGCGCTTGGAACCGCTGATCATCTGGCCGAACTGGTCGTCGGTCATCCGGGTGACGATGGGTTTGACCTGGGCCGTACCCAGCACGTCCTTGGTCTGGCCCTGGAACTGCGGCTCGGCGATGCGCACGGTGACCACGGCCACCAGCCCGGCCAGGACGTCGTCGCGCTCCACCTTGGTGTGGGAGTCCTTGAGGTTGACCTTGAGGCGGCGGGCGTTGGCCTCCACGGCCTTACGCACCTGGCGGGTCATGGCGTTCATGAACCCGTCCACGTGCATCCCCCCGCCGGGCGTCTCCACCACATTGACAAAGCTACGGACGACTGAATCGTAGTCATTGACCCAGCGCAGGGCAATATCCACCCCGCAGACACGTTCCACCTGCTCGGCGTGCAGCTCGCCATCGGGACCGACCCGCTGGGTCTCCTCCTGGTAGGTATCCTGGCCGCTGATCCGCCAGATGTCGCTGACCGGCTCGCCCTTGGACAGGAAGTCCACGAAGTCCGTCACCCCGCCGGTGTGCAGGAACTCCTCCACCCGCTGATGGCCTGACTCGTCCTCCGGCTGCAGCATGGCTCGGTCGGCCCGCTCGGTGGCCGAAAGGCCGTCATCCTCGGCCTGCATGTCTTCGGCACGTTCGTCCCCGTCGTCTTCTTCAGAAAGATCGTCGCTGTCAGGCGATTCACGAAGGTTCTCCTGAGCGTCCTGATTGGCCGGCTCTGCAGCAGGTTCGCCGTCAACCTCCAGGCGCAGGTCCTGCTCGGCACTTCCTGTAGCGGGGATGCGGTCATCAATTACCGTGATCTTGAGACCGGGCACCAGGAAGCTGGTCTGACGTACCCGGTCGATCAGCTGGGCGTAGCTGAACCTGGCCGTGGGGTTGAAGATTTCTGGATCGGCCCAGTAGCGCACCCTGGTACCCGTCCGGGACTTGGGCACGCTGCCCACCACCTCCAGGGGCGTAGGCCGGTTCTTCCTGGTGCGTTTGAAGGGTGAGTCAGGCGAGGGGTGCTCCGGATCTGGGTCCTGGTAGGTACCGGGATGGCCCTGATGGAAGCGCATCCGGTGGGTCTTGCCGTCCCTGTCCACCTCCACGTCCAGTCGGGAGCTCAGGGCGTTGACCACCGAAGATCCCACGCCGTGCAGGCCGCCCACAGCGGTGTATGAAGAGTTGCCGAACTTGGCGCCCGCGTGAAGCTTGGTCAGGACCACCTCCACGCCGGTCAACCCGGTCCGAGGTTCTATATCGACGGGGATGCCTCGGCCGTTGTCGTCCACCTCAATGGAGCCGTCCCTGTGCAGGATGACCTTGATGTGGTCACACTGGCCGGCCAGGGCCTCGTCCACGGCGTTGTCGATGATCTCCCAAAGGCAGTGCATGAGCCCCTGGCTGTCCGTGGTCCCGATGTACATACCCGGACGCTTGCGCACTGCGTCCAAGCCATCAAGAACCGTCAGACTGCCGGCACCATAGGACTTTTCCTTATCAGGCTTTTTCGCCACCATTTACCTCGCCGTTCACCTCATGGCGCCCAGGAGGACAGGAGTCCCCACATGGGCGGTCGCTTACGCACCGATGACCATTTCTAGCAAGGAGGCCTCGACAGTGTCAGGGCCTCCCCGTCGGGCGCAGAGGTCACTGATCCAGGAAGTCACGCAGGGTCTGCGAGCGCGAGGGATGCCGCAGCTTGGACATGGTCTTGGACTCGATCTGGCGGATGCGTTCACGGGTGACCCCGTAGACTCGGCCGATGTCGTCCAGGGTCTTGGGCTGCCCATCCTCCAGGCCATAGCGCATCTTGATGACGCCGGCCTCACGGGGGCTCAGGGTCTCAAGAACCTGCTGGAACTGTTCCTGCAGCAGGGAGAAGGCCACAGCATCCGAGGGGGCGATGGCGTCGGTGTCCTCGATCAGGTCGCCGAACTCCGAGTCGCCATCCTCACCCAGAGGAGTATGCAGGGAGATGGGCTCACGTCCGTACTTCTGGACCTCCTGGACCTTCTCGACGGGCATGTCCAGCTCCCTGGCCAGCTCGTCGGGGGTGGGCTCGCGGCCCAGATCCTGCAGCATCTGACGCTGGACGCGGGAAAGCTTGTTGATGACCTCGACCATGTGGACGGGCACGCGGATGGTGCGGGCCTGGTCGGCCATTGCGCGGGTGATGGCCTGACGAATCCACCAGGTGGCATAGGTGGAGAACTTGTAGCCCTTGGTGTAGTCGAACTTCTCCACGGCACGGATCAGACCCAGATTGCCTTCCTGGATCAGGTCCAGGAAGAGCATGCCCCTGCCCGTGTAGCGCTTGGCCAGGGAGACCACCAGTCGCAGGTTGGCCTCCAGCAGATGGTCCTTGGCCTTCTTCCCGTCGTTGGCGGCCCACTTGAGCTCGCGGCGGCGCTTGAAGTCCATGCCCTCGCCCTCGGTATCCAGCAGATGCTGGGCATAGAGGCCGGCCTCGATACGCTCCGAAAGGTCCACCTCCTGCTCGGCGTTCAGCAGGCTGACGCGGCCGATCTGCTTGAGGTAGTCCTTGACAGGATCCGCAGTGGCGCCGGCGGTGACCACGCGACGCTTGGGATTGCCAGAGGGGGTGACATTCTCATCGTCATCGGAATCGTCGACGACGAAAGCGCCCTTGACCTTGGCGGCGAGGGCATGGGCGGCCTTGCGGTCCTCCTCGGCCTCATCATGGACCTGGGAGGCCTCATCCTCCTCCTGATCGTCCTCGTCGGGCTCGTCCTCCAGCTGGTCGTCCTCCTCCTGATCCTCGAGCAGATCCTCGTCGGGCTCCTGCTCCTCCTGCTGCAGGATGGGCTTCTCTTCGACCTTCTTGGTAGTCTTGGAGGCCGGGCGGCGGTTCCTCTTGGTCGCCGAGGTGCTAGTAGCGGCGCTCTTGCGGGACGTGGTCTTGCGGGACGCCTTGCTGCTGGTCTTGGACCTGGTGGTGGTCTTGGTCCTGCCGGCAGTTGAACTGCTCCGGCCCTTTGCGGTATCCACTGCGGCTGTCTTGGCTGACTTGGTGTCCTTCGTGGCCAAATTCTCCTCCTGGATCATCCCACCCGCCGACACTGCTTTTAGGGCACAGCTATGGCAAGGTCAAATCGTAGACTCATTACAGTGAACCACCCCAGGGGGACGATTATTCCCGATTCAGCTCAATTGCCTCCAAGCCGGATCGATGCCACGGCCTATCAAGGCCAGGACGATGGCGGCCAGGCTGCAGGAACGGTCGTCTGCCAGGGCTTTCTGCGCAAACCCCGACGCTCGGGATCCCCCACTCCACCAGTCGACATAGGCCGCGACCGCCAGTGGCTGGGACCGAAACCCCGGCGGAACCTGATCCGCCATGGCTTCAAGCATGGCAAGCCCGGCACGGCAGCGGGGCTGGTCCGGCCGTGTCGCAGTGTCCTTGAAGACCGCATCCAGGATGCTGCAGAGAGCCGTCACATTCGACGGATCGTTGGGACGAACACACAGGTCCATCAACCGATCGCTGTCCAGACCAGGCTCAGGCGCCAGCATTGACAAAATAAGCCCGTCGCGTATGGCCAGAGTCTCCTTAATGGCCACGGCCAGGCAGTCGGCCGAGTCGGAGTCCAACTGCTGGCGCGCCTGCAGCCCTTTCAAACCAGCGATCCAGTCTGTCAGCGGTTGCTGGAGCCATCGTCTGTCGGCCTCTTCCACACCCCATCGTCGTCGGCCCTCTCGGTAGTCCTCCACCAGTTCCTTCATACCTTTTTCATGTGCATCGTCCATGCCTTCAGCGCCTCCCATCCGCTCCCGGTATGGGAACCGGGAGCCTTGGCACCATCCTGATCCGGTTGGCACCGTGAGGAAGGCCGCAACCGATCATGTGGTCAAGTGATGTCATCCATCCACCACGGTCCCGGCAGCCGGCCGCTGGGCAGATATGCGGATAGGCTCTAAGGCATGAAAAGCGTGACTGCAGCACGGGTCGAACAGCGCATGGAGGAACTGCTCCAGCGCCGTTGCGACCACCTGATTGCTCCAGAACCCGGACCGGACCACCCCCGGGACCAGGACCCCTCCCAGGAGGCTTTGCATGAGGTCATCCTCCAGGCAATCGAGGCCGGCCGCGGCGGCAAACGCCTGCGCGCCCTGCTGCTCTGCGACATCTGGCGAGCTTTGGATTCCGAGCAGAATCCCGACCGTGAACAGGCGGTGGTGGACCTTGCCTGCGCCCTGGAGGTCTATCAGACCAGCGCGCTGGCCCATGACGACATCATCGACGGCTCCCCCCGTCGTCGGGGCCGCCCTGCCGCCCACCTGGCCCTGAGCCGGTCTGTTGCCGGAAACGATTCGAGCGGCCGGACACCCGCAAGACCTGATGCCCGCGGCACCGGCCTGGGCATCCTGCTTGGCGACCTGCTGGCATCGCTGAGCACGGACATGGCCCTCCAGGCGGCTGCCGACCTGCCTCAGGGACCGGCCATCGGAAGAACCTTCCAAGCCATGCAGACGGCTGTGGTCACCGGCCAGGTCCTGGACATGGGCATGGAGGAGGCCTGTCTGGACGATCCGGAACGCCTGCGCCGCCAGGCCCTGCACACCATGGCCTGGAAGACCGCCTCCTACACCACCCTGACCCCGCTGGCTCTGGGCCTGCTGGCCGCCGGAGCAGACATGGAGGAGCACAAAGAGTCGGTGTGCGCCCTGGGGCTGGACCTGGGGCTGGCCTACCAGCTGGCGGACGATCTGTTGGACGTCACAGGCGACGACCGACGCACCGGCAAACCTGTGGGTGGCGATATCCGCGAAGGCAAGCGGACCGTCCTCCTGGCCGACACCCTGGCCATGGCCGATCCTGATCAGGCCAAAGAGGTTCGTCGAATCTACGATTCCCCGGCCGAACGCCGCAAGGATAGCCAGGTGAATATGGTCCGTGATCTGATGCAGTCCTGTGGGGCCGTAGAGGCCAGCCGTCAACGCATGGCCGACCTGTCCGTCCGAGCCCAGGCCCGCGCCCAGGCCCTGGCCGACGATCTGCATCTGCCGGCAAGTGGCCGAACCATATTCCTCGAGGCCTGCCGACGCTTCCTGCCGCTTGCCACCACCGCCGGGTATCATGAACGTGTATCTTCCATTGATGCCGAGGCCGGTCAGGCCTCCGAGGTGTAGAGGGCCGGACAAGACGAGCATGAGTGAAGCGGACGAGAGGACCAGCGACCGGATCATCGACGGGCGCTACCGCATTCTGCGTGAGATCGCACAGGGTGGCATGGCCACGGTCTATGAGGCCCTGGACCAACGGCTGTCCAGGCATGTGGCGGTCAAGATCATGCACACCATGCTGGCCCAGGGACCGCACAGGGCCCAGTTCGAGGAGCGTTTCCGCCGGGAGGCCAGGTCCGCGGCCGCCATCGCCAACCCCCACATCGTCCAGGTCTACGACACGGGTGTCGATCAGGGGCTGGATTACCTGGTCATGGAGTATGTCCATGGCATCAGTCTGCGGCGGGACATGGCCCGGCAGGGCGTCTACCCCCTGAAGGAGACCCTGCGCATCTTGGGCGAGATCCTGGACGGCCTGGCCTCCGCCCACCGAGCCGGCGTCATCCACCGCGACATCAAGCCGGAAAACATCCTTATCAACGACCGCGGCCACGTGGAGATCACCGACTTCGGTCTGGCCCGCGCCGCAGCCCAGGCCACCCTGTCCTCGACGGGCATGCTCATGGGCACGGCCGCCTACCTGGCCCCCGAGACCATCGAAAACAATGAGGCCTCACCCCAGAGCGACCTCTACGCCGTGGGCATCATCGCCTACGAGATGCTGACCGGCACGGTTCCCTTCGCCAGTGACAATCCGGTGACCATCGTCTTCAAGCACGTCCACGAGGATGTCCCCTCCCTGGCCAGGGTCTGCCCCGGCATCGACCCATCCGTGGCCGCCCTGGTCTCCGCGATGACCGACCGCTCCCCCGAAAATCGCCCGGATGACGCCGGCAAGGCCCTGGAAAGCCTGAGGAAGGTGGTCAAGGGACTGGACCGGCAAGCCTTGGACTACGTGCTGCCTGCAGCAAGCGGACAGCCCGCGTCCGCCATCGCCGGAACCTCTGAGCAGGAGACTACGGCACCCAGCGACGACGAAGCTGCAGCAACAGACCCGGAGAATTCGGACACGGTTCCGTCTGTGCCCGCCCCGCCCGAAACCGATGCGGACGCAGCGACCAGACGCTACCGGCTCAACGACGTGGACACCCCCTCCCGAGCCGAGACCACGACCGTTCTGCAGCCTCAGAATCCGACAGCACCTTCAGCAGATGCAAAGACCCTACAGCAAGGCGCTGAAGCGGCTCAACCCCAGCACAAGCACAGGCATCGGGGCTTGATCATCACGCTTGTGGTCCTGCTGGTGCTGGCCCTGGCCGGAGGCGGCGGTGGCGCCTGGTGGTACTTCCTGGGTCCGGGCAGTTATGTCGCCCTGCCCAAGCCGGATGACGTCTCCTGCTCCGCGAACCAGGAGTGCAAGGTCGTCGGCGCTGACTTCGCCAAGTACGCCCGCACACTCAAGGTCGCCGGCATCGCGGTCGATACCGCCTACGACTTCAGCGACCAGGTGACCAAGGGAGCCGTCATGGCAGCGGATCCCGATACTGTCGGAGCCCATATCAGCAAGAGGGGCGGCAGGCTCAAATTGACCGTCTCCAAGGGAGTGCGCCAGGCCACGGTGCCCAAGGACATCCTCATGCCGGAAACATCCAACGGCAAGGATCCGGTGCAGGCCCTGAAGGCAGCCGGGTTCGACAGGATCGACCACGACACGTCCAAGGACCAATACTCCATGGATATCCCCGAAGGAGCGGCCATTTCAGTGGACCCGGCCCCAGGGACCAAGACCCGTCACGATGCCAAGGTCAGCCTGGTCCTGTCCAAGGGTAGGATGCCTGTGGCCATGCCCGATATCGTCGGCAAGGCCAGGGATGAGGCCAAGGCGGCCCTGGAAGCCCTTCGGCTCAAGGTCAGCTACAGTGAGGACTGGTCCGACAAGGTGCCACGCAACCAGGTGATCTCCGCCTCCCACCAGGCCCAGGAACAGCTGCATTGGGGCGATACGGTCAACGTGGTGATCTCCAAGGGCCCGCAGTCCATCACCATGCCCGACGTAAAAGGCAAGAGCCAAGATGAGGCCACCCGGATTCTGGAGGGATACGGGCTCAAGGTCAACATTTCCGCTCCGCTGGGCAACCTGACCCATACGGTGCGCATCCAGGACCCCAATCCCGGCAGTCAGGTCAAGGTGCTCAACGATGACGGCTCGCCGGCCGTCGTGACCTTGACCGTAGTCTGAACCCTTGGGAAGTCAGTCCAGCTCCTGACTGTTCTCATGGTTTTCATGCGCCTTGATGACCTGGGCATACACGTCCACATAGCGTTGCCCGCTCATCTCCTGGATCTCCTGCATGATCCGGTCGGTCAGGTTGCGGATCTCCTCATGGGTGAGGCTGTTGACCGGAACATAGGGCACCGTGATGGGCTTGCCGTAGATGACCTTGGTTCTGCCCTTATGCGGAAGCACATGGCCGGGCTCCTGAAGCTGTCTGGTGCCAATGATGGCTGCTGGCACCACCGTCGTCCCGGTCTCAAAGGCCAGCCGCGCCGCCCCGGTATGCCCCCTATAGAGTCTGCCGTCCGGGCTGCGCGTCCCCTCCGGATGGATGCCGAAGATGTGCCCGTGCTCAAGGATGGAACGCGCCGTTTCCATGGCTCCCAGCGACTTGGAGCCGCCTGATCTGTCCACGGGGAAGACACCGACCGAGCTGAACCACCACTTCTTGAACTTGCCCTTGATCCCCTTGCCGTTGAAATACTCGGCCTTGCCCATGAAGTGGATCATCCGAGGGCAGGTGATGGGCAGGAGGGCGTCGTCGATGACGGCCAGATGGTTGGAGGCGATGATGGCAGCCCCCTGCTTGGGAATGTTCTCCGTGCCCTCAACGGTCGGTTTGAACCAGGTACGCGCCAACGGACCGAGCAGTTTGACGAAGAACCAGTACAGCACAGAGACTCCTTGGTAGCGAATGCGTGCGGCCGAGGTTACGATGGTTCTATGACCGAGCACAAGCATAACGACGCCGGGAAACAGTATAACAGCGAGGCGGGAACCGGCTCCCCACAGGGGGACGAAGAGTGGGCGGACTTCCTGAACTCGCACGCTGACGAGCTGGGTTCCCTGGAGTCGTCCAAGACGGCCAAGGAATTTGAAAAGAAGGCTCGAAAGTCCGAGAAGAAGGCGGCGCTGAGGGCCGAGGACCTGAAGCGAGACTCCTTCGTCGGCGGCTCAGGACCGCGCGATTTCCAGGGCAGGAGCTGGCTGGACACCGACGAGGTCATGGATCAGTCGTCGAACTTTGTGCCGCCCAACCCCGACCTGAGCGATCTGGGCAGAAGGCGGGTGGCCTTCATGATCATGACGGCGCTGGGCCTGGTCTGCTTCTTCCTGACCATCTTCATTCCCCGCTGGTCCGGCTTGACCGGCCTGCTGGCGGGCCTGCTCCTGCTGATAGGCATCGCAGGACTGATCATCGACCGGAAGAATTTCCGCGATGATTCAAGCGGTCTCTTCGATGACGACGAACAACACTATCGGCGATAATGCCGTGTGCCCCCCATTGGTGAGCCGCCAAAATAATCGGGCCCCGCTGGCTGGAATATCAGCCGGCGGGGCCCAAACAGGTCTAGCAGCAACGAGCCTAGACCAAGACCGGACGGGATGCCCGATCCTCTTGCCGGTAATGGGACTGCGCCTCCTGGGCTCCGTGGATCCAGGCTGCCAGCAGGTCGGCGGCCCTACCCTGATCCACAACCTCGGTAGCCAGTTGATAGGCCTGGGCAAACCGGACGCTCAGATCAGCCTCGGAACCGGCGTCAATCTGCGTACCGTCAGCCACGATGGCCGAGGCAGCATTGAGCAGGGCCGTGGAACGGGAGGGAACCGACTTTCCAGCCAGGAAGTCCCTGACGACGCTGGCGTTGAAGGCGGGATCGCCGCCACGCAGGTCATCCAAATCCACCGGGTCGAGGCCCAGTTCACGAGTCGGGTCGAAGGAGCGCTCCTCCACCTTGCCCTGGTGGATTTCCCAGATGGAAACCGGCCCGGTCGGGGCCATCTCGTCAAGGCCTTCGACCGAGGTGTAGACCATGCCCTCCTGACCGCGTGAGGCATAGACCTGGGCCATCATGGGACTCAGCTGACGCTGGGCGCATCCAATGGCCACATAACGCGGGTTGACCGGGTTGGTCAGGGGTCCCAGCAGGTTGAAGACGGTCGGGATGCCCAGCGAGGAGCGAACAGGGCCGGCAAACCGCATGGCCGGGTGGAAGGTCTTGGCAAAGACGAAGGTGATGCCGTAGCGATCAGCCATGGCAGCCACCTCCTGCGGCGGCAGATCCAGGGGCAGGCCCAGCTGCTCCAGGCAGTCGGCGGTGCCGCTCTTGCTGGAGGCGGCCCGGTTGCCGTGCTTGACGATCCTGACCCCTGCTGCAGCAGCCACGATGGCGCCCATGGTCGACAGGTTGACGGTCGCTGCCCCATCGCCGCCGGTGCCGACGATGTCAGTCACATCACCGCTGACCTTCAGCGGCACCGCATGGCCCACCATGGCCTTGGCAGCCCCTTCGACCTCCGGGCTGGTCAATCCCAGGGTGGACTGCATGGACAGGGCGGCGCCCACCTGTACCGGGTCGGCATTCCCGTCCATCAGGTCGTTCATGCACCACTCGGCCTCATCCGCGCTCAGGTGTCGACCGGACACCAAGGAGTTCAGGACGGATTTCCAGCTAAGTGGCCGCATGATGACTCTTTTCCTTTGAAGAAGCGGGGCCGGATGCCCCGCTGTTTGCTCTAGGTTTACTGCCCTGCCCCTCCCCTACACAAGGCCATCCCATATTCTGGTCACTTAACTACCAATATATGAAAGCAGCCAATCCAATATATGGAAACGGCCACCGCCCTTGCGAGCGATGGCCGTCAATCAGATCGGCAACCCTAGATGCAGAAGCCGCTAATCTGTGCGCCTACCTGTCACTTCTTCTCGTTCTGACCGTGGCACATCTTGTACTTGCGTCCAGAGCCACAGGGGCAAGGGGCGTTACGGGGTGTGCCCGGGAAGGTGCGGCCATCGGACCAAGGCGAGTGATCCTCTACGGCCTTGGGCCGCTTATTGGCAGGAACCTTCCCTTCGGCATGGCTGATGGGAGCAGGCCCAACCGGGGCCGGGGACGAATCCTCGGGAACCTCCGAGTCCTCGGCGGACGTGCTCAGATCCGACTGCGCGTCAGCGGCATCCTCTGACGCATCCTCGTCGGAGTCCTCCTGGACGCTGCCCGCCGGGGCATCCTCATCGCGCTCCTCGGCCGTCTCGTCGATGTCGGTGGTCTCGTCTTCGACATCAGGCTCTTCAGGCGCCTGGTAGTTGACTTCCTCGGACCGGCTCCCCTCGTTTTCTTCACGCTCTTCGCGGGCCCGCCGCTCGTTCTCCTGGCTGGCCGCGATCTGCTTGAGGTCCACGTTGAAGAGCAGCTGCACGGTCTGCTCCTTGATGGCATCGATCATGGAGTTGTACATCTGGTAGCCCTCGCGCTGATACTCGACCAGGGGGTCGCGCTGACCCATGCCGCGCAGGCCGATGCCGTCCTTGAGGTAGTCCATCTCATAGAGGTGCTCACGCCACTTGCTGTCCAGGACGGAGAGGACCACTTGGCGCTCCAGCTGCCTGGAGCCCTTCTCGCCCAGTTCATCCTCGCGCTTCTGGTAGATGGACTCGGCATCCTCAACGATCTTGTCCGCCAGGGCCTTGACGGCCTTGTCACCCTTGAGACCTTCCAGGGAGTCCATGCTCTCATCCTGGTCGAGACTGATCGGATAGACGGAGGCCAGCGCCTTCCAGAGCCCGTCAGCATCCCAATCCTGAGGCTTGTCCGAGCCGTTCTGCGCCCCACGGATGTATGAAGTCACGGTCTCACGGATGAAGCGGAGGATGTCCTGGTGGATGTCCTCGCCCTTGAGCACGGCCTGACGCTCGCCGTAGATGACCTGACGCTGCTTGTTCATCACGTCGTCGTACTTGAGCACGTTCTTGCGGATCTCGTAGTTGCGGGACTCGACGGACTTCTGCGCATTGCGCACACCCTTGGAGACACTCTTGGTGCCGATAGGTTGACCTTCGGGCAGACTCTTGGAGGACATCATGCGAGCCACCAGCTGGGTGTTGAACAGGCGCATCAGGTCATCCTCCAGGCTCAGGTAGAACCTGGACTCACCGGGGTCGCCCTGACGACCGGAACGGCCGCGCAGCTGGTTATCGATGCGGCGGGACTCGTGCCGTTCGGTGCCCAGCACGTAGAGGCCGCCCAGCTTGACAACCTCCTCATGCTCGTCCTTGACCTGCTCCTTGACGGAATCCAGCATCTTGGGCCAGCGCTTCTCGTACTCCTCGGGGGTGTCGTCGGGCGAGTAGCCCTGCTCCTTGAGCTTCTGATCGGCAAGGAACTCCACGTTCCCGCCCAGCATGATGTCGGTGCCGCGCCCGGCCATGTTGGTGGCCACGGTCACGGCGCCCTTGCGCCCTGCCACGGCTACGACAGCGGCCTCACGCGCATGCTGCTTGGCGTTGAGCACCTGGTGGTCGATGCCGGCTACGTCCAGCAGGGAGGAGACCACCTCGGAGGACTCCACGGATGCGGTGCCCAACAGGATGGGCTGGCCCTTGGCATGCCGCTTGGCTACATCCCGGACGATGGCGGCCAGCTTCTCCTTCTTGGAGCGGTAGATCAGATCGTCCTGATCCTTGCGGATCATGGGCTTGTTGGTGGGGATGGGCAGTACGCCCAGCTTGTAGGTGTTCATGAACTCGGCGGCCTCGGTCTCGGCCGTTCCGGTCATGCCCGCCAGCTTGTCGTACATGCGGAAGTAGTTCTGCAGGGTGATGGTGGCGAAGGTCTGGTTCTCGGCCTTGACCTCCACGCCCTCCTTGGCCTCGATGGCCTGGTGGAGGCCCTCGTTGTAACGGCGGCCCTTGAGCAGACGGCCCGTGTGCTCGTCCACGATCAGGACCTCGCCGTTCTGGACCACGTAGTCGCGATCGCGCAGGAAGAGCTCCTTGGCCTTGATGGCGTTGTTCAGGTACCCGATCAGGGCGGTGTTGGCGGGCTCGTAGAGGTTGTCGATGCCCAGGTAGTCCTCCACCTTGGTGATGCCCGGATCCAGGATGCCGACGACCTTCTTCTTCTCGTCGACCTCGTAGTCCTCATCCCTGGTGAGCTTGGGAACCAGCTTGGCGAACTGCCGGTACCATCGGGTCACGTCGCCCTCGGCGGGTCCGGAGATGATCAGAGGAGTACGCGCCTCATCGATCAGGATGGAGTCGACCTCGTCCACGATGGCGAAGTGGTGGCCGCGCTGAACCAGCTCGTCCTTGTCCCAGGCCATGTTGTCGCGCAGGTAGTCGAAGCCGAATTCGTTGTTGGTGCCGTAGGTGATGTCCGCCTGGTACTGCTTGCGACGCTCGTTGGGGCGCTGGTCGGTGATGATGCACCCCACGCTCATACCCAGGAAGCGGAAGATGCGCCCCATGAGCTCGCTCTGGTAGGAGGCCAGGTAGTCGTTGACCGTGACCACGTGCACGCCCTTGCCCTCCAAGGCGTTCAGATAGCTGGGCAGGGTGGCCACCAGGGTCTTGCCCTCGCCGGTCTTCATCTCGGCGATGTTGCCCCAGTGCAGGGCCGCGCCGCCCATCAGCTGGACATCGAAGTGCCGCTGGCCCAGGGTGCGCTTGGAAACCTCGCGAACCGTGGCGAAGGCTTCGGGCATCAGGGAATCGAGGGATTCGCCGTTCTCCAGTCGCTGCTTGAACTTGGGCGTCTGCGCCTTGAGCTCTTCATCGGACATAGCCGAGATCTGATCCTCGAAGGCGTTGGTCGCCTTGGCCACCCCCTGAAGCTTGCGAATCTGACGACCCTCGCCCATACGGAGGACCTTGTCCAAGACTGCTACCACGTTGCGCTCCCTACCGTTCTTTTATGGCCTTCGCACGCCCTCAGCTGACGTAGGCCCAGACCTTGATTATCTTACGCGAATGCACCGATTTTCTCGAAACCGATGGTTCCGCAGACCGGCTGTGGCCCTGGCAGCCGGACCGGGCATTGAAGAAGGGCGATTCTCCGAGGTCAGGCCAATCTGCCGCCGGGGAATCGCCCCACAGTTCAATATCCGTTTTACCGTTACTTCTTCTGGCCTACATGCTCAGGCGTATCGATCTCGAAGACGCCATAGCTCCAACCATGCCGACGGTAGACCACCGACGGCCGCTGGGTCTCCTTGTTGACGAAGAGGAAGAAGTCATGGCCGATCAGCTCCATCTCGTAGAGGGCCTCATCGATGCTCATGGGCTCCGCGATGTGCAGCTTGCGGCGGATCACGATGGGGGTGTCTCCCACCTGCACCTCGACCGACTGACCCGGAGCCAGGTCCGAGGCCACGGCGCTCTGTGCGCTGTTGTCGGGATTGGACTCCTGGCCCTGATCCCCCTGGTCGCCTGCCTGGTCGTCCACGGGCAGTTCGACGGGCAGAGGCGGATGCTCCAGTCCGCGGCGGTGGTCCTTGCGGCGGTCGCGGACCCGGCGCAGACGCTGGGTCAGCTTGTCCAGGGCCATGTCCAGCGCGCTGAACTCGTCGGCGCTGGAAGCCTCGGCGCGAATCACGGTCTTGCCGGCCTGGACCGTGAGCTCCACCCTCTTGGCGCTGTCAGCCTGGCGGGGATTGCCTTCATGTGTCAGAACGACCTGGATGCGCTGTGCATCGGGGGCGATGGCCGTCACCCTGTTCATCTTGCTGTCCACAACATCGCGGAACCGCTGCTTGATTTGGGTATGTCGACCGGTAATGACGATCTCCATGGGAATCTCCTTGCACTTGTGAGCGGACGAACCGCTGGTGCGATGGCGGACTTGGTCACCATCGACTGTGCTTCCGATTGTATCCGAAGAGCAGGGCTGACTCACTGATTGAGCTTGAGGCCAGAGCGGGATCGTCACCATTGGTCCGGTCGTTCAGTTCCGCTATGCTGAATCCCCGAGACCTCTCGGATGGCCGCGGCCCCTCCTCCTGGGAAGGGCTGAGGAACTTCCGGGCTCCACAGAGCACGATGGCGGATAACGTCCGCCCAGGGCGACCTGAGAGATAGCGCAACAGAGAATAGACCGCTCGCCTGGTAAAGGCGGGTAAGGGTGAAACGGCGGTGTAAGAGACCACCGGGTCGACGGTAACGCCGACCGCATGGCAAGCCTCATCGGGAGCAAGGCCAAGCAGAAGGCATTCAGGGGCTGCTCGTCCCGCCTTCGGGTAGGCCGCTAGAGCCTGGCGGCAACGTCAGGTCGAGATGGATGGCCATCCGTCGTCCGGATTTTATCCGGTCGATGACAGAACCCGGGGTATATGAGAGGTCTCTTCTTCCCCTTTATCACGTGGTTCCTTGACAGCGATCGACTCAATCGAAAGGGTCGTCAGAGACGAAAAGGTCTGCTGCCACCTGGTTGAGGAGGCCGGGAGAGTGGCCCTTGCGGGATCCAGCACTCCAGAATCGCCGTTTGCGCACTTTAAGATCAAGCCCCGCTGTCTTCCGGGCCACCTTGCGACCGAGCTCGTAGGCGGAGTCGACGAAGAGTCCCTCACGAGAGGCCTGAGCGACTACCTGCGCAGCCAGCCCCCGATCCAAACCCTTGCGGGTCATCTCCGAGAGCACGCCGCACTCCCCCATGGTGCGATGCAGACAGGAACGCAGAAGATCCTGGGCATAGGCCTGGTCATCCACCAGACCCAACTTGGTCAGCCGGTCGATCACCTGATCGACCACGTTCGTATCAAACCCCTTGTCGACCAGACGGCGGGCCAGAGCCCCGCTTGAACGAGCCGCAGCATCCAGCAGGGTCAGAGCAGCCTCCCGGCAAGCATCCGCATCATCGGCATCTGCTCGCGGAGCTACAGGCGCGGAACCTCCACCAAAGCCGCCGGCACGTGGGCGACGGCCACGGCGGCGAGTTCTTCTATCGGAACCACGGGCAGGACGGCGACCACGAGAATGGTGACCTGCCAGGGATTCGTCACCCATATCAGCATTGGCAGAACTGTCTGCATCTTCCAGACTGCCTCCGAACCGGGCGCCATGCCCGAGACCCAGGACAGGAGACTGCACTGGGCGGCTGTCCTCCTTGAAGCTGTCATCCTTCTGCTCAAGGGCAGGATCAAGGACTGACACCGACTCTGCTGGAGCAGGCGCGCCCGCAGGGGCTGGCTGCAACTGGTCCGACCGAGAATCCCGCGACTCCGTGCTGGAGTCGGCAGGATCCCCGGTCTGTGCCAGTCGGACAGGATTTTCCTTGAGGAAGTCCTCGGCCGAGATCATCGGGTCATGCAGCCTGGGCCGTGGGCACAGTGGTGTTGACGTCGACAGGAGCAGAATCGTCTTCCTTGCTGCCTTGGTCAGCATCAGCCTGATCGGCCTTGTCGTCCTCGGAAGGAGCAGGGATAAGGCCGAAGGCAACCTTGACCTTATCTTCGATCTCTTTGGTCAGGCCGGGGTTGTCCTTGAGGAACTGACGGACGTTCTCCCTGCCTTGACCCAGCTGATCACCCTCGTAGGTGAACCAGGAGCCCGACTTCTTGACGATGTTGGTCTGCAGGGCCATGTCCAGAACCGAACCCTCCTTGGAGATGCCCTCTCCGTAGAGAATGTCGAATTCGGCCACCTTGAAGGGCGGGGCCATCTTGTTCTTGACCACCTTGACCTTGGTGCGGTTGCCTACCGCCTCGTCGCCGTTCTTCAGGGTCTGGATGCGGCGGATGTCCAGGCGGACCGAGGCATAGAACTTCAGGGCCTTGCCGCCGGTGGTGGTCTCCGGGCTGCCGAAGAAGACGCCGATCTTCTCCCTGAGCTGGTTGATGAAGATGGCTGTGGTGTTGGCCTGGGACAGGGCGCCGGTCATCTTGCGCAGGGCCTGGCTCATCAGACGGGCCTGCAGACCCACGTGGCTGTCACCCATGTCGCCCTCGATCTCGGCCTTGGGCACCAGGGCAGCCACCGAGTCGATGACGATGACATCCAAGGCACCCGACCGGATCAGCATGTCGGCGATCTCCAATGCTTGCTCGCCGTTGTCCGGCTGGGAGACGATCAGGGAGTCCGTGTCCACGCCCAGCTTCTTGGCGTACTCGGGATCCAGAGCGTGCTCGGCGTCGATGAAGGCGGCCACTCCACCGCCGGCCTGTGCATTGGCCACCGCATGCAGGGCCAGGGTGGTCTTGCCCGAGGATTCGGGACCGTAGATCTCGACGATGCGGCCACGGGGCAGTCCGCCAATGCCCAGGGCCATGTCCAAGGCCAGGGATCCGGTGGGAATGACCTCCACATCCTGGGCAGGCTTGTCACCCAGGCGCATGGCCGAACCCTTGCCGAAGCTCTTCTCCACCTGCGCGAGGGCCGTGTTCAAGGCTGCCTGGCGACGGGGGTCGATCCCGCCCTCCTCTTCTTTCTTCGCCTTGCCACTGTTGCTCTGACGTGCCATATGGCTCTCCTTTTTCATAACCGACCTCACGATGACGACATCCTGATTGACGACCTCACGATTGACAGCCTATCCGCCGTCGGAACCCGTATGCGGTCCCGGCGCCCGATGTGGTCGAACGTGCCGATAGTCACCGGACCATGGGTATCAGTATACCCGACTATGCGAACAAATGTTCGAAAATCGCCTGGTATGGAAAATACGTTCGCGGAGGATAAAACCCGCCGATCAGGCTGCCGGCATGGGCGGCGCATTGTGGTCCTTCCCCCAGCGCCGGGAGTCGGGAATCTCCATCTGATCGCAGAGCACATTCCAGACCACGCGCGGCTCCACGCCCGCATCCAGCGCCTCTATTACGGTCATGGCATCCAGGGCGGTCAGCCTTTGGTCACGGGCCAGACTGCGTCCGTAGACCCGGCCGAAGACCTCCTCCAGCAGCTGCCAGAATTCCCGTTCACGCACCCGACATCACCTTTCGTCCAAGACCCACCCTGTCACACCCCTTCTACGGTAGCAACCGACAGTCAGCAGAAGAGGGCGCCTGGTTCCTCAGAACCGGACGCCCTCAAGAACGGTCTGCCGAGTCAATCGGCAGGACCTAACATGCTTACTCCTGAGTGGACTCCAGGTAGTCCGCCACCATCCGCAGCGTCTGCGGCACACCCAGGCCCAGCGCGTCGGCGATGGAGCTCAGCAATTCGGAGCTGGCCTCCTTCTGGCCGCGCTCCACCTCGGACAAATAGCCCAGGGATACGCCGGCCTTCTCACTGACCTCACGCAGGGTCTTGTGATCGTTGGTCCTCAGCTCGCGCAGCACGTGGCCCAGGGCCTCGCGCAGGGAGACGGTATGGGTGACGGCCCGGCCGTCGTTGTTGGAGGCCGCCCGCTGACGGCTGGCTTCCATGCCGTCCTCCTCCATCCACATCTTGTTCAGGTTGGCCTGGCGCTCCTCCTTGGCCTTCTTGGCGGCCTTGGCACGGATCACCTGCTGCTGGGCGAAGACGACGGCACGACGCTGGGCGGGTGTCAGATCACGAACCCGCGCGTTGCGCTCCACTCCGGGTGCGGCCGGCTTGACATCATAGGTATCGTTGGTTCGAGTCATCACGGTCTCGGTGCTGGCCATAGCAGCCCCTTTCGCCATTATCGTGTTCAACTTCTTACACAGTGACCAACAGACCAGCCGCTGGATTATTCCAGGGGAGGAACCCGAAAGGCCCGCTTTGTGACCAAGGTCACGTATGCACAGGGTCCGGTATCGGTTAGGAGAAGCGACCTACCGCATCAGGCCGTCAGCTACGCGAGTGCAGGGCTCGATCCAGCTGGTCCAGAATCCGCATGACCGTCCCGCGGCGCACCTGTTCGCGGTCGCCATCCAGATGCAACTCGTAGGCATAGGTCCGGTAGGCGTGGGACTGCAGGCCGGTCTCGATACGCCGACCCATCACCCGGACGGGCAAGGCCAGACCGATATAGACCAGCCCGGCAGGATCATCCCCGTCAGGACCCGGGCCGGCCACACCTGTAGTGGCCATGCCGATGACCGTATCCTCATGACCCGGTCTGGTGTAGAGCCTGGCCGTACCCTCGGCCATCTCCTGGGCGACCCGTGGATGGACCGCACCCTGGGTGGCCAGCAGGTCCTGGTCCACCTTGAGAATGGCGGCCTTGGCAGCGATGTCGTAGGTGACGGCCGACCCAAGGAAGACGTCTGACGCCCCGGGGATCCTGACGAAGGCATCGGCCAGCAGTCCCCCGGTCAGCGATTCCGCTGCAGCCAGCAACAGGCCCGAATCACGGCAGGTGTCGATGATCCGTCCAGCCAGGTCGTCGCAACGGCCCTGCACGCTCTTGCCGATCATTGCCGCATCCCTATCACGTATTCCGCACCCGAGTAAAGGCAGAGGGCCAAGGCCACCAGGATGACCACGCGCGTGGTCACCAGGTACCAGGGCCAGACCGGTGACAGGGGCACCATGAGCATGCCCAGGCCGATGCATTCAAACAGGGTCTTGTACTTGCCGGCCCGGGAGGCGGCGATGACCCGGCCCTGCTTGTTGATGACCAGGACCCGCAGCAGGGTGATGCCCAGTTCCCGCACCAGGAAGAGCACGGTGACCCACCACCAGAGCTCGCCGAAGACGGAGGCCACGATCAGCGCCGAACAGATCAGCAGCTTGTCGGCGATGGGATCCATGAGCTTGCCCAGCTCGGTCACCTGGTTGTACCGGCGGGCCATCCACCCGTCCAGCTTATCGGTCGAGGCGGCGAGAACGAAGAGCACGGCGGCGGTCCACCGCATGCCAGGCCTGCGCTCGCCCCAGGGACCGGCCATCAGATCCAGGGCGATGAAGACTAGGACCAGGAGGATACGGGTGTAAGTGACCAGGTTTGGGGGTGAATTCCATCCTTCGAGAAGCCTGTGCCTCTCACGACCGGTCTCTGACTCGGCATGCTCCTGCATTGCCACTCCTTATACGCGATACTCGTGCGCTCGGGCCGTCCGACAAGAGATGCCGGGCGGCAGTTTCATCATAACGGTAGACCAGGCTCAGCTTTTTGGACCAATGTTCAGCCCTGCGCTTGCCCATCCGGGGCGGGATCCATGGAGGTGGCGTCGCCTCGGATGAAGGCCAGAGCCTGTTGCAGCTGTGGCGGCTGAATGAGCACCTCGCGGGCCTTGGAACCCTCGGATGGCCCTACGATTCCCCTCGACTCCAACAGGTCCATCAGCCTCCCCGCCCTGGCGAAGCCCACACGCAGCTTGCGCTGGAGCATGGAGGTGGATCCGAACTGGGTGGTCACCACCAGCTCGGCCGCCTGGAGCAGCTCGTCCATGTCGTCGCCGATCTCCTCCTGGATCTCGTTCTTGTGGTCGGCCTTGTCGGCCATCTGCTCGATGTCCTCACGGTAGTGGGGCTTGCGCTGGGTGCGCACATAATCCACCGCCTTGCGGATCTCGGACTCGGAGACCCAGGCTCCCTGAACGCGGGTGGGTTTGGCCTGGCCCATGGGCAGGAAGAGGGCGTCGCCCTGGCCGATCAGGGTCTCGGCGCCGGTGGCATCCAGAATGACCCGGGAATCCGTAGAGGAGGATGTGGCGAAGGCCAGCCTGGAGGGGATGTTGGCCTTGATCAGGCCGGTCACCACATCCACCGAGGGACGCTGGGTGGCCAGGACCAGGTGGACACCGGCGGCACGCGCCAGCTGGGTGATGCGCTGAATGGAGCTCTCCACGTCGTTCTTGGCCACCATCATCAGATCGGCCATCTCGTCGACCACCACGACCAGGTAGGGATAAGGAGCCACCTTGCGGTTGGAGCCCGCCGGGGCGTGGACCTTGCCCTCACGCACGGCCTTGTTGAAGTCCTTGATGTGCCGGAATCCGAAGAACTGCAGGTCGTCGTAGCGGGCGTCCATCTCCTTGACCACCCACTCCAGAGCCTGGGCGGCCTTCTTGGGTTCGGTGATGATGGGCGTGAGCAGGTGGGGGATGCCGGCGTAGGCGCTCAGCTCCACACGCTTGGGGTCCACCATGATCAGGCGGACCTGTTCCGGCGTGGCCCGCATGATCAGCGAAACCAGCATGGAGTTGATGAAGCTGGACTTGCCCGAACCCGTGGCGCCGGCCACCAGCAGGTGGGGCATCTTGGTCAGGTCGGCGGTCACATAGTGGCCTTCCACGTCCTTGCCCACGGCCGTCATCATGGGGTTGTCGTCCTGCTGGGCCTTGTCGGAGCGCAGCACGTCGCCCAGGTGGACGATCTCGCGGTCCACGTTGGGAATTTCGATGCCGATGGCCGACTTGCCGGGGATGGGCGACAGGATGCGCACGTCCGAGCTGGCCACCGCGTAGGCGATGTTGCGCTGGAGGTTGGTGACCTTCTCCACCTTGACGCCAGGGCCCAGCTCCACCTCGTACTGGGTGACGGAGGGGCCGCGCAGGAAGCCGACCACCTTGGCATCCACGTCGAACTGCTGGAAGGTCGATTGCAGGGCCTTGATGACCGCGTCGTTGGCCGAGGTCCTGACCGCATGGGGCTTGCCCTTGACCAGCAGGTCCGTGCTGGGCAGCACGTAGGGCCGGCTCTCGTCCACCTGGCGGTCGTCGGAGGAACCTGACGCTTCTGCAGCCTGAGCGCCGGCCGTCTGGTTCCCTGCGGCCGGAGCGGGCTGGGCATCCATCTGCACGGTGTCGGCCGCAGCAGCGGCAGCGGCCCAAGGATCCGAGGCCCCCACGCCGGACAGCGCGGCCGGATCCACCTTGGGGTGCCCCTGCTCCCTGGCATCCAGAAGGGCGGCCGTGGCCGGGGCCTCCACCGCGGGCATGTTCTGCGTGGACACCTGATCACCCTGGTCACCCTGGTCACCCTGGTCAGCCCCCTCCAGCGAGGCCGCCTGGGAGAAGGGCTCGTCAGCCTCGTAACGCTCGAGATGGGTGTCCGTGTCTTTGCCGATGCGGCCATGCAGCAGGCGGCTGAACCAGCCGGCCACCCCGCCACGGCCGGAATCCCTGGCATCCTCCTGGTCCGACTCCTGGTGGGTGGGCACGCCGGGCGCCAGAGGCAGGGTGTCATCGCCCAGCCTGACCTCGTTGGGAGCGGTCTGCGCCTGAGCCGAGCCGGAGGCATGGGTCCTCTTGCCGCGCAGCAAGGCGACCAGGTCGCTCATATGGAATCTGAAGGTGATGAAGAGGCCGAAAATAGCCACGAGGACGAAGATGATGACGGCGAAGACCTTGGACAGCCCCCAGGCCAGAGGCGAACCCAGGAAGAACCCCAGAAGGCCGCCTGAGCCGCTGATGGCCCTCATGTCGAAGCCTCGATGGTCCGAAGCCATGAGCACGTCCAGAATGGAGCAGACCGACCAGAGCACCACCATGAGGCCGCCCACCACAGGCAGGTTGCCCGCCTCGCGCCCGGTGTAGCAGACCAGCCGGAAGGCCGCGAAGAGCAGGACCACCGGCAGGATGATGCTGCAGAGCCCCAGAACGCCCGCAGCCAGGGCATGCAGCCCCCGCCCCAGGAAGCCGTTCACGCGGAACCATTCGCTGGCACTGAAGAGCACGGCCAGGATGACCAGCACGAAGCAGAGCCCGTCCTTGCGGTAGGCGGAGTTGTCGCCGTTCTTGCCGGCCACGGCGCGCACCAGGGATCCCAGGCCCCGGGGCAGGGCCAGCAAGGCCTTGTGCCAGAAGGGTTCCGGGTCCTGGCTGTCCTTGGCTGCGGTTCGGCCGCGACCGCGTGCGTCTGCTTGCTGCTTACGTGTCATAACCCTTTCAGCCTACCTAGAACCCCGGTCCGCGCCGGGCCCGACGGGTCAGTGTGCACAACTCTTTCAGACGGTGGGCCGCCAGGGCTAGCATCGTTGGCATGACACCAGCCGAACGTCAGAGCGCCGTGGCCTTCGCCCTGCGCAACCTGCTTCTGGATGACCGTCAGCCCGGCCCTTCGGCCCTTCAGGCGGCCAGCGACTTTGTGGCGGGCAGAAGGCAGGCCGAGGCTCTGGCCGACCAGGCCCGGCGCTTGGAGGCCAAGGCGGCTGCCCTGACGGATGCCCTCTTTCTGAGGACCATCCTGGTCTGTCAGCGACCCTGGGCGACCGAGGGCGATCTTGCGGAGCTGCGGGCCATCCACCGCCGACTGCTTCCCTGCCTGCCGGAAGAGCGAGCGCTGCGCCGACCTCAACCGGGGGACGATGCCAGTCTGTATCCGGCGGCCATGCTGGAGCAGGGAGCTGCGGCCATCGGCCAGGAGCTGGCAGCCGAACACAACCTGGCCAGCCTGGATCGTCCGGTCTTCGTGGAGCGCCTGGCCCATTACTACGACGAGCTCTCCTGCCTGCACCCCTTCGCCGACTGCGACGGCATGACCCTGCGCATCTTCCTCTCACGCCTGTCCCACGATGCCGGCTGGGACCTGGACTGGGGACGGGCTGATCCGACCGCCCACCGCCGGGCCCTCCAGCGGGCGCTCCGGGGCAAAACCGACGACCTGCAGACCCTGATCGCGGGCATGGTCCGCCCGGTCAACCCAACCAGAATATTTCTGATCGCCGGATGGGACCAGGGCCCAGCCCACTGAGCCGACACCCTCAGCCCGGCAGTCTCAGCCCGCCAGCCGCTCGTTGCCGCTGCGCTTGGCGGCCTCGATGATCTGGGCACTCTGGTTGATCAGTTCTGTCGCCCCGGCCTGGTCGTGGTCGCGGACGTGACCCCAGTATTGTATTTTGAGCTGCACATAGCGCTTCCGCGCCTGCAGGTCGGCCATCCGCTGGTCCAGCCGCCGTCCCTGCTCGTCCAGGAGTTCGATCTGCCGTCCGGCGGCCTCGGCTCCCCCGGCACGGTTGCCCAGATACTCCCGCATGTGCTCCAGGGACATGCCCGTGGCGCTCAGGCAGGAGATGGTCTCCAGCAGATCCAGATCCTCCTGGCTGTAGCAGCGGTGGCCGCTCGAGGGATCCCTGGCGATGGGCGGAATGATGCCGATGGTCTCGTAATAGCGCAGGGTGGTCTCCGGCATCCCCGACATGAGCGAGGCCTGGCGGATGGTGTACCAGGGCCCTGATTCCTGGTCGGGCTGGGTTTGGGCGGTCTGGGTTTCAGCCTGGGGCTGCGTGATGGTGGTCATACCCGTCCAGCCTAGGAACTTCAAGTACTTGAAGTCAAAGCGCGCCCAGATGGTGTCTGGTCACCCTCCCCCGGTCCGACTGGTCGGCCTGGGCGTCCGCCTGGTCGAAGCAGCCTTGGTCGGCCTGGTCCACCAGGTCCAGGGCCTGCCGGGCCAGGTCCGGGGCCAGGGCATTCAGCCAGTGGATGCGCGGATCCCGGCCGAACCAGCCCATCTGCTTGCGGGCCAGGCGCTTGGTCTTCTGCGCTATCAGCTCGAAGGCGGCATCCAGGTCGGTGCGGCCGTCCAAATAGTCCAGAATCTGCTGATAGCCCAGGGCGCGTGAGGCCGTGGTCCCCAGGCGATTGCGCAGCCCGCTCACCTCATCGACCAGCCCCTGGTCCCGCATGGCCTGGGTGCGTCGGTCGATTCTGCGGTCCAGCTCCTCCCGGGGCAGGTCCAGTCCAATCTGCAGGGCGGGCAGCAGGTAGCGGTACCGGGGCAGACTGGCCGAATAGGGCCGTCCGGTGATCTCCATGACCTCCAGAGCCCGCACGGTCCGCCGCACATTCCGGGGATCCATCCTGGCCGCAGCCTCAGGGTCCCGCTCCTGCAGCTGGCGGAAGAGCAGCCCGGGTCCCTCCTCCTGGGCCCGCTCCTCCAGCCTGGCCCTGACCGCCGGGTCGGTGCCGGGGAAGGACAGATCGTCGATGACCGCCCGGGTATAGAGCCCGGAGCCGCCGACGAGAATAGGCCGGATTCCCTGCGCCCGCAGGTCGGCTATCAGGGACCGGGCCATGGTCTGGAAGCGGGCCACGCTCATGGCCTCCTCCGGCTCGATGATGTCGATCAGGTGGTGGACCACCGCCTGCCGCTCCCCTGCCGAAGGCTTGGCCGTGCCCACGTCCATCCCCCGGTACATCTGATAAGCATCGGCATTGACGATATGAGCCTCCTGCCCGCGCGCCCGGAGAGCCTGCGCCAGGGCCACGCCCAGGGCGGTCTTGCCCGAGGCTGTGGGACCCACGATGGAGATGATGCGGGGGTCAGCGGATGTCATAGACCTGCCCCGCCCGGGGATCCGGGTCAGCGATCAAATAGTGGGGCCCGGCCTGGGTGACGGTGCAGGTGACCAAGTCCCCGGGCTTAGGCGCAGGCATTCCCTGGGGCACCCCGACGTGGACCAGCACCCCGGTGCGCTCATGCCCGGTCACCCGGTGGGTGCTGCCGTCGTGCCTGCCGTGCCCGTCGCCGATCAGCACCTCCACCTCTTTGCCCAGAAAGTCCTGCATATGCTCCATGGTGATGGACTCCTGCAGGGCCTGCAGCCGCTCGAACCGGTCCTGGACCACGGCCTTAGGCAGCTGGGGCATGCGGGCGGCCGGCGTGCCGGGCCTGGGCGAATACTCAAAGATGAAGGCCGACGAGAAACGCGCCCGGCGCACTACATCCATGGTGGCCTGGAAGTCCTCTTCGGTCTCCCCGGGGAAGCCCACGATGATGTCGGTGGTGATCAGGGCATCGGGCATGGCGGCCCGCACCTTGTCAAGTATGTCCAGAAAGCGCTGGGACCGGTAGGAGCGCCGCATGGCCCGCAGAATCCGGTCTGAGCCCGACTGCAGGGGCATGTGCAGCTGGTGCATGACCGTGGGCGTCTCGGCCATGGCCGCAATCACATCGTCGGTGAAGGCCGCCGGGTGGGGCGAGGTGAACCGGATCCGTTCCAGCCCAGGCACCCGTCCGCAGGCGCGCAGGAGCCGGGCGAAGGCATAGCGGTCCCCCGTCGACCAGCCGTAGGAGTTGACATTCTGCCCCAGCAGGGTCACCTGGCGGGCCCCGGAGCGCACGCAGTCCTCAACCTCCTGCAGGATGTCGTCCATGGACCGGTCCCGCTCCCGCCCGCGCACCGAGGGCACGATGCAGAAGGTGCAGGTGTTGTTGCAGCCGACCGATATGGACACCCAGGCCTGCGAGCGCGAGGCCCTGACCGCCGGCAGCCGCCCGGGCAGATCCCGCAGCTCCTGCGACACCCCCACCTGGGGCCGCCCGTCCTTGCGGGCCTTGTCCAAAAGCCCGGGCAGCGAGCCGATGTCCCTGGTGCCGAAGACCGCATCCACCCAGGGCGCCGCCTTCACGATCCGCTCCCGGTCCTTCTGGGCCATGCAGCCGCCCACGGCGATGCGCGTGTCGGGCTTGTGCTGCTTGAACCTGTGCCAGCGCCCGATGGTCCCGTACATGCGCTGGGTGGCGTTGTCGCGCACGGCGCAGGTGTTGAGCACCATCACGTCCACCTCGCGCGCGCGGACCTGTTCGGGCGTGGCCTGCTGGTAGCCCTGGGCCCGGAGCACCCCGGCGATCCGCTCGGAATCGTGCTCGTTCATCTGGCAGCCCAGGGTCCGCACATAGTAGACGCCCCTGCTGTCCTTACGCTGAGCGGTCACGCTCATGCCCTCGCCTGCTTCCATAAGCCACGATTGTATGCGCAGGTCGGGTCCCGCGGCCATCGGGGCCTGTGCGTACCATGAGTCATGGTTACGAACGGCGGCATGGGAGGTTCATGTGATTCTCGACCGTAACAGTGCCATGAGCGCATCCGAAATGAAGCAGCGACTGTCCGACCTGGACGAAAAGGACCGTCCCAAGCTGGACATCGACGAGATAACGGAATTCGTCAATCTCATGCAGACCTACGAGGGGGCCATGTACGAGATTTCGACCAAGCTGGACGTGCTGGACACGGAATTCCAGGTCCGGTTCAGCCACAACCCCATCCACCACATGGAGCGCCGGCTCAAGAGCGTGGACTCCTTGATCGGCAAGCTGCACCGCAAGAACCTGCCCGTCACCATCCCCTCGGTGCGCGATCACATCTTCGACGTGGCCGGCGTGCGCGTCATCTGCAACTACCGGGACGATGTCTACTCGGTCTCCCGCTACCTCTCCGACCAGTCGGACATCCAGGTGCTCAGGGTCAAGGACTACATCCGCAACCCCAAGATGAACGGCTACCGCAGCCTGCACGTCATCTACGCCGTGCCGGTCTTCCTGACCTCGGGCCCCCACTACACGCCGGTCGAGGTGCAGTTCCGCACCATCGCCATGGACTACTGGGCCTCCCTGGAGCACCAGCTGCGCTACAAGTCCGACCTGCCCGACGCCCGCCTGGCCGAGCATTCGCAGACCCTGCTGGACTGCGCCCGCTCCCTGCAGAACATCGAGGTGCAGATGCAGTCCATCCACCGCGACATCTCAGGTTCGCCCCAGGAGCAGGAGGCCGACGACGAAGCCATCAGCGGCAATGCCGATTAGCTGAATCGTCACAAATCCTTTACCATAGAGACCAGGCCAGGTGGAAGGGTTGGGGCTTCCGCCGGGTCCCAGGAGGAGGCCCCGCCTGCAAGGTCGGGTCTCCTCCTGTACCACCATCCCTTAGAAGTCGAAGTTGTCGGGATCCGCACCGGTGCGCTCGTCCCTGTTCATGGCGGTGATGGCCTTCATGTCCTCATCGCTCAGCTCGAAGTCGAAGACCTGCGCGTTCTGCTCGATCCGCTCCTTGTGGGTGGACTTGGGGATGACGATGACCCCGCGCTGCAGGTGCCAGCGCAGCACAATCTGCGCCGGGGAGCGGTCGTAACGCTCGGCCATGGCCTTGAGCCTGGGGTCGGCCAGCAGGTTGCCGCCGGTGCCGCCCAGGGGGCTGTAGGCCTCCACATCCACGCGCAGGGTGCCGTGGCAGTAGTCGATCAGGTCGTCGTTGACGAACTGGGGCGAGGACTCGATCTGGTCGACCGCCGGCTTGGTGCCGCTGATGGTGTGCAGCTCGTCCAGGTGGTGCTTCTGGAAGTTGCAGACCCCGATGGCCCGCACCCGCCGCTGGGTGTAGAGCTCCTCCATGTCCTCCCAGGCCTGCTGCCAGCCCTCGGCGGGCCAGTGGATCAGGTAGAGGTCCAGGTAGTCCACGCCCAGCCGGTCCAGGCTCTCCTTGAAGGCCTCCTTGGCCCGCCCTGCACGGATGTCGTCATTCCAGAGCTTGGTGGTCAGGAAGACATCCCGCCGGTCAACCCCGGAGCGGCGCAGCCCCTCCCCCACGGACTGCTCGTTGCCATAGATCATGGCGGTGTCGATGTGGCGATAGCCCGCCTGCAGGGCCCAGGTGACAGCCTGGCTGGTGGCCTCGCCATCAGGTGTTTGGAAGACCCCGAGACCCAGCTGGGGAATGCTGACCCCATTGTTGAGGGTGATGACGGTGTCGGTAACGTTTCCGGTCATATAGTCATGCTCCTTATCGGCCGATCAGCGGCCGTGACGTATTGTCTGTTCATTCTATCTGTCAGGCAAGATGGGAGGAGTTGTTGCTTAAGGCCCACCGCCGTGCATTTGCATCTCGTGTGTTGTTTGCTGGCTGGGTGGTAGGGTGAAAAGCGGGGGATGCCGAGAAGACGGCTGGCTTCCGCTATGGTTCTTGTAATCCGATGCAGGACTGGCGCTGGCAGGTAGAACTTTGATAAACAGGCGGTATTGATACCGTTTGGTGTTTGGTGAAGGGGTTTTAGTTTCATGCATCTGGTTTCCCGTCTGCGTCGCACCTTGGCGATGACGATCGTCCTACTGGGAATGCTTGCGGGCCTGGGCGTCGCATCCGCCCAGGCGGACGCTCCCATCCACACCGGGGGGGGGGGGTCGTCAGACCCCTCGCGTAGCTGAGCAAACCCCCGGCACCCTCCCCAGCAACGCAACCAGCACACCACTACCCACACCCTCACCTATAGAAACCACCACACCATTAAGCCCAGCAACACCTAGTCCAGGCACTCCGTCATCGACGACGGGAACAACCGGCAGCGCAGACTCCACTCCAGCTAAATCAATAGAGAAAACGGACGATCAAGCCACACACGTAGTGTGCTTCGACCCCGACGACGGCAGCACACCCGCTCAGTCAACCGTGAAAACCGGCACCCTCGCCGCTCCCCCGCAACAGAATCCTCAGCGTCCCGGCTTCCGGTTCGACGGGTGGACATACAACGGCCAACCCTTCGACCTCCGGACCCCCATCCTCCAGGACACGACACTGACAGCGCAATGGCCGAAGACCACGGACTGGGTGCTGAGCCCGGACCACGGGCCCGCCTCCGGCGCAAGGCTGACCATCAGCCCACCCGACAGGCAGGAACCCTATTACACGAGCATCCACAGTGCAGGCGACCAGATTGCGGGCCTGACCGGCGACGGGCGCATCTACACCTGGACGAAAGACAGCACACCCATGCAGGTTCCTTTCCCTGCCCAAGCATCCGACGGATTCCATTACCTGCAGGCCACAGCCGGCAGCCGAGAGCAGGCCGCACTGGGATCCGACCAGCACATCTACACCTGGAACAGCCTAGAGGCCACGCCAACCATCCTCGCCACTAGCCGGAACACCCAGTTCACCAGCATCAACCTGAATGGCGATCGGCTCTTGGCCGTGGACCGGCAGGGACAGGTCCACGTCTTCCAAACCAGCCAGAAAGGCAGACGGAACCCGAAGCCCTACGGACAAGAAACAATCAGCCTGCCCGGAAAGGCGCAAGCCGTTCTCGCCGTTGCCTCCAGCAGCCGGGCCCTCATCGTGGACGCGGACGGGCAAGCCTGGACCTGGGACACGAGCAAGACCGGCAACGCCAAGCCCGCAAGCGTCAAACAAAATCCTGAAATTCGCATCGTCCAAGCCCAGGCCCTCAGCCAGGGGTTCCTCCTCCTGGACGCGGACGGGCAGCCCCGGTACCTGGCTGGCAGCACAGCCATTCCTGCAACCGTCGGCCTGCCGGACGGCGCGCAAGCCAGCCGGATCACCACAAGCAATGACCAGGCCGTCATCACCGATGCGGACGGCCACATTTGGGCCTGGAAGCCCGGCAAGACACCCATCCGCGCGGACGACGGGAGCCGGCCGTACGTGCAGGCCGTCAGCGCCGGCGGCAAGATCACCGCCATCAGCAGGCAGGGCGACCTATACGGGTGGAGCCTGGACGGGCAGGGCCAGCCCGGCAAGCCCGCCAGGCTCGACACCATGCAGGCGCCCATCCTGGAATCGGCCAGCCTGGACGGCCAGGCATTGACGCTCACCAGGAGCAACGGCTCCTGGCAGGCGGACATGCCCGCACGCCAGCCCGGACAAGCCGCTATCCTCATCACGGGCAGGCAGGACGGCAAGCCCTTCACCAGGAGCCTCAGGTACACGATCGGCCAGCCGCTGGCACGAGCTGCGGAACCAGGATCCGCGTTCACGGCCCGCTTCGACACAGGCGGCGGAAACCCCATACCAGCAGACCAGACTGTCCCCGCCCCGTACGGGAGGGTGAAGCGGCCCTCACCCGACCCTGTGCGGGAAGGCTTCCTGTTCGACGGCTGGTTCATTGGCGAGGTCGCCTACGATTTCAGCAGGCCCGTCGGCAAGGACCTGACCCTGACCGCCCACTGGACGCCCACAAGCAGGAACAGCAGGTGGAGTATCAGCCCCAACAAGGGCAGCCAGCTGGGCAACGAGACCACCACCATCACCCCGCCAGACAGCGCCAGCCGGGGCATCAGATTCAACCAGATCAGCGGAGGAAGGAACTACGACTATGGTTTTTCCTTGGCTGTGGGCAGCGACGGGAACGCCTACGCCTGGGGAAGGAACAGCAGTGGCCAGCTCGGCGACGGGACGATCACCGAGCGGCATACGCCGGTCATGGTGCCAAAGCCTGCAGGCGCGCCGGCGGACTTCACCTACCTGCAGGTCAGCGCCGGACAAGATCATTCCCTGGCCGTGGGCAGCGACGGCAACGCCTACGCCTGGGGAAACAACAAATATGGCCAGCTCGGCGACGGGACGGGCAGCAGCCAGAAAACGCCGGTCAAAGTGGGGAAGCCTGCAGGCGCGCCGGCGGACTTCACCTACGTGCAGGTCAGCGCCGGACAATATCATTCCCTGGCCGTGGGCAGCGACGGCAACGCCTACGCCTGGGGAAGGAACGACAAGGGCCAACTCGGCGACGGGACGACCAGCAGCCAGAATACGCCGGTCAGGGTGAAGACGCCTGACCGCAAGACGTACCCGGACCTGCCAGCGGATTTCACCTACCTGCAGATCAGCGGCGGAGACTATCATTCCCTGGCCCTGGGCAGCGACGGCAACGCCTACGCCTGGGGATACAACGGCAGTGGCCGGCTCGGCGACGGGACGACCAGCAGCCAGAATACGCCGGTCAGGGTGAAGACGCCTGACCGCAAGACGTACCCGGACCTGCCAGCGGATTTCACCTACCTGCAGATCAGCGGCGGAGACTATCATTCCCTGGCCCTGGGCAGCGACGGCAACGCCTACGCCTGGGGATACAACGGCAGTGGCCGGCTCGGCGACGGGACGACCAGCAGCCAGAATACGCCGGTCAGGGTGAAGACGCCTGACCGCAAGACGTACCCGGACCTGCCAGCGGATTTCACCTACCTGCAGATCAGCGGCGGAGACTATCATTCCCTGGCCCTGGGCAGCGACGGCAACGCCTACGCCTGGGGATACAACGGCAGTGGCCGGCTCGGCGACGGGACGACCAGCAGCCAGAATACGCCGGTCAGGGTGAAGACGCCTGACCGCAAGACGTACCCGGACCTGCCAGCGGATTTCACCTACCTGCAGATCAGCGGCGGAGACTATCATTCCCTGGCCCTGGGCAGCGACGGCAACGCCTACGCCTGGGGATACAACGGCAGTGGCCGGCTCGGCGACGGGACGACCAGCAGCCAGAATACGCCGGTCAGGGTGAAGACGCCTGACCGCAAGACGTACCCGGACCTGCCAGCGGATTTCACCTACCTGCAGATCAGCGGCGGAGACTATCATTCCCTGGCCCTGGGCAGCGACGGCAACGCCTACGCCTGGGGATACAACGGCAGTGGCCGGCTCGGCGACGGGACGACCAGCAGCCAGAATACGCCGGTCAGGGTGAAGACGCCTGACCGCAAGACGTACCCGGACCTGCCAGCGGATTTCACCTACCTGCAGATCAGCGGCGGAGACTATCATTCCCTGGCCCTGGGCAGCGACGGCAACGCCTACGCCTGGGGATACAACGGCAGTGGCCGGCTCGGCGACGGGACGACCAGCAGCCAGAATACGCCGGTCAGGGTGAAGACGCCTGACCGCAAGACGTACCCGGACCTGCCAGCGGATTTCACCTACCTGCAGATCAGCGGCGGAGACTATCATTCCCTGGCCCTGGGCAGCGACGGCAACGCCTACGCCTGGGGATACAACGGCAGTGGCCGGCTCGGCGACGGGACGACCAGCAGCCAGAATACGCCGGTCAGGGTGAAGACGCCTGACCGCAAGACGTACCCGGACCTGCCAGCGGATTTCACCTACCTGCAGATCAGCGGCGGAGACTATCATTCCCTGGCCCTGGGCAGCGACGGCAACGCCTACGCCTGGGGATACAACGGCAGTGGCCGGCTCGGCGACGGGACGACCAGCAGCCAGAATACGCCGGTCAGGGTGAAGACGCCTGACCGCAAGACGTACCCGGACCTGCCAGCGGATTTCACCTACCTGCAGATCAGCGGCGGAGACTATCATTCCCTGGCCCTGGGCAGCGACGGCAACGCCTACGCCTGGGGATACAACGGCAGTGGCCGGCTCGGCGACGGGACGACCAGCAGCCAGAATACGCCGGTCAGGGTGAAGACGCCTGACCGCAAGACGTACCCGGACCTGCCAGCGGATTTCACCTACCTGCAGATCAGCGCCGGAGGCGATCATTCCTTGGCCGTGGGCAGCGACGGATACGCCTACGCCTGGGGATGCAACTACTATGGTAACCTCGGCAACAACACCGCCAGCGGGCGCAGTGACACGAATCCTGTTCCTGTGCGCGTGCGCGACCCCTCCAACCCCACCGACAAGAGCAAAGGACTGAAAGCGACACAGGTGAGCGGCGGAGTCCATGATTCGCTGGCCGTGGGCAGCGACGGGTACGCCTGGGCCTGGGGATTCAACAACTATGGCCAGCTCGGCAACAACAGCAGCGGCAGCTCTTCGTCTGTTCCAGTGCGCGTGCGCGACCCCTCCAACCCCACCGACAAGAGCCAAGGACTGCAAGCCGTGCAAGTCAGCGGCGGGAACTATTATTCGCTGGCCGTGGGCAGCGACGGCAACGCCTGGGCATGGGGATACAACAGCGCTGGCCAGCTCGGCGACAACAGCACAAACAGCAAGTCGGTTCCTGTGCCGGTGTCGTTCAACCTGCAGCTGGTGATCACCGGCGTCAGGTTCGACCAGACCCCCGCATCAGGGCTGACGCGCGGCGACGGCAGCAGCGTCAGCGTGCTCACGCCCGCACACCAGCCGGGCACGGTCACCGTCAGCGTCGACTACACGCTGGGCGGCGCAGGAAGCACCCTGACCGACAAGTCGCTGACCTACACGTACCTGCCAGCAGGCGTGCTCCCCAAGGCAGGCGGGGAGGGCATCCTGCTCGCCCTGGCCACCGGCATGACCGGCATGGGCGGGATCCTGGCATCCCGCCGCCACCGGCAGGAAACACGCCAACTGGTTCACGCTTCGCACGAGTAAGAGCGGCCGGGCGGCGTATCAATCCCCCCGCCCCCGGCCCATCAAGGGGGAGCAGGGAGGAAACGTGCCACTTAAGGCTCAACCCCAAGAGAGCCCGACACTTCCCTCCCGCGCCCCCACCACACTCCGTCCAGCCTGCAAAGTCTGGACGGCACATCAGGAGAGGGGCAACCGCCATGGCGGGATACGGGCATGCAACCACCCCACCATGGCGGCCACCCCCACCCGATCCTAGCCAGCCCCTTTCATGCAATTTCATAATTGCCCTAAGCAGCCGACTATGCCCCATTACTGCAATCACAGCCGTCGGGCCTTTGGATCCGGCTTGTGTGTTGCTTGTCAAACCGGTGGTATGGTGAAAAACAGGGGTAACGGGAAGACGGCTGGCTTCCGCCACAGTTCCTGCAATCCGGTGCAGGGTTGGCGTTGAAAGACAGGACGGCTTTCCGGCAAACAAGACGCTTTTAAGCGAGCCGCTGGCTCCGCTTGGTGTTGGTGAAGGGGTTTACGAGTCATGCATCTGGTTTCCCGTCTGCGTCGCGTGTTGGCGATGATGACCGTCCTGCTGGGCCTGCTGGCAGGCCTGGGCGTCGCGTCCGCCAATGCGGCGGACGCTCCTGTACTCACCGGGGGGGGGGGGTCGTCAGACCCCTCGCGTAGCTAAGCAAACCCCCGGCATTCTCCCCAGCAACGCAAAAAACACTCCACTGCCCTCGCCATCACCGCTGACACCTTCCTCGCCACTGAGCTCCACGACACCAAGCCCAAATACCCCGCAATCGTCAACAAGCAGTCCGGACAACACAGGATCCGCTTCAACCAAGCCATCCGATACCGATGATCACACTTCACACATAGTACGCTTCGACCCTGCTGACGGGAACGCGCCTACTCAATCAACCGTGAAAACCGGCACGCTCGCCGCTCCCCCGCAACAGAACCCAGTGCGCGAAGGCTTCCTGTTCGACGGATGGACGCTTGACGGCCAGCCCTTCGACTTCCAGACCCCCATCCTCCAGGACACGACCCTGAAAGCCCAATGGTCGAAGACCACGGACTGGACACTGAGCCCGGACCACGGGCCCGCCACCGGCGCCCGACTGACCATCAACCCGCCCAGCCCGCAGGAACCCTACTATGTCAGCGTCCAAACCGCAGGAGACCAGACTGTCGGCCTGACCGGCGACGGCCGCATCTACACATGGACGCAAGGTGGCACACCCAAACAGATCCCCTCCCCCGCGCAGACTCCTGCCGGGTTCCACTACCTGCAGGCCGCAGCCGGCAGCCACTGGCATGCCGCATTAGGATCCGATCAGCAGCTCTACACCTGGAACAGCCAACAAGCGACACCCGTGATCCTCGACACCAGCCAGAGCAGCAGGTTCACCAGCATCAGCATGAACGACGACCGGCTCCTGGCCGTGGACCGGCAGGGACAGGTCCACACCTTCCAAGACAGCCAGACCGGCAGCCAGAATCCGCACCAGAAGCCCGTCGAACAAACCACAACCAGGCTGCCGGGGCAGGCGCAGGCCGTCCTCGCCGCAGCCTCAGCCAGCCGGATCCTCGCCCTGGACGCAGACGGGCAAGCCTGGACCTGGGACAAGAACAACACCGGAAAAGCCGAACCCGCACGCATCAAACAGCAGCCCGGCATGCGCATCGTCCAAGCCCAAGCCCTCAACCAGGGGTTTCTCCTTCTGAACGCGGACGGGCAAGCCCGGTACCTGGCCAACACCGCAGCCGATTCCACTGCCGTCAAGCTGCCAGAAGGCATGAAAGCCAGCTCGGCCGCCACCAACAATGACCAGGCCATGATCGTCGGCAAAGGCGGCCGCCTCTGGGCATGGCAGCCCGGCGAAGCGCCCAAGGGCGCGGAGAACAAGGGACAGGTCTACGTGAAGGCCACAGCTGCCGGCAGCAGGGTCACTGCTATCAGCAGGCAGGGCCACATATACAGGTGGAGCCTAGACGGGCAGGGTCAGCCCGGCAAGCCAGCCAGACTCGACACCAGCACCGACCCCACCCTGGAATCAGCCAGCCTGAACAGCCAACCGCTCAAACTCAGCAAGACCAGCAGCATCTGGCAGGCGGAAATCCCCGCACACAAACCGGGACTAGCCACAATCACCATCGCCGGCAGGCAGGACGGCCAGCCCTTCACCATAAGCCTCAACTACACGGTCGACCAGCCACTGACACGAGCCGACCAGCAGAGCACCACCCACACCGTCACTTTCAATGCGGACGGAGGAAGCCCCAAACCCGCAGACCAGAACATCTCAGACCCCTACGGCAGAGCGAAGCGGCCCTCACCCGACCCGACGCGCGAAGGCTACCAGTTCGACGGATGGTTCATCGGGGAAGTCGCCTACGACTTCAGCATGCCCGTCACCAAGGATCTGACCCTGACCGCCAAGTGGACCGAAAGCCAGAACAACAAGTGGAGCATCAGCCCCGACAAGGGCAGCCAGCTGGGCAGGGAATCCACCACCATCACCCCGCCGAACACCAGCCGAGGCATCAGATTCAGCCAACTCAGCGGATCAAAATACGACGGTAGCACTTCCTATGGTTTCTCCTTGGCCATTGGCAGCGACGGGAACGCCTACGCCTGGGGCAACAACACGTATGGCCAGCTCGGCGACGGGACGAGAACCAGCCAGACTACGCCGGTCATGGTGAAGAAGCCTGAAGGCGCGCCCACGGACTTCACCTACGTGCAGGTCAGCGCCGGATGGCTGCATTCGCTGGCCTTGGGCAGCGATGGATACGTCTACGCCTGGGGATGGAACAACTATGGCCAACTCGGCAACAACAGCCACAGCTCTTCGTATGCTCCGGTGCGTGTGCGCGACCCCGCCAGCCCCACAGACACAAGCAAAGGACTGAAAGCCGTACAGGTGAGCGGCGGAACCTATCATTCACTGGCCGTGGGCGCCGACGGGAACACCTACGCATGGGGATACAACAGCTCTGGTCAGCTCGGCGACGGGACAACCACCAGCAGGACTACGCCGGTCATGGTGAGCAAGCCTGATCCCAAAACTTCTACAGATGTGCCTGCAGATTTGGCCTACGTGCAAGTAAGCGCCGGATACGAGCATTCGCTGGCCATAGGCAACGACGGATACGCCTACGCCTGGGGAGACAACTCCCGTGGCCAGCTCGGCAACAACAGCAACGGTTACTATGCAGATTCGTCTGTTCCGGTACGCGTGCGCGACCCCGCCAACCCCACTGACACGAGCATAGGACTGAAAGCCACACAGGTGAGCACCGGAACCTATCATTCACTTGCGGTGGGCAGCGACGGATATGCCTACGCCTGGGGATACAACAGCAATGGCCAGCTCGGCAACAACAACACCTACAACGACTCGTCTGTTCCTGTGCACGTGCGCGACCCCGCCAACCCCTACGATTCGAGCAAAGGACTGCAAGCCGTACAAGTGAGCGGCGGATACTATCATTCACTGGCCGTTGGCAGCGACGGATACGCCTACGCCTGGGGATACAACAAGTATGGCCAGCTCGGCAACGGCACCAGCTACAGCAATTCGTCTGTCCCTGTACACGTGCGCGACCCCGCCAGCCCCACCGACTCGAGCAAAGGACTAAAAGCTACACAGTTCATTGCCGGAGACCATCATTCGCTGGCCGTGAGCCCAAACGGATACACATACGCCTGCGGATACAACGGCTATGGCCAGCTCGGCAACGGCAACACCAGCCTATCGACTGTTCCTGTGCCGGTGACGTTCAACCTGCAGCTGGTGATCACCGGCGTCAAATTCGATCAGACTGCCGTATCGGGCTTGACGCATGGCAAAGACAACAGTGTCACCGTGCTCACGCCAATACACGTGCCGGGCACGGTCACCGTCAGCGTGGACTACACGCTGGGCGGCACAGCCCAGCAGCCCGATACTTCCCTCAGATATACATATCTGCCTGCAGGCGTGCTCCCAAGGGCCGGTGGGGAAGGCATCCTGCTCGCCCTGGCCACCGGCATGACCGGCATGGGCGGGGTCCTGGCCTCGCGTCGCCACAGGAGAGAACGGCACAGGCTGTTGCATACTTCACACGAGTAAGACAGGCCGGAGGCGGATCAATCCCCCCACCCCCGGCTTACAACGGGGGCGCACGGAGGAATGCCACATACAAGGCTCATCCCCAAGGGAGCCGGCACTCCTCTTGCGCCCCCACCACCACACTACCGTCGACTGATGCTGACAGGAATTGAGAGCAGGCATGCACATCTCGCCTCTGCAATGGGAAGAAGGAAACTTGGGCAAACCGATCAAGCGGCACAGAACCCCAAGTCCGCTCGGTCTTCGTCCGTGCTCCCAGTTCCGGATACTTGGTACAAACAAATACTTTTGCTCAACCAAAAAATTCATTGTCGTCGATGACTGACCCGGCTCGTGTGTGTTATCTGTAGGCTGGGTGGTAGGGTGACAAAAGGGGGATGTCGAAAAGACGACTGGCTTCCGTCAGGATTCGCGCAGTCTGTTGCACGGGCTGACCTTGAGCATTGGGCAACTTTCCGACAGGAGAACGTTAAAGCTATAGGCAAGCGGTGTTTGCTCCGCTTGGTGTTTGGTGAAGGGGTTTTGGTTTCATGCATCTGGTTTCCCGTCTGCGTCGCATCATGGCGATGATGACCGTCCTGATCAGCCTGCTGGCAGGCCTGGGCGTCGCATCCGCCCAGGCGGATGCTCCCATACTCACCGGGGGGGGGGGGTCGTCAGACCCCTCGCGTAGCTAAAGAAACCCCCGGCACTCTCCCCAGCAGCGCACTAGACACGCCACTACCCTCACCCTCACCAATACAAGCCACCACACCACTAAGCTCCGCAACGCCTAGTCCGAACACCTCGTCATCGACGACGACAACACCTGGCAACACGGACACCACACCGACTCAATCAGCCGAAAAGGCAGACAATCAGGCTTCGCGCACAGTGCGCTTCGACCCTGCTGACGGCAGCAAACCCACCCAATCAACCGTGAAAACCGGCAATCTCGCCACTCCCCCGCAACACAATCCTCAGCGACCCGACTTCCGGTTCGACGGATGGACGCTTGACGGCCAGCCTTTTGACTTCCAGACCCCCATCCTCCAGGACACCACCCTGAAAGCACAATGGACCAAGACCGCGGACTGGACACTGAGCCCGGACCACGGGCCCGCCTCCGGCGCCCACCTGACCATCAGCCCACCCAGCCTGCAGGAACCCTACTACATCAGCATCCATACTTTCGGAGACCGGTTTGTCGGTCTGACCGGCGACGGCCGCATCTACACATGGACGCAGGACAGCACGCCAATACAGGTTCCCACCCCCGCCCAGGCTTCTGACGGGTTCCGCTACCTGCAGGCCGCAGCCGGCACCCGCCGGCAGGCCGCCTTGGGATCCGACCAGCACATCTACACATGGACCAGCCAACAGCCTGCGCCCAGCATCCTCGACACCGGTCAGAACGCCGAGTTCACCAGCATCAGCATGAACGACGACCGGCTGCTGGCCGTGGACCGGCAGGGACGAATCCACACCTATCAGGCCAGCGATACCGAAAGTCAGGGTCTGAACCTGAAATTCACAAAGCAGGCCGCAACCAGCCTGCCGGGGCGGGCGCAGGCCGTCCTCGCCGTCGCTTCCGGCAGCCAGGCTCTCATTGTGGACGCGGACGGGCAGGCCTGGACCTGGGACACCAGCAACACCAGGAAAGCCGAACCCGAACGTATCAAGCTGGACCCGGACATGCGCGTCATTCAAGCCCAGGCTCTCAGCCAGGGGTTCATCCTCTTGGACACGGACGGGCAGGCCTGCTACCTGGCTGGCAACACTGCCAGCATGACCCCGGTCAGTTTGCCGGACGGCGCCAAGGCTAGCCAGATCAGAGCCAACAAGGACCAGGCTATGATCACCGGCACGGACGGCTTCCTTTGGGTGTGGAAGCCCGGCGAAACACCGGTTCGTGCGGACAACAGAAATCATCAATATATACAGGCCGCCGCAACCGGCAGCAGGGTCACCGCCATCAGCAGGCAGGGCAGCCTATACAGGTGGAGCCTGGACGGGCAGGGCCAGCACGGCGGGCCAGCCCGGCTCGACACCACACAGGCGCCCATCCTGGAATCAGCCAGTCTGGACAGCCAGCCGCTCAAACTCACCAGGAACAACGGCTCCTGGCAGGCGCAGATGCCCGCCCGCAAGCCGGGACCAGCCGCCATCACCATCACCGGCAGGCAGGACGGCCAGCCCTTCACCAGAAACCTCAACTACACGGTCGACCAGCCGCCGACACGAGCCGCCGAACCACGATCTACGCTCACGGTCCACTTCGACACGGGAGGCGGAAAACCAGAACCAGAAGACCAGCAATTCTCCACCCCATACGGCAGGGTGAAGCGCCCCTCCCCCGACCCGGCGCGTGAAGACTTCCTGTTCGACGGATGGTTCATCGGCGATGTCGCCTACGATTTCAGCAAGCCCGTCGACAAGGACCTGACCCTGACGGCCAAGTGGACTCCGAACAGCACGTGGAGCATCAGCCCCGACAAGGGCAGCCAGCTGGGCAGGGAATCCACCACCATCACCCCGCCCGACACAAGCCGGGGCATCAGGTTCAACCAGATCAGCGGAGGAAAAAGTTCCAACAAAAGTTTTTCCTTGGCTGTGGGCAGCGACGGGAACGCCTACGCATGGGGAAACAACTACTATGGCCAGCTCGGCGACGGGACGAAAACCGACAGGACTACGCCAGTCAAAGTGAGGAAACCTACAAACGCACCTGCGGATTTCACCTACGTGCAGGTCAGCGCCGGATGGGATTGTTCGCTGGCCGTGGGCAGCGACGGCAACGCCTACGCATGGGGAAGCAACACCTATGGCCAGCTCGGCGACGGGACAACCACTCAAAGGACTACGCCGGTCAAAGTAGGGAAACCTACAGGCCTCACCTACGTACAGATCAGCGCAGGAGACGATCATTCGCTGGCTCTGGGCAGCGACGGGAACGCCTACGCATGGGGAAGCAACACCTATGGCAAGCTCGGCGACGGGACGACCATTCAAAGGACGACGCCAGTCAAAGTAAGGAAGCCTACAGGCAAGCCGACCGACTTCACCTACGTACAGGTCGGCGCCGGATGGCAGCATTCGCTGGCCCTAAGCAGCGACGGGAACGCCTACGCCTGGGGATACAACAACTATGGCCAGCTCGGCGACGGGACGAAAACCGACAGGACTACGCCAGTCAAAGTGTGGAAACCTACAAACGCACCTGCGGATTTTACCTACGTGCAGGTCAACGGCGGAGGCGATCATTCGCTGGCCATGGGCAGCGACGGGTATGCCTACGCATGGGGATACAACAACTATGGCCAGCTCGGCAACAACAGCAGCGGCAGCTATGCGAATTCGTCTGTTCCTGTGCGCGTGCGCGACCCCGCCAAGACCAACGATACGAGCAAAGGACTGCAAGCCGCACAGATTATCGCCGGATTCAATCATTCACTGGCCCTGGGCAGCGACGGATACACCTACGCATGGGGATGGAACAACTATGGCCAGCTCGGCAACACCACCACCAGAGATTCGTCCGTTCCTGTACGCGTGCGCAACCCCGCCAACCCCACCGATACGAGCAAGGGGCTAAAGGCCGTACAGCTCAGCGCCGGAGAATATTATTCGCTGGCCCTGGGCAGTGACGGAAACGCCTACACCTGGGGTGCCAACGGCAATGGCCAGCTCGGCAACGACACCACCAAGGACTCGAATATTCCTGTGCCGGTGGTGTTCAACCTGCAGCTGGTGATCACCGGCGTCAGATTCGACAGCAATGCCGGCACGAACCTGACGCGCGGCGATGGCAGCAGCGTGACCGTGCTCACGCCCGCACACCAGCCGGGCACGGTCACCGTCAGCGTGGACTACACGCTGGGCGGCGCACCCCAAACGCCCGACACATCCTTGAAGTACACGTACCTGCCCGCAGGCGTGCTCCCAAGGGCCGGAGGGGAGGGCATCCTGCTCGCCCTGGCCACCGGCATGACCGGCATGGGCGGGGTCCTCGCCTCGCGCCGCCACCGGCAGGAAACACGCCAACTATTGCACGCTTCGCACGAGTAAGAGCGGCCGGGCGGCGTATCAATCCCCCCGCCCCCGGCCCATCAAGGGGGAGCAGGGAGGAAACGTGTCAATCAAGGCTCAAACCCCAAGAGAGCCGACACATCCCTCCCGCGCCCCCACCACACTTCCGCCTGCGGGGATACGGGCAAACCTCTCTTGTTTCCGCCCAGGAGGGGAGATGAACACAGCAGGGCAGGCAACAGGGCTTACCACCCGGACAAGCCTGGCCTCTGCCTGTTCTCCCCGTCCTGGCATAATTCCGTAACGTCAGCTGCCGAACTCGTTGTCTTCGGACGGCTGGCTCTGGCTTATGTGTGTTGTCTGCCGACCGGGTGGTAGGGTGAAAAGCGGGGGACGTCGAAAAGACGACTGGCTTACGCCATGGCTCCTGCAATCCGATGCAGGGCTGGCATTGACAGACAGCACGGCTTTCCGACAGGCAGAACTTACGTAGGCAGGCGGCATTTGTTCCGCTTGGTGTTTGGTGAAGGGGTTTTGGTTTCATGCATCTGGTTTACCGTCTGCGTCGCATCATGGCGATGATGACCGTCCTGATCAGCCTGCTGGCAGGCCTGGGCGTCGCATCCGCCCAGGCGGACGCTCCCATCCTCACCGGGGGGGGGGGGTCGTCAGACCCCTCGCGTAGCTGACAGAACCCCCGGCACTTTCCCCAGCAACACAACCAGCACACCACTACCCACACCATCACCGATACAAACCACCGCACCATTAAGCCCCAGACAAGACACCCTGTCACTGAAGACGAGCAGTCCGGACGACACAGAACCCGCTCCAACTAAGCCATCCGATACCAGTGATCAGGCCGTGCAAACAGTGCGCTTCGACCCGGTCGACGGCAGCAAACCCACAGAAGCGACTGTGCAAACCGGCACCCTCGCCACTCCCCCGCAACACAATCCAGTGCGTGAGGGCTTCCGGTTCGACGGGTGGACATACGACGGCCAGCCTTTCAACTTCCAGACCCCCATCCTTAGAGACACGGCACTGAAAGCACAATGGACCAAGATAACTGACTGGACGCTGAGCCCGGACCACGGGCCCGCCACCGGAGCCCAGCTGACCATCAGCCCACCCGACAGGCAGGAACCTCAATTCGCCAGCATTCACACTGCAGGAGAGCAGGTTGTCAGCCTGACCGGCGACGGCCGTATCTACGTCTGGGCACAAGACAGCACACCCAAGCAGGTTCCCTTCCCCGCCCAGGCCGCCGACGGGTTCCACTACCTGCAGGTTGCAGCCGGCAGACAATGGCAGGCCGCACTCGGATCCGACCAGCACATCTACACCTGGACCAGCCGAGAGGCCGCACCCAAGATTCTCGGCACTGGCCAGGATGCCGGGTTCACCAGCATCGGCCTGAACGATGACTGGCTCTTGGCGGTGGACCGGCAGGGACAGGTCCACGCCTTCCAAACCAGCCAGCCCGGCAACCAGGACCTGAACCCGAAGCCCGCCGAACAGGCAACGCTCAGCCTGCCCGGAAAGGCGCAGGCCGTCAACGCCGTCGCCTCCGCCAGCCAGGCTCTCATAGTGGACGCGGACGGGCAGACCTGGACCTGGAAGGCGAGCAACACCAGAAAAACTAAGCCTGTACACATCAAACAAGACACCGAAATGCGCACCGTCCAAGTCCAAGCCTTCAGTAAAGGATTCCTGCTCTTGGATTCAAAGGGACAGCCCTGGTACCTGGCCGACAGCGAGGCAAGCGTAACCCCAGTCGGCTTGCCGGACGGCACCAAGGCCAGCCATATCGCCGCCAACGAGAACCAGGCCATAATCGTCAGCAAGAACGGACAGCTTTGGGCCTGGAAGCCCGGCGAAGCGCCCACCCGAGCAGACGACGGGAATCAGCCATACGTGCAGGCTGCGAGCATCGGCAGCAGGGTCACTGCCATCAGCGGGCAAGGCAATATGTTCACGTGGAGCCTGGACGGGCAGGGCCAGCCGGGCAGGCCAGCCAGACTCGACACCACACAGTCACCCGCTTTGGAATCAGCCAGCATGGACGGCCAAGCATTGACGCTCAGCAGGAACAACAACTCATGGCAGGTGGACATGCCCGCCCGCAAGCCCGGGCCAGCCGCCATCCTCATCACCGGCAGGCAGGACAGCCAGCCCTTCACCAGAAGCCTCGAATACTCAGTCGACCAGCCACTGACCAGAGACACCGAACCACGATCCACACTCACGGTCCGATTCGACACGGGCGGGGGGAAACCCGAACCAGCAGACCAGAGTGTCTCCACCCCGAACGGCAGGGTGAAGCGGCCTTCACCCGACCCGTCTCGCGAAGGCTTCCTGTTCGACGGGTGGTTCATAGGCGAGGTCGCTTACGATTTCAGCAGGCCTGTCGACAAGGACCTGACCCTGACCGCCAAGTGGACGCCGGAAAGCCAGAACAGCACCTGGAGCATCAGCCCTGATAAGGGCAGCCAGCTTGGCAGGGAATCCACCACCATCACCCCGCCGGAAAGCGCCAGCCGGGGCATCAGGTTCAACCAGGTCAGCGGAGGAAAAGACCCAGACCATGGTTTTTCCTTGGCTGTGGGCAGTGATGGGAACGCCTACGCATGGGGAGACAACACCTATGGCCAGCTCGGCGACGGGACAACCACTCAAAGGACTACACCGGTCATAGTGAGGACGCCCGACCGGAACACGTACCCGAACCTGCCAGAGGATTTCACCTACGTGCAGGTCAGCGTCGGATGGCGGCATTCCCTGGCCCTGGGCAGCGACGGCAACGCCTACACCTGGGGATACAACGGCAATGGCCAGCTCGGCGACGGGACGAGCACCGACCGATATGCGCCAGTCAGGGTGAAGACGCCCGACCGCAAGACGTACCCGGACCTGCCCAAGGATTTCACCTACCTGCAGGTCAGCGCCGGATACTGGCATTCCCTGGCCCTGGGCAGCGACGGGAACATCTACGCCTGGGGATTCAACGGCAATGGCCGGCTCGGCGACGGGACAGGCACCAACCGATATACGCCGGTCAGGGTGAAGACGCCCGACCGCAACACGTACCCGGACCTGCCCAAGGATTTCACCTACCTGCAGGTCAGCGGCGGAGGATGGCATTGCCTGGCCCTGGGCAGCGACGGCAACGCCTACGCCTGGGGAGACAACTTCGATGGCCAGCTCGGCGACGGGACAACCAGCAGCCGGTACACGCCGGTCAGGGTGAAGACGCCCGACCGGAAGACGTACCCGAACCTGCCTGCGGATTTCACCTTCGTGCAGGTCAGCGGCGGATACTGGCATTCCCTGGCCCTGGGCAGCGACGGCAACGCCTACACCTGGGGAGACAACAACGAAGATGGCCAGCTCGGCGACGGGACGACCACCGACCGGCATACGCCAGTCAGGGTGAAAACACCTGACCGCAAGGCGTACCCGGACCTGCCTGCGGATTTCACCTACCTGCAGGTCAGCGCCGGATACTTTCATTCCCTGGCCCTGGGCAGCGACGGCAACGCCTACGCCTGGGGATCAAACGGCAATGGCCGGCTCGGCGACGGGACGACCACCGACCGGCATACGCCAGTCAGGGTGAAGACGCCCGACCGCAAGACCTACCCGAACCTGCCTGCGGATTTCACCTACCTGCAGGTCAGCGCCGGAGGCTCTCATTCGCTGGCCCTGGGAAGCGACGGCAACGCCTACGCCTGGGGATTCAACAACGCTGGCCAGCTCGGCAACGGCACCACCAACCAATCAAGGGTTCCTGTGCCGGTGGTGTTCAACCTGCAGCTGGTGATCACCGGCGTCAGATTCGACCAGACCCCCGTATCAGGCCTGACGCGCGGCGATGGCGGCAGCGTGAGCGTGATCACGCCCGCGCACCAGCCGGGCACGGTCACCGTCAGCGTGGACTACACGCTGGGCGGCGCAGCCCAAACGCCGGACACTACCCTCCGATACACGTACCTGCCCGCAGGCGTGCTCCCCAAGGCAGGCGGGGAGGGCATCCTGCTCGCCCTGGCCACCGGCATGACCGGCATGGGCGGGGTCCTGGCCTCACGCCGCCACCGGAAAGAACAGCACCGACTGTCAAACGCTTCGCACGAGTAAGACGGGCCGGGCGGCGTATCAATCCCCCCGCCCCCGGCCCTACATAGGGGGAGCAGGGAGGAAAAGTGTCACTGAAGGCTCAAACCCCAAGAGAGCCCGACACTTCCCTCCCTCCCCCCACCACACTCCGCCCAGCCTGCAAAGTCTGGACGGCGCATCAGGAGAGGGGGCAACCGCCATGGCGGGATACGGGCATGCAACCACCCCGCCATGGCGGCCACCCCCGCCTGATTCCAACCAGAGCAAACACCTGTTATAGGGCCAAACCGGCCATGTAGACTTGAACAAGACGACCATCCGCCATAGGCGGGAAGACAAGGAGGAGCAGATGGCTTTCAACGGGAATCCGCGGCCGCAGGCCCCATACGGTCAGTACACACAACAGCCGATACCGACCATGCAGAGCGGTGAGCCCTACGGCATGGGCGCGCCCATCGACACCAGCGCAGCATACAGTTTTGAAAAGGCGGAACGGGTCTCCATGTCCCGCGCCTATGCGGAGATGGCCGTCGGCCTGCTGGTCACCGCCCTGACGGCCTATCTGACCGCCCGGACCGGACTGCACCTGGCCTTCATGCAGGCCACGGGCACCCTGGGCTGGATCGGCATGGCCGTGGTCCAGGTGGCCTTCGCCATGATTCTGAGCTTCCGGGTTATGCGCATGCGCACCTCCACCGCCCGGGTCATGTTCTACCTCTATGCGGCCCTGATGGGCTTCACCCTGAGCACCATCTTCATGACCTACTCCCTGCCCTCCATCATGCTGACCCTGGTGATCACCGCAGGCTTCTTCTTCGTCCTCAGCATGCTGGCGCTGACCACACGGCGCAACATGCTGGGCATGGGTTCCATCTTCATGGCCGGCCTGCTCATGCTGATCCTGGTCGAGGTGGTCATGCTCTTCGTGGCCCCCTCCAACACGGCCCTGCGCGTGGTCTCGGCCATCGGCATCATCCTCTTCGCCGGGCTGACCATGTATGACGCCCAGCAGACCAGGGCCATCTTCGCCACCTACCGTAGCCAGGGGCCGGAGGCCATCAAGCGGGTCTCCATCCTCTGCGCCCTCAACCTCTACCTGGACTTCGTCAACCTCTTCCTCTACATCCTGGATCTGGTCGGCGACCGCAACTGACAAAAAGAAAATCCCCGCCCCTGGCATTGGTAGCGGGGATTTTTTGTATCTTCAGGCCTCCTGATCGGCCCTGGACAGCAGCCCACGCAGCACGTACTGCAGGATGCCGCCGTTGCGGTAGTACTCGGCCTCGCCAGGGGTGTCGATGCGAACCTTGGCCGCAAACTCCACCCTGCTGCCGTCGGGCCGCTGAGCCCGCACCTGAACCTGCTCGGGCAGGGAGCTGTTCAGGGCATCGACGCCGATCAGGTCATAGGTCTCCTGACCGTCCAACCCCAGGCTCTGGGCCGACTGACCCGCAGGGAACTCCAGCGGCAGCACGCCCATGCCGATCAGGTTGCTGCGGTGGATGCGCTCGAAGGACCTGGCGATGACGGCCCGCACACCAAGCATCCTTGTGCCCTTGGCCGCCCAGTCCCTGGAGGAGCCCGTGCCGTATTCGCTGCCGGCCAGCACCACCAGGGGCGTGCCCTGCCTGGCGTAGTCCTGCGCCGCCTCGAAGATGGTCGTCTCCTGGCCGTTCAGGAAGTCGTAGGTGAACCCTCCCGGCCGCACGTCCAGCCCCACCGAGGCCAGCAGCTGGTTGCGCAGGCGGATGTTGCCGAAGGTGCCCCGGACCATGACCTCATGGTTGCCACGCCGGGAGCCGTAGGAGTTGAAGTCCCTAGGGGCTATGCCATGCTCCTGCAGGTAGCGGCCGGCCGGTGCGTCGGCCTTGATGGCCCCTGCGGGCGAGATGTGGTCGGTGGTGACCGAATCCCCCAGCAGGGCCAGCACCCGGGCCCCGTGGATGTCCTCCAGGGGGTCGGGCTGGGCCTTCATGCCGTCGAAGAAGGTCTGGCGGCGGATGTAGGTGGAATCCTGATCCCAGTGGAAGATCTCGCCCTCCGGCACCTCCAGCTTCCGCCAGCGCTCGTCCCCGCCGAAGACGTCCGCATAGTCGCGCAGGTACATGTCCCGGTCCAGGGCGGTGCCCACCACGGACTCGATGGCCTCCTGGGAGGGCCAGATGTCCGCCAGCATGACCGGCTGGCCCTGGCTGTCCTGGCCCAGGGGGTCGTGCCAGGGGTCGAAATCCATGGTGCCGGCCAGGGCGTATGCCACCACCAGGGGCGGCGAGGCCAGGTAGTTCATCTTCACATCCGGGCTGATGCGCCCCTCGAAGTTCCTGTTGCCCGAGAGCACGGCCGTCACCGTCAGGTCGTGGTCGGCGATGGCCTGGTGGATGGCCGGGTCCAGGGGTCCGGAGTTGCCGATGCAGGTGGTGCAGCCGTAGCCGACCAGCTCGAAGCCCAGGGCGTCCAGGTCCTTGCTCAGGCCGGTCCGGTTCAGATAGTCCGTCACCACCTGGGAGCCCGGCGCCAGCGAGGTCTTGACCCAGGGCTTGGGCTTGAGGCCCCGGGCGCGCGCCTGGCGGGCCAGCAGACCGGCGGCCACCATGACCGAGGGGTTGGAGGTGTTGGTGCATGAGGTGATGGCCGCGATGACCACATCCCCGTCCCACAGGCTGAACTCGCTGCCGTCGGCCTTCTTGACGGGCACAGCCTCGCTGTCCCTGTCCTGGTCGCTGTAATCCTTCAGGTCCCGATGGAAAGTCTGCTGGGCCTGGTCCAGCAGGATGCGGTCCTGGGGCCGGCGGGGGCCGGCAATGGACGGCCGCACCGTGGACAGATCCAGCTCCAGCACCTGCGAATATTCGGGTTCGGGGCAGTCGGCATCCTCCGGGTCCATCCACAGCCCGTTGGCCTTGGCATAGGCCTCCACCAGGCGCACATGCTCGTCGCTGCGGCCGGTCAGACGCAGGTAGTCCAGGGTGATTCGGTCGATGGGGAAGATGGCGCAGGTGGAGCCGAACTCGGGGCTCATGTTGCCCAGGGTGGCCCGGTTGGCCAGGGGGACCTGGGCCAGGCCCTTGCCGTGGAACTCCACGAACCGGCCGACTACGCCCACCTCGCGCAGCATCTGGGTCACGGTCAGCACCACGTCGGTGGCGGTGACCCCCTCGGGGATGGATCCGGTCAGCTTGAAGCCCAGGACCTGGGGCACCAGCATGGAGATGGGCTGGCCCAGCATGGCCGCCTCGGCCTCGATGCCGCCCACGCCCCAGCCCAGCACCCCCAGGCCGTTGACCATGGTGGTGTGGGAGTCGGTGCCCACGCAGGAGTCCGGGTAGACCAGGGCCGGCCCCTCCCCCTTGGTCCTGTCCCTGCGCATGACCACCTGGGCCAGGTACTCCAGGTTGACCTGGTGGATGATGCCGGTGCCCGGGGGCACCACGCGGAAGTTTTGGAAGGCCTGCTGGCTCCAGCGCAGGAAGCGGTAGCGCTCACTGTTGCGCCGGTATTCCATGTCCATGTTGTGTTCCAGGGCGCCGGGCACGCCCGAGCTGTCCACCTGGACGGAGTGGTCGATGACCATCTGCGCGGGGATGAGCGGGTTGACCAGGGAGGGGTCGTCGCCCAGGGCCTTGACGGCATCGCGCATGGTGGCCAGGTCGACCATGCAGGGCACGCCGGTGAAGTCCTGCATGAGCACCCGGGCGGGACTGTACTGGATCTCCCTGTCGGGCTGGGCCTTGGGGTCCCAGTCCAGAAGCTGGTCCAGCTGGTCCCGGGTCACCGTGGTCCCGTTCTGGTGCCGCAGCAGATTCTCGGCCAGGATGCGCAGGCTGTAGGGCAGGTGGTCGATGCCCGGCAGGTCGCTGATCCGGTAGTATTCGAACTCCTCGGAGCCCACCTTGAGCTTGGAACGACCTGCATCTTGTGCGGATTCTGACATGCACCACCCCTTCCTTGGACGCTCGGGCCCTGCCCTGGCGCCCATGTGGACCGGCGGCGGGAGGACCCCAGGCCGTCAGTGACGCTTATCTGTGCTTGTGAGGTTCATTCTTAGCGCCCATGTGTTACCTGACGGATGTAACGTGCGCATGCCGGATAGCCCAGGACGGCCAGGACCATGAGCAGGGCACCCGCCAGGGCGAAGGCCACGGTGGCGGCCAGGGCAGGACCGGTGGGCAGGCTGATGGCGAAGAACCGTGCCACAACGGGGATCAGGGCCCCAATCACCCCGGCTGCGGCGAAGCAGAGGACCAGCAGGCCCCTCCAGGAGCGCAGGGGCCGGGCCACCTGGGTCAGGACCAGCACGCCCATGCAGAAGAGGACGATGGCGCAGACCGACCGCCAGCGCCCCAGGTCGCCGGGTCGGGCCAGGTCCAGTCCCAGCAGGCCGGGCAGGCTCCAGGCCGCCGCCAGCACAATCAAAGCCGTGGCGATGCCCGAGGGCAGGGCGAAGGCGACCACACGCTTGAGGAAGCCGGGCCGGTAGCGCCTGGTGTTGGGGGCCAGCGCCAGGAAGAAGGCCGGCGTGCCGATGGTCAGGGCGCCGATGTAGGTGATGTGCCGGGGCAGGTAGGGGAAGGGGATGCCGGTCAGGACCACGCCCAGGGAGATCAGGGCCGAATAGACGGTCTTGACCAGGAAGAGGCCGGCCACACGCTCCATGTTGGCCATGACCTGCCGGCCACGGGCCACCACGTCGGGCAGGTGGGAGAAGCGCGAATCCACCAGGACCAGCTGGGCCACGGCCTTGGTGGCGGCCGCCGCATTGCCCATGGCGATGCCCAGGTCCGCCTCCTTCAGGGCCAGGGAGTCGTTGACCCCGTCGCCGGTCATGGCCACCGTGTGACCCTTCAGGTGCAGGGCCTGGACGATGGCCTTCTTCTGGTCGGGCAGGACCCGGCCCAGCACGTCCACGTCCTCCAGGACATCGGCCAGGGCTGCGGTGTCCTCGGGCAGCTGGCGGGCATCCATGGCCCGGGGCGCCCGGTCTCCGGTCAGGCCCACCTTGGTGGCGATGGCCGCCACCGTGGCCGGGTTGTCGCCCGAGATGACCCGGCAGCGCACGCCCTGCTGGCGGAACCAGGCCAGGGTCTCGGCAGCGTCGTCGCGGATGTGCTCCGAGCAGGTGATCAGGGCCAGGGGCTTCAGGTTCCCGGGCAGGTCGGGGCTGCTGGTGAAGTAGTCTGGCCGGTCGGTGCGCGGGTACCCGTCGGGGGCGGCCAGCATCAGCACCCGGTAGCCGCGGTCGGCCAGGTCGGCCACCTGCCGGTCCACCTGGGGCCAGCTGCCCGCCTGGGATGCCAGGAGCACCTCCGGGGCGCCGAAGTACCAGATTCTGCCGGACTGGTCGGCCACGGCGCTCCACTTGCGGGCCGAAGAGAAGGGCAGGCGGCTGACGGCCCTGCCCGGGCGCAGGTCGTCCATCCCCTTGAGGATGGCACGGCCGGTGGCGTTGGGGCTCTCCTCCGCGCAGACGTCCACCAGGGCCTGCCGCAGCTGCTGGGCCGGCAGGTCCTCGGCCAGCGGATGCAGGTCGTCGTAGACGATGCCCCCGTCGGTGATGGTGCCGGTCTTGTCCAGATTCAGGGCATCCACCCGGGCCAGGGTCTCCACGGACTCCATCTGCTGGACCAACGTTTGATGCCGTGCCAGGCGGATGGCGGCCAGGGCGAAGTTCAGGGAGGTCAAGAGGACCAGACCCTCGGGGATCATGCCCACGACCCCGGCCACGGCAGACACCACGGCCTGCCGCCAGGCTCCGGTGGCCAGGGCAGTCTGGAGGCCGCCCACGGTCCGCATCTGCGTGAAGATGAGCAGCAGGCAGAGGGGAATGACCACCACGGTCATGACCTTGAGGATGGTGTTGATGCCCTCGTTCAGGTCGGAGCGGACCTTCTTGTAGACCTTGGCCTTGGCCGTCAGCGTGGCGGCGTAGGAGTCGGCGCCCACGGCGGTCACCTGGGCCAGGGCCATGCCCGAGACGGCCGTGGAGCCCGAGTAGACCTGGTCCCCCGGCTTGTGCTTGACCGTGCGCGATTCGCCGGTCAGCATGGACTCGTCCAGCTCCAGGCCGTAGGTGTCGATGATCTGCGCGTCGGCCGGCACCTGGTCCCCGGAGCGGATCCAGAGCAGGTCCCCCTTGACGATGGCATCGTGGGGCACGGTCAGGTTGCGGCCATCCCTGCGCACCGTATAGTCGGAGGCCACCAGGATGGACAGCCCGTCCAAGGTGTGCTTGGCCTTGAGCTCGGTGGCCACGCCGATGCCGGTGTTGATGATGATGACCAGGCCGAAGACCGCATCCTTCCACTGGCCGGTCAGTAGGACCACCACCATGGCGGTCAGGATGATTCCATTAAAGAGGGTGAAGACGTTGTCGCGGATGATCTGGCCCAGGCTTCGGGAGGTTTGGTCCTGGGAGACGTTGACCAGGCCCTGGGCCTTCAGCTGCTCCACCTCCTGGGAGCTCAGCCCCGGCCGGTCAGTGTCCGGAAAGCCTGTGCCCACTGCTGTGCCCGTAGTCGGCTCTTGCTCACTGCCTGTGCTCATCCTTGGCCCCCCTCTCAGTCGGCGCTCAGGCGCACGGCCATAATCCTTGCATGCGGTCCGTCGTCCACAATGGTCTGCAGAGCGTCAGCCAGCAAGGGCGCGTGTGGATTCCCGGCAGTATCCACCGGGTGAACCGTAGCCGCATAGTAGAGCCTACCTGGGTCAGGGGTCCAAGCCTTGGCGCTTTGAGCGAACTCTACCACAGGGATGCCTGCCTTCCGGGCTGCCTTCAGGGCCGGGGTCCAGTCGCCGGCTCCGGGTTGACGAATCAGAATCAGACTGACCCCGCGGTTGACGGCATCCTGCACCCCATCCTGTTGATCGCTGGTGGACTGCGCGGAGGAGAAATAGCCCTTCATGCGTTCGGCCTTCAAGGATGCCAGGATGCGGCTGTCAAGACCGGTGTCGGGTTCCTTGTCACCCTTCTGCGGGCAGCCAATCAAGGCCACGAGTGTGTCGGACCGATCCACGCCGTCATGGGGCACGGTGCCCTCATGCCAGGAGTCACCCACGGCCCTGTCCTTGGGGGCACAACCGGTCAGCATGGGCAGACCTGCCAGCAGAGCGACCGCCAGCAGCAGACCCGCAAGCCGCCTGACCGCTGCCACGATCCGCCCGGCGCGGCTCATGTCAGTGCTGCCTTCCCGTCGTGCGGGTGAAGACCGCCACGGTCTCCACGTGGTGGGTCATCGGGTAGATGTCAAAGGCCTCAAGATGCTTGGGACTGTAGCCCAGGGAGATCAGGGTGGCCGTATCCCTGGCCAGGCTGGTCGGGTCGCAGGCCACATAGATGATGGTCTGCGCCCCGCTGGCGGCCAGCAGTCGGCAGACCTGAGCCTTGGCGCCGGCCCTGGGCGGATCCAGCAGGATCAGGTCGGGATGGCCCAGCCCCTTGGGTACACCGCCAGCCAGGACCTTGGCCACGTCCCCTCGACGCAGGGCCACCCGGTCCAGTCCGGCCTGCTTCACGTTGTGTTTCGCGCTGGCAATGGCTCCGGCGGATCCCTCCACGGTCAGGAGCCGGGCCCGTCCTTCGGCCAGAGCAGCCAGGGGCAGGGTGAAGAGCCCCGATCCGCAGTAAAGATCCCAGATGACCGGTTCGGCGACCCCATCCAGAGCCTGCCTGGCCTGGTCCAGGACCGCCTTGGTCAGCACGATCGGTGCCTGGCGGTGGACCTGCCAGAATCCGTCGGCCCGAACCTGGTAGACAGGTCCTGCCCCGGCCTCCAGCCGCTCCGTCAACAGGCGGCTCCCCTGGCTCAGGCGGCCATCCACCAGCAGGGCGTAGTTGTCGCCGACCGGTCCCCCATCGCGCGGTTGGGGCACGGCCAGGCGTATGCGGGCACCCGCCGGCAGGCCGCCCTCCCAGATGCCCAGTTCGTCGGCCTGGTCCAGCAGCTCCTGGGTGGCCAGGGGCATGGTCTGAATCGGCAGACGGTCATGCGAACCCCGACGGCGCATGGAAGGGCGCCCCTGGTCGTCGGCCACCAGCTCGATTCGGGTTCTCCAGTGCAGGCCGCCCAGATCTTCATCGCCCGGAACACGGACCACAGGCACCTGGACGTCCACCCCGCCCATACGGGACATCTGCTGACCAATCAGATCAGCCTTCCAGGCCAGCTGACCGGGCAGGCTGACGTGAATCAGATCGGCGCCACCCAGACCGCCTCCCCAAGCCAAGGGTCCAGCCAGAGGCCAGACAGGTTCACGGCGATCAGGGCTGGCCTCCAACACCTGGGTGACCTCGCCCGTGGCGAATCTGCCGGCCCGGCCGTGAGGCTCGTCCAGGAGGACCTCCACCAGCTCCCCGGGCAGGGCAAAGCGGACGAAGACCACCCGGCCGTCCTCCAGGTGGCTCACGCAACGGCCCTGGTCTGCATAGCGTTCGATGCGCAGACGAACCCTGGTCTCAGTCATGATCGGCATGAACCTCCTGGTCGGCCTGACGACGATGATAGGGACCGCCGATCAGCAGCCAGCTGACCCAGATGCCCAGAGCAAACAGGGGCAGGCCCAGGATCAGGCGTGCGGCGCCAAGTAACCCGACGGAACCAGTCAGGTAGAGCGGCACCTGGACCAGCAGGCGCAGCGCGAAGACGGCGATCCAGACCAGGGTAACCTGGTTATAGGCCCGGACCAGCTCTGGCTCGCCCCGCCAGGAGGCCAGCCACTGTCTCCAGCCTGAGACGACAGGTCGGCGCAGGTACTCCACCAGCAGCCCTATGCCAGGCATCCGTGCCAACAGCGAGGCCCCAAGAACGATGATCCAGAATCCGTTGGTCAGGAATCCTGGCAGATAATAGTTGCGTGCATCCCGGGTCAGCCATGCGGCCACCAGGCAGATGCCCACCGAAAGCAGACCAGCCAGCGCCCCCAGAAAGGACTGCCGCTGGATCAGACGAATCAGAAGCTGCACGACGGCCAGGGCCGCCGAAACCGCCACGGTCAGCCCCAGACGGCTGGTCACCAGGAAGACAACCAGGAATACCAGCCCCGGCAGCAGGGACTCGACGATCCCCCGCCATCCGCCGATGGCCTCCATGACAGAGAAATCGTCGTCGGCCAGCGCTGCCAGCCCGGAATGCTTCTGCTTCACAGCCTCAGCGGACCTCCGAGAACATGGGTCCGCGAGACAGTGTGGTCTTCACCTCGGTCTGCTGGTCCGAATCGAAGGGGCCCTCCGGCCTGCCGGGGATCTGCGCACTCTCATCGTCCTTGGACTCCGAATCTTCGGCTTCTCCTCGACGCTGGTTGGGGGTGATGGGCGCATGCATGGGAACCAGGTCGCGAGGGGCCAGGGGCTCATCGCCACGGACCACCACCAGGTCGGCCAGGTAGCCGTCGAGCACATCCTTCTCCTTGCCGCCCTTGGCCGCAGGGCCGGAGAAGATGCCTCGCAGCATCCAACGGGGTCCGTCGATGCCCACCACCCGGGTCAGCAGGTTCTTGCCCTTGACCTTGACGGGCAGGGTCAGCTCCTTGCCGAAGACGCCGTCCACCTCCTTGCAGGAGGGGTTGGCCTTGAGCAGGTCGGCCCTGACCTCGTCCCAGAGGCCCAGGGACTTGGGCGCCGCAAAGGGTTCCAGCTCCAGACTTGAGGACCCGTAGGTGATGGTGGCTCCCAGCACGTCGCCGGTCTGCGAGTTGGCCTTGAGCCTTAGCTCGCTACCCTTGAGGAAGGGCAGCATCAGGGCGCCGATGTCCAGGTACTCATCGGTGTCGGGGGCCTCGGAATCCATGCTGTCCCAGGGGCCTTTCCCGCTCTGCTCGGCTTCATCGCGGTCAGCCTGAGAGGTTTGGTCGGATTTCTCCGTGGACTCCTCAGCGTCCTTGGACTCGTCGAGCTCCTTGGACTCCTCGACGGCCTCCTCAGCCTGCTTCTTGGCGCGTTTCTTGCCGAAACCGAACAATCCCATGATGCCTCATTTCCTTGTGAGTCTGTGCAAAGGATACCTAGTCAAGACCCAGGCGCAGCTTGCCGCCGGGGATGGCGTCCAGCAGATCCTTGGTGTACTGGCGTTGCGGGTGGTCAAAGACCTCGTCGGTGGTGGCATGCTCCACCAGTCGGCCGTGCTGCATGACCACCACCTCGTCGGCGATCTGCCTGACCACGGCCAGATCGTGGGTGATGAACAGGTAGCTGAGCCCTTGCTCGGCCTGCAGGTCGTTGAGCAACCGCAGCACCTGGTCCTGGACCAGCACGTCCAGGGCGGAGACGGCCTCGTCGCAGATGATCACATCCGGATTCAGGGCCATGGCCCGGGCGATGGCGATGCGCTGACGCTGTCCACCGGAGAGCTCGTTGGGGTAGCGCCCCATGACCGACTCGGGCATCTCCACCATGTCCAGCAGCTCCTTGACCCGCTTCTGCCGGGACTTGGCGTTGCCGATCTTGTGGATGCGCAGGGGCTCCTCGATGGAGCGGTAGATGGAGTACATGGGGTCCAGGGAGCCGTAGGGGTTCTGGAAGACCGGCTGCACGTGCCGGCGGAACTCCATGAGCTCGTGGCTGCCGAAGCCGGCGATGTCCTGGCCCTCGTAGGTCACCCGGCCCGAGGTGGGCTTGAGCAGGTGCAGGACCATGTTGGCCACGGTGGACTTGCCGGAGCCGGACTCCCCCACGATGGCCAGGGTGGTTCCCCGCTTGACCGAGAAGGAGACGTCGTCCACGGCCTTGAACATCTCCTTGCGCCGGGGCAGCCTGAATTCGCGGGTCAGGTGCTCCACGGTGATGACGTGCTCGCTGCGCTCCAGGGTGCTCTCGCCCTTGACGTGGTGCTCCAGCAGGTCTTCGGCATCCTGGCCACGCTGCTTGGCGGAGATGATGCGCTGGGAGGCCAGCGAGGGCGCGGCCTGGACCAGCCGCTTGGTGTAGGGGTGCTGGGGGTGCTGCAGGACCTCCAGGCTGGGCCCGGACTCCACCACCTGACCCCGGTACATGACCACGATGTGTTGGGCGCGCTCGGCTGCCAGACCCAGGTCGTGGGTGATGAAGAGCACGGCGGTGCCCAGGGATTCGGTCAGATTGCGCAGGTGGTCCAGAATCCGCTTCTGGACGGTCACATCCAGGGCGCTGGTGGGCTCGTCCGCAATCAGCAGGTCGGGCCGGGAGGCCAGGCCGATGGCGATCAGGGCGCGCTGGCGCATGCCGCCGGAGAACTCATGCGGATACTGTCGGGCTCTGGTGGCGGCCTCGGGCAGCCCGGCCTCAGACAACAGACCGGCGATGCGGTCATCCATGTCCGAACCGGTCACATGCTCCTTGGCCAGCTTCCAGGCCGCATCGTCATCCACACCGGCGTCGATCAGGGACTTGGCCACGCCCCAGCGGGTCTCGGAACCCACATCCCACTCGGCCTTCATAGCCTCCATGGTCTTGTCCACGTCGGCCACCCCGGCATCGCTCAGGGCCTGACGGGCGGCTTCCAGCAGGCCGGGCAGGTCCTTGGAGGAGATGAAGAGCTCGTCGTCGGACTTCTTGAGCGTCACCTCTTCATCGCTGGCCAGGGCCTTGGCCAACCGGGAGCGCTTCTCCCGGGAGACATCCATGTGGTTGGCGGTCAGCGCCTCCTTGACCTGGGAGCCGATGCGCCAGACCGGGTTCAGATTGCTCATGGGATCCTGCGGGACCAGACCCACCTGGGAGCCACGCAGCGCCTCGTAGTCCTTGCGATCCAGGCCCACCAGCTCGCGGCCATTGAGCTTGATGCTGCCGCCGGTCACCTTGCCGGTGCCGGGCAGAAGACCCAGCACAGCCATGGCCGAGGTGGACTTGCCCGAGCCGGACTCCCCCACGATGGCCACCCACTGGCCGGGGTAGACGTTGAAGGAGGCGTCGCGAACTGCGTGGACGGTGCGCCCATCGGCGGTGAAGTCCACCTGCAAGTCCCGCACGTCGAGCAGGGGCTGCTGCTCCTGATTGGTAGTCATGTTCTTGTCTGCTTCAGTCATGCTTCCTCACTCAGGCCGTTCTGCTCTTGGGATCCAACGCATCCTTGACCGCGTCGCCCATCATGATGAAGGCCAGCACGGTGATGGCCAGGGCTGCAGAGGGATAGAAGAGGACCGAGGGGTTGGTGGTCAGGAGGTTCTGGGCCGTCGAGATGTCCCCGCCCCAGGAGACCACGGTGGAGGGCAGGCCGATGCCCAGGAAGCTCAGCGTGGCCTCAGAGACGATGTAGGTGCCCAGCGACATGGTGGCCATGACGATGACCGGGGCCAGGGAGTTGGGCATGATGTGTCGGAAGAGGTTGCGCAGGGGCGTGGAGCCCAGGGCCGTGGAAGCGGTGTTGAACTCCAGGTTCTTGGCCTCCAGCACGGCGCTTCGGGTGATTCGGGCCATGTTGACCCAGCCGAAGAGGGTCAGGGTCAGGATGATCTTCCACAGGGAGGTGGAGGTGCGGAACATCTGCAGGAGCACGATGGCGCCCAGGATCATGGGGATGGCGAAGAAGATGTCGGTGATGCGGCTGAGCACTGCGTCGACCCAGCCCCCGAAGAATCCGGCGATGGCGCCGATGAGGCCTCCGAAGACGGTGACCAGGATGGTGGTCATGATGCCGATGGCCACCGAGGTCCGGGCCCCGTGGATGACGCGGCTGTAGACATCGCAGCCCTGCAGGTCAAAACCGAAGGGGTGCCCGGGCCGGCCGGGCTCCAGGGAGTCGGACAGGCTGCAGGCCATGGGGTCCTGCCTGGCGAAGAGATTGGGGAAAAGCGCCACCAGGATGACCACGATCGCCAGGATAGAGGAGATGATGAAGAGCGGGTTGCGCCTCAGGGTCTTCCAGGCGTCGGCCCACATGCTGGTGGGCGGCACGTCCTCATCCACCGAGTCCACCTCGCGCAGGGGCGTCTCGTCGATGGGGGCCACGAACCGCTCCTGCCCCGGCAGGGGGTCGGGGAAGTAGACGCGGGCCTGGCTTTCGTTCTGTTCGCTTGACTCGTTCATTGCCGTTTCACTCATAGTCGGTCCCTCTCCCTCACGCATACCGGATCCGCGGATCGAGCACTGCGTAGAGCAGGTCGACCAGGAGGCTGGTGATGACGAAGATCAGGACCAGAATGGTCACGATGGAGACCACCAGGGTGCCTTCGCCCCTCAGGATGGCCTGGTAAAGGGTGTTGCCCACGCCTTGGATGTTGAAGATGCGCTCGGTGATCATGGCCCCGCCCATGAGTCCGCCGATGTCGGCGCCCAGGTAGGTGACCACGGGGATCAGGGAGTTGCGCAGCACATGCCGCACGATGACGGACCGGTTGCTCATGCCCTTGGCCCGGGCCGTGCGCACGTAGTCCTCGGAGATGTTGGAGGTGATCTCCGTTCTGGTCAGACGGATGATGGAGGCCATGGATACCGACCCCAGCACAACGGCCGGCATGAGCAGATCAATGAAGCCCGGATTGGCCCCGGCTGTGGCCGGTAGCAGATGCCATTTGACGCCGAACAGGTACTGCAGGATGAAGCCGGTGACGAAGGTAGGCACCGAAATCAGCAGCAGGGAGAGGACCAGGATGATGTTGTCCGACCACTTGCCCTTGGTCAGGCCGCCGATGATGCCGAAGATCACGCCGAAGACGCCCTCGAAGACGAAGGCCATCAGGGCCAGCTTGATGGTCACCGGGAAGGCCCTGCCGATCACGCTGATCACGGGCTGGCCGGCGAAGGTGTTGCCGAAGTTCAGGGTCAGCGCGTTCTTCAGGAAGAGCACGTACTGCACGATGAAGGGCTTGTCGAGATTGTATTCCGAACGTATCTGTGCGGCAACGGCCTGGTTGACCGGCTTGTCTCCGAACATGGCGGCCACAGGGTCGCCGGGAAGCGCGAAGACCAGCGCGTATATCAGCAGTGTCGTGCCGAGAACGACGGGGATCATCTGCAGAATACGTCGCAGAAGATATTTTCCCATCGGCTATTCTCCTTTGTCATCCGCGACCGGGATCGGCATGGGGATCGGGGCCGCCGCAAAAATTCTTGTTTGAGTCTACCAGCACACCTCAACAGGGGTGCAAAGACACCAAGGCCGGCGCGGAATGGATCCTTCCGCGCCGGCCCGGGCGGTGTCAGCTGTCAGGTGCGGGATTCAGGCTCCCGTCACCTCACTTGCTGATGTTGTAGTAAGCAGGGACGCCCTTCCAGTTGAAGGAGAATCCTTGGACGTTCTTGGCGGCCACGCCGTTGGAGTTCTGGTAGTAGAGCGGAACTGCGGGCAGATCGCGGAAGAGCAGCTCTTCGGACTGCTGGTAGATCTTGTTGGCCTCGTCGATGCTCTTGGCGGAGGCTGCCTTGTCCATCAGGCCGTCGAACTCGGGGTTCTTGTAGTCGCCGTCGTTGGACCCGTTGCCGTTGGCTGCCGAGCTGGCGAAGTTGCTGGACAGGTAGCTCTCAGGCGAGGGGTAGTCGGGCTGCCAACCGGAGCGGAAGGCCGAGTCGGTGAACTTGCGGTTCTGCACGTTGGAGCGGAACTCGCTGAAGGTGGGCAGAGGGTTGCCTGCAGCCTGGATGCCCAGGGCGTTCTTGATGGAGTTGGTCACGGCGTCGTAGATCTCCTTGTGGGCGCCATCGGCGTTGTAGGCGATCTTGAAGGTGTCGCCCTCGCCCCATGGGGAGATCTTGTTGGCCTCGGCCCAGAGCTCCTTGGCCTTGGACGGGTTGTACTTGAGCACGTCGGATCCCTTGATGCTGGTTGAATAGCCGGGAATGACGGGAGCGGTGAAGTCGTGGACCTCCTTGGCGGTTCCGGACAGCACCTTCTTGATGATGGTTGGCCGGTCGATGGCCATGGAGATGGCCTGGCGGCGGAGCTTGCCCTCCTGATCCTGGCCGAAGTGCTTCATGTAGGAGGGGATGGTGAACATCTGGATGACCGAGCCCGGGTCGTTGATGGCCTGGACCGTGTTGTCGGTCTGGAAGGTCTTACGAGCCGAGGCGGGCAGGGTGTCCAGCACATCCAGGTTGCCGGCCTGCACGTCGCGGTAGGCTGCGGTGGCATCGGTGTAGGAGCGGAACTCCACGCCGCCGTTCTTGACCTTGACGCCGCCCTTGTAAGCGGGGTCCTTGACGACCTTGATGGACTTGTTGTGCTCCCAGGACTGGAACTTGTAGGGTCCCACGGTCACCGGCTTCTCGCCGAAGGCCTTGGTGTCCTTGTAGAAGGACTCAGGCAGGGGCGCAAAAGCGGTGTAGCCCACCTGGATGGGGAAGGTGGAGGAAGGCGAGGTCAGATCAACGGTGAAGGTCTTGTTGTCGATGACCTTCAGGCCGGACAGCTGGGCATCGCTGGGGGTGCCCTCCTTCTGCAGGTCGTCATAACCCTTGATGTTGGCGAAGAAGCTGGAGCCCAGCTGCTTGTTGGCGATGCTGGACGCCCAGGACCAGGCCTTGGTAAAGGACTGTGCGGTCACCGGGGTGCCGTCCGAGAACTTCCAGCCGTCGTTGATGGTCACGGTGTACTGGGTGTTGTCCTCGTTGGCCTTGATCTGCTTGGCGATCTCGTTGACTGGCTTGCCCTTGTCGTCAAAACGGACCAGCTTGGAGAACATGACGTCGATGGGGTTGCCACCCCCCACCTCGTTGGTCATGCTGGGGATGAGCGGATTGGCCGGCTCAGGGTTGAAGACCGAGATGACGGCATTCGAGCTGCCACCGTTGGCCCCCTTGGCAGAGGAGTCCGATCCACCGGATCCGCCGCAGGCACCCAGCGTGAGTGCCATGACGCACAGTCCGGCACCCGCAATGGTCAGGGCCGATTGCTTCTTCATATATCTTGCTCTTTCCTTTGGTTGGTTTCCCGAACCGCCAGTCATCGACGGCGGTTCATGCCGTTTCCGGCACGATCATTACTGGTCCTTGGACAGCTCCGGGAAGATCGGATAGCCATCCCAGCCCAGACGCATCCCATGGACCTTCTTGGCGGAGGCGCCAATGTTGTTTCCATAATAGAGCGGAACCGCCGGCATGTCCTGTAGAAGGATCTCCTCAGCCTGCTGGAAGAGCCTGTTGGCTTCATCGGTGTCCTTGGCCTTGGCAGCCTGCTTCAACAGGGCGTCGAACTTGGGGTTCTTGTAGTCGCCGTCGTTGGATCCGTTGCCATCGGCCGCCGAGCTGGCGAAGTTGCTCATCAGATAGCTCTCAGGCGATGGATAGTCGGGCGACCATGAAGACCTGAAAGCCGCATTGTTATAGAGGCGCTTTTTGATGTTGCCACGGAACTCGCTGAAAGTGGGCACGGGAGTGGCCTCGGCCTTGATGCCAAGCGTGTTCTTGATGGAGTTGGCCATGCCGTCGTAGAAGTCCTTGGCACCGCCATCCGAACTGTAAAGCATTTGGAAGCTCTTGTCGGCCGGCCACGTGCTGATGGCATCGGCCTTGGCCCAGTACTCCTTGGCCTTCTTGGCGTTGTACCTGAGGTTGTCCGAACCCTTGAGATCCTTGGTATAGCCTGGAATGGTCGGCGCGGTGAAGTCGGTGGGCTGCACACCCAGACCGCCCAGGACCTTGTCGATCAGCATCTTCCGGTCAATCGCCATGGAGATGGCCAGGCGGCGCAGGTGGCCCTCCTGATCCTGGCCGAAATGCTCCATCGTGGTAGGAATGGTGAACATCTGCAGGGTGGAGCCGGGCTTGTTATAACTCTGAACCATGCTGTCGGTCATGAAAGTCTTGACAGCGGAGGTGGGAATCCTGTCGATCACATCCAGGTTGCCCGCCTGCACATCGGAATAGGCGGAACCCAGGTCCGTATAGACCTTGTAGTCGATGCCGCCGTTGCGGACCTTGACCTCCCCGTCGTAGCCGTCGTTCCTGCGAAGCTTGATCATGACGTTGTGCTGCCAGGACTCGAACTTGTAGGGACCCGAGCTGACCGGGTTCTCCCCGTAGGCCTTGGGATTCTTGTAGAAGGATTCAGGCAGGGGCGCAAAAGAGGTATAGCCCACCTGAATGGGGAAGGTGGACGAGGGCGAGATGAGGTCCACGGTGAAGGTCTTGTCATCGATGACCTTCAATCCGGAGAACTGGGCATCCGTAGGCACGCCCTGCTTCTGCAGGTCATCAAAGCCCTTGATGTTGGAGAAAAAGCTGGCGTTGAGCTGGCCGTTGGACACATTGGCGCTCCAGGACCAGGCCCTGGTGAAGGACTTGGCGGTGATCGGGGTGCCATCCGAGAACTTGCGCCCGTCGGCCAGGGTGACCTTGTACTGGGACATGTCGTCGTTGCCCTTGATCTCCGAGGCCAGATCGTTGTGGGCCTTGCCCTGGTCATCGAAGCGGATCAGCTTGGAGTTGATGGCGTCCACGACCTGTCCGCCGCAGCTTTCCGCGGCGCTGCTGGGAATGAGCGGGTTGGCCGGCTCACACCCATGGACCGAGACCACGGCGTTGTTGCTGGCCTGGTCGCCGGACGACTGCTCGGCACCCTCGGTATCGGTACTGCTGCCGCCACTACCGCAGCCGCTGGCCAGAAGCGCCAAGGCACAGATGAACGCTGACACCACCGTGAGCTGTGAACTTCTCTTCATTCCTGCCGCTCCCCTTTAGCTGGTTATCAACGTCTCGCCTGTATCCCGAAAGATACCCCATATTCTGATACCAGGATGTTTCCCAAGACAAGTCCTGTCTCATTTGCCGGATTTCAGGCCCTTGGAAAAGCCTGCCTGTACCGGGCCCGCAGCTGCTCGATGGAGACGTGGGTGTAGCGCTGGGTGGTCCTCAGGGAGGAGTGACCCAGCATCTCCTGAACCTCGCGCAGGTCGGCTCCCCCATCCAGCATATGCGTGGCGGCCGAGTGCCGCAGGGCATGGGGGGCGATGTCGGGCACCCCGGCCTGACCGGCCGCCTGGTGGACCACCTTGCGGACCTGACGCTGACCAACCCTGCCGCCCAGCTGACCCAGGAAGAGGGCCTGACCTGCCTTGCGGGCCGATTTGGCCGTTGCGCCTGCCAGGACCGGTCGCCCCTCCCCCAGCCAACGGTCCAGAGCACGATCGGCGGGCAGGCCATAGGGCAGGACCCGCTCCTTGGACCCTTTGCCCAGGACCTTTACAGTTCGGCTGTGCCGGTTCACGTCATCCAGGTCCAGTCCGCAGAGCTCGGCCACACGCATGCCCGTGGCGTAGAGCAGCTCCAGCATGGCCGCATCCCGCACCTGCAGGGCCGCCTGAACCTCCTGGTCCTCCCTGGGCTCGACCGGATCCTGGTCGACGGTATCCATAAGGTTGCGGGCCTGGTCGTGCGTCAGGATTCGTGGCAGGTGCTCGGACTGCTTGGGGCTGCTCAGGGCCAGGGTCGGGTCGGTCTTGATGCGGCCGTGCCGGCTCAGCCAGCCGAAGAAGGACCTCAGTGCGGCTGTCTTTCGGGCCATGGTCGAGCGGGCGTGGGTGGCGGCTTCGTGAGCCAGCCAGGACCTGATGGTGGCCAGGTCGATCTGCGCGGGATCATCGATGCCATGCAGATGCATCAGGTGCAGAAAGCCCGCCAGGTCGGCCCGGTAGGAGCGGACGGTATTGGGACTCTTGCCTGCCACCCGGGAAAGATAGTCGGTGAAGTCCTGCAGATCCTGGTCCACTACGGGCGCTCCCTTCGCTTGGCTGTGCAGCATGTGCAATACAGTCTAGGCGCTTTCGCCCTCGTCGCAGCCGCAGGCGATACTGACCCCGGAGGTGGATGGCCATGCGTTTGCCAGCAACCATACCGGCCGGAGCACGGCTGGTGGTCAGGATTGCCCTGGGATCGGACCCGGAAGACGGAAGGCCCAAGTTCCGCGACTACGTGGGCCATGTGGTCGACTGGGACGGACATCGGCTGATCCTGGACAGGGACCCGGTGGCCAATGGGTCGCGTCCCGGGGAACGTGTGACCCTGCAAGCAGGAGACATGGTGGCACTGAAGCCGGTCCCGGAACGCCGTTCGCCCCGCCCGGACCCGCCTGATCTCAGTCGATGACCGGGGGGTGCAGCACCCGGGCCCGGCTGGTGGTCAGGAAGGCCGAGACCTGCTCGCCGCGCAGGGCTGAATCCAGCAGCTCCTGACGCCAGTTGCCCCCCTGCGGATCCAGCTCAAGGTCGGTGGTGGGCGTCTGCTCCTGGTCGCCCAGGGCGGCCTTGTAACGCCGGAAGGGGTCCGCCTGGAGGAAGAAGTCCTGGCGCTTTTTATCGGCCGCCGGCTCCTGGTCCCGCAAGAGGGAGGCCATGCCCTGCAGATTCTCGACCAAGTCATCCAGAAGGTCGGCCACCTGGTCGGCGTTCTCCTCCACCATGGCCCGGGTCCGCTCAGGATCGGTCAGGGCCACCCGGGTCATGTCACGCCAGGATCCGGCCGCCAGGGCCGAGGCCACACGGCGGTCAGGCGATGTGGTCAGCATGTTGGCCAGGGCGGTGGCCACCACATGAGGCATGTGCGAGATCAGTGCCGCAGCCCGGTCATGGGTGGCATCGTCCAGGGCGATCAGCCGGTTGCCCAGCCCCTGGGTGACCATGTCGGCCACGGTCAGGAAGCGGCTGTAGTCCGTCTGCTCATCGACGCAGAGGGCCCAGAGGGCATCTTCCAGGAGGGCCGGATCCGAGTCTTCGTAACCGGAGCCCTCGCTGCCGGCCATGGGATGGGCACCTACATAACGATCGGCCAGACCGGCCTGTTCGACCTGCTGGCGGACCGGACCCTTGACACTGCCCACGTCGGTCAGGGTGGTGCCCCGGGTCAGCACCGGAGCCAAGGCCTTGAGCACCTCGGGCATGGCCCGCAAGGGGGTGGCCAGCACCAGCACGTCTGCTTTGCCCTTGGCCAGCTCTTCCAGGGTGTCCACGCAATGGATCCCCTGGCTGCGGGCCTGCTCATAGGGACGGTCATTATGGTTCCAGGCGATCACGAACCGTCCCCGGGCAGCCAGACGGCGGGCCAGCGATCCGCCGATCAGGCCCAGCCCTGCCACGGCGATCTTGTGGGCCGAGGTCAGCACCGGTGAGGCGGCCATGCCTGCCATGGGGTGCATGTGCTCGGGACCGGACAGATCCATGTGTGGGAAGGGCGCGGATTCATCTACCATAACAACTCCTTGCTGATCGTCTCGGAATCGGGGTCCTCACCCCGGAAGGCCCCCGCCCTGGGCAGCATCCATTCACGGATGGGGGGCGCTGGATGCGGGGTGCGCGGATGGACCGCCAGTGTCTTGAGCCAGTCCCCCTTGTCCAGCAGGTCGGCCAGCACCTGATGCAGACCCTTCTGCCATGGTGCGGCGTCGATGCTGGCTACGAAGCTGTAGGTCCCGTCGTGCCCCTTGATGGGCCGGGACATGAATGAGGTCATGTTCAGGCCCGCATCGCGCAGGCGGTCCAGCAGGTTGGCCAGCACGCCCGGTCCGGTGTTCAGGGGAATAAAGGTGACGATGGACTCGAAATCCCCGCCCGGCGCCAGACGCCGTGCCAGCCGGGCGGCCTGCTCCCGGGGAGCCAGCAGCAGGAAGTCGGTGCGGGCCCCCTGATAGTCCTGCACCTCGCGCCGGTAGGTCTCCAGTCCGTAGAGGCTTCCGCAGATGCGCGGCCCGAGAGCCACCTGGTTGGGGCCCAGATCACGACAGGCAGCGGCGTTGGAGTTGGCTGTCACCGGATTGAGGCCGGTCTCTTTGATGAAGCCCTTGCACTGGGCCAGCCCATGGGGATGGGCAGCGACCTGGTCCAGGGGGCCATGGTCGGTCCGGACGAAGGCGTCGAAGACGATGGGCAGACGGACCATGCCAAAACCCGCTACCGCCTGGGCGTCGATCAGGGCGTCCATGTTGGGCACCACATGGCCCTCCACGTTGTTCTCCCAGGCCAGCACTCCCCAGCCTCGACCCTCCTCCACGGCAGCCACGATGCCAGCCGCATCTGGGCAGGGGCACAAGTCAGCCTTGCAGTCCAGCCTTGTTGCCATGAGGTTGGCGGCCTCAAGGGCGGCCTGATGGGTGAAGGTTCCCTCGGGACCCAGGAAGTACAGGGGAACCCGGTCGGGCACAGTCGCCGGCCTTTCTGACGAATCCTGACTCATGCTGACCGCCCCTGACGGCGCAGGGGGCCGTCGGCAAACCAGGAGGCCGGCAGGCAGATGGCCAGGGTCTGGATCAGGACCAGCCCGCCCATCCAGAGGAAGACCGCATACTTGGCAAAGAATGTAGGGAAGTTGGCGTAGGGCATGAGCACATCGCCGCCCGGCCCCCGCATGGAGAGCAGCCAAACCATGACCGTCGAGGCCACCAAGTGCAGTGCCAGACCCATGGTGCCGCTGTCGCAACGGACCCACCAGGCGGCCAGGGCCACCAGCAGATAGGCCAGGACCATCCCCCAGGGCAGACCCTGAGCGGCCCCGGAGCGCTGGACCAGGGTTCCCAGCACGCCCACCGCCAGGCCGATGGGCAGGCCCAACAAGCAACGGAAGGGGCTCGCCATGCCTGACTCCCCGGTCGAATGGGTGGGGGCCTGGTCCTTGGATTTGGAAACCTGAGACTTCATGGGTTCAAGACTAGTCCGACCCGGTCACCGTGGGGCGGCCGGGTCGGTCTGATCTGCTTGTGAGAGCGGGTTTACTTCTTGTTGGCCCTGCGCTGGCGGGCGTTCCACTTGTACCAGGCATCCCTGTCCAGGATGATCTTGCGCACGCGGATGGACTCGGGAGTCACCTCCACGCACTCGTCATCGTTGGCGAAGTCCAGGGACTCCTCCAGGCTCATGTCGATGGGCGGGGTCAGGGTCTCCAGCACATCGGCGGTGGAGGAACGCATGTTGGTCATGTGCTTCTCCAGGGTGATGTTGATGTCCAGGTCGCCGGGCTTGTTGTTGATGCCCACGATCTGTCCCTCGTAGACCGGCGACTGGGGCTTTACGAAGAACTCGCCACGGGCCTGGAGCTTCTGCATGGCGTAGGGGCTGGCCTTGCCCGAGCGGTCGGAGACCATGGATCCGTTCTGCCGGGTCTTGATGTCGCCCGCCCAGGGGGCGTAGCCGGCGGAAATTGACGAGGAGATGCCGGTGCCGCGGGTGGCGGTCAGCAGGGCGGTGCGGAAGCCCAGGAGGCCACGGGAGGGCACAGTGAACTGCATCCTGACCCAGCCGGAGCCGTGGTTGGTCATGGTCTCCATGCGGCCCTTGCGATCGGCCATGAGCTGGGTGACCGCGCCCATGTACTCTTCGGGCACGTCAATAGTGTCGGACTCCATGGGCTCCTGAATCTTGCCGTCCACGGTCTTGGTGACCACCTGGGGACGGCCCACAGTCAGCTCATAGCCCTCGCGGCGCATCTGCTCGGCCAGGATGGCCAGAGCCAGCTCGCCACGACCCTGGACCTCCCAGGCATCGGGCCGGTCAGTGGGCAGCACCTTGATGGAGACGTTGCCGATCAGCTCGCGGTCCAGGCGGTCCTTGAGCATGCGGGCGGTCAGCTTGTGATCCTTGCCTTCGGTGCCGGCCAGGGGCGAGTCGTTGGTGCCGAAGGTCATGGAGACGGCCGGATCGTCAACGTGAATCAGAGGCAGGGGGCGGGGATCGTCCTGGTCGACGATGGTCTCGCCGATCATGATGTCTTCCACACCAGCCACAGCCACGATGTCACCGGGGCCAGCCTCGTCCACCGGCGAGCGCTGCAGGCCCTTGGTGCGCAGAATCTCGGTCAGCTTGAAGTTCTCGATGGACCCGTCCACGCGCGACAGGCCGTACTGGCGGCCCTTGTTCAGGGTGCCGTTGTAGATGCGCACTAGACCCAGACGGCCCAGGTAGTCGGAGGCGTCGATGTTGGTCACATGGGCCTGCAGGGGGGCACCCTCCTCGTACTCCGGGGCAGGGATGTTGGTCAGGATGGCCTCGAAGAGGGGTTCCAGATCGTCGTTGTCGGGCACGGCGCCGTCGGCAGGCTGGTTGACTGAGGCCTTGCCGGCCTTGGCTGCGCAGTAGATGACCGGCAGGTCCAGGAGGGAATCCAGATCCAGGTCCACTCCCTCCTCGCTCACATCCTGGGCCAGGCCCAGAAGCAGATCGGTGGTCTCGGAGACCACTTCGGAGATGCGGGCATCGGGGCGGTCGGTCTTGTTGATGACCAGGATGACGGGCAGCTTGGCCTCCAGGGCCTTGCGCAGGACGAAGCGGGTCTGAGGCAGGGGCCCCTCGGAGGCGTCCACCAGCAGGACCACACCGTCGACCATGGAGATGCCACGCTCCACCTCGCCGCCGAAATCAGCGTGGCCGGGGGTGTCCACCACGTTGATGGTGATGCCGTCGGGCTCGCCCAGCTTGGCTGCCAGCGGACCTGTGTACTTGACGGCGGTGTTCTTGGCCAGGATGGTGATGCCCTTCTCCTTCTCCAGGTCGTTGGAGTCCATGACCCGGTCGGGCACCTCCTCCCGCTCGGAGAAGACGTGCGACTGCTGCAGCATGGCGTTGACCAGGGTGGTCTTGCCGTGGTCAACGTGTGCCACAATCGCCACATTTCGTATATCGCCGCGTACCGCCATCAAAACCTCATTCTCGTGAATGCTATCCATGCCTCCACCGGCTTGTCTGCCGGCTGGCTTGGTCCAGGAATTGGACAAACAGAGACAAGTGTAACCGCCTTGTGTGACAGGCGTTCACTCCTCCTCGCCCTGGGGTGAACCTTGGGCCGAATCCAGGGATTGGGGCTGTTCAGACAGCTCCTGACGGGCCTGGGCCAGAGCCGAGTCCTCGTCGGGCAGGAAGGGAGCCAGGGAGGGCAGATCATCCAAGGATTGCAGGCCCATCCGCTCAAGGAAGAGGTCGGTGGTGACCAGCAGCGCGGCATGGGTCTGCTCGTCCAAGCCCTCCTCGCGTACCAGGCCTCGAACCAGCAGGGCCCGGATGACCCCATCCGAGTTGACCCCACGGATCTGGCCCACCTGGGCACGGGTCATGGGCTGGCGGTAGGCCACGATGGCCAGGGCCTCCAGGGCCGCCTGGGAGAGCCGAGCCGTCTGGCCATCCTTGACGAAGGCCGCCACCACGGGCTGGTAGGCAGCCCGGCTGGTCAATTGCCATCCCCGGGCGGTCCTACGCAGTTCGAATCCTCGGTCGTTATAGGACTCGGCCAGCGATTCCAGGGCGGCATTGACCGGGCCCGGATCCACAGCCAGCACCCGGGAGAAGTCCTCTGCGGTCAGCGGCCGATCCGTGGCCACCAGAATGGCCTCCAGACAGGCGGCCAGTCCGCCCGGAAAGTCCTGTACGTCGAAGTCCACATATTCGGGACGGGTGTCGGGAGCCGAGGTTTGGCTCATGCGAAGTCCCCCTCACTGATCAAGGCCGTTTCCGGCTCCTGGGTAGGCCCAACCCAGCGCAGGTAGAGCGGCTGGTAGGGGCCATCCTGACGGTACTGGATCAGCTCCTGCCTAAAGAAAATCAGCACGGCCAGGAATCGGGCCACCACCTGCGCCCGGCCCTTGGAGGAGGCGACCAGATCGGCGAAGGCCACCGGTTGCCCAGGCTGTACCAGCAGGGCCTGGCGAACCTGGTCAGCCTCCTTGTTCAGATCGACCAAGGGCACGTGCAGCTGGTCCAGACGAACCTGGGAGGCCGGAGCGTTGACCAAGGCGTTGGCGCAGAGCAGGGCCAGATCCTCCGGCTTCAGGGTCCAGACCAGATCAGGCAGCAGATGGGCCAGCTCGGGCTCCAGATGGCCGGGATGCGGGTAGCGGCCCGAGTTGGCAGCCAGCCTGGCACGAAAGTCCTGCCCCGCCTGCTTGAAGGCCCGGTACTGCAACAGCCTGGCGAAGAGCAGATCACGCTCCCGAAGAGCATCCATGGAAGCCTGGTCGCGCATGGATTCGTCCTCCACAGGCAGGAGGGCAGCGCTCTTGGCCTCGACCAGCACCGAGGCCACATCCAGAAAGGCACTGGCCTGGTCCAATCCCTGACTGAAGTCCAGGGTGCGCACATAGTCAAGAAACTCCCCGGTGATGGAGGCCAGGGAGACCTCCGTCAGTGAGAGCTTGCGGTTGGCCAGCATGCCCAGCAGCAAATCGAAGGGTCCCTGGTAGACATCCAGGTCGACGGCGAAACCGTCCGCTGATCCGCTCACGCCACGATGCCGCGGGCGATCAGCTCCCGGGCGACCTCCCGATACTCCTTGGCCGTCTTGTGCTCGGGGGCGAACATGGTGATGGGTTCGCCGGCCACCGTGGCATCGGGCAGCTTGATGGACCGGCTGATGATAGAGTGCAGGACCTTGCCCTTGAAGGCCTCGTAGATGCGCTGAAGCACCTCGTCCGAATGCAGGGTCTTGGTGTACATGGTCACCAGCACCCCGTAGATCTGCAGGTCAGGGTTGATGCGGCTGCGGACCTTCTCTATGGATTGCATGAGCAGGGCCACGCCGCGCAGGGCGAAGAACTCGGCCGCCACGGGAATAATGACCCCATCCGCAGCAGTCAGCGCGTTGACGGTCAGCAGGCCGAGCGAGGGCTGGCAGTCGATGATGATGGCGTCATACTCCTGCCGCAGGGGCCGGATGGTGGCCGCCAGGGCCTGCTCACGGCCGACCTCGGTGACCAGCTGAATCTCGGCGGCCGACAGATCGATGTTGGCCGGGATGATGTCCAGACCGTCGAAACGGGTGTGCCGAACCACCTCGTGAACATCCAGGGAGGTGTCGAACATGGCGGTGTAAATGGTGTTATCCACGCTGTTGGCATTTATGCCCAGACCCACGGTGGCCGCGCCCTGGGGGTCGAAGTCCACGATCAGCACCCGTCGCCCGTACTGGCACAGGGATCCGGCGATGTTGATGGATGAGGTGGTCTTGCCCACGCCGCCCTTTTGGTTGCACATGGCGAGAACACGGGCCGGGCCGTGCTGTTTCAAAGGCTCCGGGGCGGCGAATGTCTCATACTCGCGCCCTAACAAATCCGTAGGCATGCTTCTACCCTATCAAGTTTCCGACCGCATTCGCGGGTTGGCGGGTCAGCGAGCGCGAGGATGGGCCGTCTGGTAGGTCTCCATCAGGGCCTGGGGGCTGACGTGTGTGTAAATCTGGGTTGTGGTCACCGAGGCGTGGCCCAGCAGCTCCTGAACCGAACGCACATCGGCGCCTCCCTCCAGCAGATGAGTGGCGAAGGAGTGCCGCAGGGTGTGGGGGTGCAGGGGTCTGTTCAGGCCCGCCCGGCGTCCGGCATCCCTGACCACCTGCCAGACGGTCTGCCTGGTCAGCCTCTTGCCCCGCTTGTTGAGGAAGACGGCCCGCAGCTCCCTGCCCTTGGTGGCCCGATCGCACAGGCTGGACCGTCCCATATTCAGGTAGGCCTGCATGGCCTGGCAGGCGTAGGAGCCCATGGGCACCAGACGTTGCTTGTCGCCCTTGCCGGTCAGTCGGACCACCCGCTCGTTAAGGTCCATGTCCTCCAGATCGGTGCCGACGGCCTCCGAGACCCGGCAGCCGGTGGCGTACATGAACTCCAGCAGGGCCTTGTCCCGCAGGACCACCGGATCCTTGGATCCGCCCATGGCAGCCACATCCAGCAGCCGGGCCACCTGGTCCACGTCCAACACATCGGGAAGGGCCGAGGTGCCCTTGGGAGCCTTGACGGTGCGAGAGACATCCTGGTCGGTCACCCCCTGCTTGAGGGCGAACCGGTGCCACTCATGGACGGCGGCCATCCTTCGGGAGCGGCTGGCTGGACTTTCATCGGCCAGATGGGCCAGGAAACCCTCCACATCGGCGGTCTGGATCTGTTCCAGATTGGTGATTCCACGACCGGATAGCCAATTGATGTACATGGTCAGATCGGACTTATAGGCCTTGACCGTGGCAGGGGCTAGACCCCGCTCCAGCCCGGTATAGGCCAGGAACTGATCCAGCAGGGCGGTCAGCCCCTCCTGATGATCACCGTCCACTACCGCTTAACCTCCGGTTCTCTTCATCAGTGCTGGTCTGTAGGCCATATTCTAATGCCCCGCTCCCCTGTTTCCATGCTTCCGACGCGCTCGGTATTGCCGCGACCGCTCAAGAGACCTCCCGGATCAGCCCTTGGATCCCCTCTTGCTGAAGAATCCGTCGGTAGGGTCCAGCCTCCCTGCTGATGATCCTGTCGATGGCATGCATGCCCAGCAGCTCCACCGGTGCATTGTCATCGGTCAATATCCTCCCCTTTGCATCCTCAACCGTGCTCAGATTGGAGCTGACCTGCTCCATCATCCGGGATAGGTCCGGATCAGGGCTGACCCTGACGGCAGCCTCCGCCAGCAGGTCGGAATGCGGATAGTCTCTCATGGCCGCCTTCTTGCCTTGGTTATCTCCTTCTGATCCCAAGAAATCGTCGGAAACGGGGCGGCGCGCAAAGAGCTCGCGGTTGGTGGTCCGAGGCACGTCGGCCGTCAGAATGGCGTCGGATCCGAAGACCCTAGTGATGGTGTTGGTCAGGGCTGCATTGATGGACCCCTGACCGTCGTCGATCATGTTCATGTTGACCACCATGACCCCGCCCGGATTCAGGTGATTCCTGACCAGGGTGAAGAACTCGGTGGAACTCATCTGGAAGGGGATGGTGATGTCCTGATAGGCGTCGACCATAATCAGGTCGAAGCGCTGGCCACTGGCTGCCAGCCAGGCTCGCCCGTCGTAGGTGGAAACCGGAATATCGGCGGGCTGATCAAAATACTTGGTGGCCAGGTCACTGATGGTCCGGTCAATCTCCACCCCCTGGATGGCCATCCGAGGATAGTACCGCCTCAGTTGCCGGGCGTAGGTCCCGGTCCCCATGCCCAGGATCAGAGCCGAGCGGGCCTGATCAGCCATGAGCGGTGCCGCCAGGGCCGTGTCGTAGTACATGCCGGTCATCCCGGGGTGCTTCATGGTCACCGACTGAACGCCGAAGAGGACGTTGGTGGACAGGATGGTTCTGTCCGCCAGGGTTTTGACCTGCAGGTAGTTGTAGATGGACTCGCCCTCGTAGGTCAGGCCCTTCTCCCAGAAGGCGAACCCCGTCATCGGCGACAGGGCGGCCGAGACCACAAAGGCCACCGTGGCGATCAGGCAGGCCAGGCGGTGGGCATGGGAGGAAAGGAAGTAGACCAAGGCCACCAGGAGCAGTATCCCGGAGAAAATCAGGAAGGTGACGAAGGTCCCCACGGCCGGAATGGTCACAAAGGTGGGCAGGAAGGTGCCCAGGATGGATCCCACGGTGTTGCAGGCGCTGAGCCGGCCGACCACCGAAGCGTTGTCATCCAGGGAGTCGGTGGCGCTCTTGACCAGACCTGGGGTGATGGTGCCCAGGAGGAAGAGGGGCGGAACAAAGATGATCAAGCAGGAGATGAAAGCCGCCAGGACCAGGAAGTTGGTGGAGACGGCCACAATCAGCAGCCCCGAGATCAGGATGATCAGATACTTGCCGACCAGGGGGATCAGGGCAATCCAGACGGCCGCGGCCATAATGCACAGGTAGAGCCTGTCCGGGTCGGGGTTCCGGTCGGCCCAACGGCCGCCGACGACGGCGCCTAGGGCCAGGGCGATCATGATGGTCCCGATGATGATGGTCCATACGATCTGAGAGGACGAGAAGTAAGGTGCCAGCAGCCGGGAGGCACCCAGCTCAGCGGCCATGACGGCCATTCCCGAGAAGAACTCCGTCACATAGAGAAAGATCCGCGAGCGAAGGATGGGCCGTGGCTTATTGATTCTGGCTGGCTTGGGTTTACCGCTACCAGGTGATGGACTGGCTTCACCTGCCGCTTCTGTCGATTCTGCCGAGACAGCCGATGCGTCTAGGCTGTGATCATCGTTCATGGCGGCTCCCGGCATCATTGTCGTCAATCAACTTACCGTCCCGCTGAGGAATGGTCAAATATGCAAAGAACCCCGCCAAGGCGAGGTTCTTGAAATGCGGTGTTCGGGTCCGCTGATCAGGCAGCGACCGGAGCGTTCACATCGGCAGGCAGGGCCTTCTTGGCCTCAGCCACGATGGCGTTGAAGGTGTCGATGTCGTTGACAACCAGGTCGGCCAGGGCGCGACGGTCCAGCTCGATGCCGGCCAGGCGCAGCCCCTGGATGAAGCGGTTGTAAGTGATTCCCTGGGCGCGGCATCCGGCGTTGATGCGCTGGATCCACAGCTTGCGGAAGTCACCCTTGCGGGCCTTGCGGTCCCGGAAGTTATATGTATATGAATGAAGCAGCTGCTCCTTGGCCTTGCGGTAGAGACGAGAGCGCTGGCCACGGTAGCCTGACGCCCGCTCCAGGACGACCCGACGCTTCTTATGCGCGTTGACTGCCCGCTTGACTCGTGCCATAGATATTCCTCAGCTTTCTAAAATCTCACTCGACGCGACAGCACCCGCTCAGCGGGCCAGCATCCTCTTCATGTTCTTGGACTGGGTCGGAGCGAGCACCTCGTCAGTGGACAGGTGACGACGCTTCTTGGCCGACTTGTGCTCCAGATTGTGGCGCATACCGGTCCCGGCGTGCATGAGCTTGCCCGAACCCGTGGCCCGGACGCGCTTGGATGCGGCGGAGTTACTTTTCATCTTCGGCATTGCTGCCCTCCTTGGATTTCATCTGCTTGGGAGAAGTATTGTTGTCGGCCTTGGCAGCCAGATGGGCCGCCTGACGGGCCTTGCGCTCGGCACGGGCCTGACCGCCCCGCCGACGCTGCTCGGACTGGGTGTGGACCTTCTTGCCCTTGGGCGACAGGGTCATGATGATGTTGCGCCCCTCCTGCTTGGGGGCAAACTCGATGGAGCCCAGATCCGCGACGTCGTCAGCCAGCTTGCGCAGGAGCTCCACGCCGCCGATGGGCCGGGACTGCTCGCGCCCACGCAGCATGATGGTGACCTTGACCTTGTCTCCGGCGGACAGGAAGCGGCGCACGTGCCCCTCCTTGACCTCGAAGTCGTGATCGTCGATCTTCAATCTGAAGCGGATCTCCTTGATCTCCGACATGCTCTGATTGCGGCGCGCCTCACGAGCCTTGATCTTCTCGTTGTATTTGAACTTGCCGTAATCAATGAGCTTGGCGACCGGGGGCTTGGCCTTGGGTGCAACCTCGACCAGGTCAAGGTTGGCCTCCTTGGCCAGGTTGAGGGCGACGGAGGTCGCAATGATTCCCACCTGTTCGCCGTTGGGCCCGATCAGGCGTACCTGAGACACTCGTATATCGTCGTTAATCCTTGGTTCGTCGCTAATGATGACTCCTTCTCAAATACCACAACATCCACTGCCAGGCGAAGAACCCATAGGTTTCGAACATGACCGTCGCCGCTGTATCGCAACGAAACCGCCAATACCTGCACCCTATGTAATGACGGCCAACCGTCATCGGCGCAGGTCGAACCCGAAGCCATGGAAGGCTCCCAGGTGGGATCATCCGCTTTCTTGATTTCTCAAGCCGTGTAGCAGTATAACACAGTCCTCGGGACAGACCCCTTATGCTTGGAGATCCAGCAGCTCAGGCTTGGTCCCGTCGTGGATGAAATAGACGTCATACCAGGTCAGGAAGGAGTAGACGGTCCAGATCTTGCGACGGGCGTCGTTGCGCTTGGCGTAGTTGTCGTCCAGCATGCGCAGCAGGGCCTCTTGGTCGAAGAACTCGGACACCCAGTCCTGTTCGAACATGCTACGGACCAGCCGGTAGTAACGCTCCTGATGCAGCCAGTCCCGGATGGGCACGGGGAAGCCCAGCTTCTCCCTGGCTGACCACTCCCGGGGAATATGGCGGTCAGCAGCCTTGCGGAAGGCGAACTTGGTGTTCTGATCAGTGATCAGATATTTGGTGGGCACTTTCTCGGCCACATCCATCAGCTTGCGGTCCAGGAGTGGCACCCGCAGCTCCAAGGAGTGGGCCATGGTCATCTTGTCGGCCTTGAGCAGGATGTCCCCGGGCATCCACTGATGGATGTCCAGGTACTGCTTCTTCTTGAGCTCGGACAGGCTGCGCCCCTTGAGCCGGGCATAGATTCGTCCAGTGATCTCAGAGACACGGGGGGCCTTGCGGTAGGCCGGCTTGAGCAGCCTGCCGGCCTCGTCCTCGTCGAAGACCTTGGCCTGGCCGATGAAGCTCTCCTCGGCGGGGGCCAGATTGGCGTACAGGTGCCAGGCCCCGTGGAAGTGCTTGCCCTTGGCCCAGCGTCCGATGGCATACCGGGCCTTGCGTGGCAGCCGCCCCAGGAGGCGGGTGACATCCTTGATGATGCGCGAGCGCGTATGCACGCCGTAGTCTACGTAACCTGCGAAGAGCTCGTCAGCGCCCTCCCCGCTCAGGACCACGCGCAGGTCCCGGCTGGCCAGCTCGGAAAGGAAGAAGAGCGGCACGCAGGAGGGGTTGGAGTCAGGTTCGTCCATATACCACTGAATCTGCGGGAAGTAGCTGAAGGCCTGGTCGCCGTCCAGGGACTCGGTGGTGTTATTGAGCTTGAGTATGGAGGCCAGCTCGCCAGCCTGGTCGGACTCGTTGTAGGTCCCCTTACCGAAGCCGATTGAATAGGTGTGCCGGGGGCGTGCCAGGGCTGCGACATAGCTGGAGTCCACCCCGGAGGAGAGGAAGGAGCCCACCTCCACATCGGCCACCTGGTGGGCCTTGACCGAATCCTGGACGGTCTGGTCGATGGAGTCGACCAGGTCCTTCAGATCCTGCTTGCTCTCGCCAAAGGCCGGGTCGTAATACTGGTGGATGTCCATCTTCCCGTCCCGGAAGGTGAACCAATGGCCCTCGGGAAGCTTGAATACGCCCTTGAAGAAGGTCTCGGGAAGCGCCGGGTACTGGAAGGTCATGTAAGGACGCAGGGCCTGGGTGTTGAGCTCCTTGTGGAAGTCCGGATGCTGCAGGAGGCTCTTGATCTCCGAAGCGTACATGAAGGTGCCGCCCATCTGGGCGTAATAGAAGGGCTTGATGCCGAAGTGGTCCCGGGCCCCGAACAGCTCGCCGCGTCCCCGGTCCCAGATGACGAAGGCGAACATGCCGCGCAGGCGGTTGACCACTTCGTGACCCCACTGCTCGTAGCCGTGCAGGATGACCTCGGTGTCGGACTCGGTGGAGAAGGTATGTCCCAGGTCGATCAGCTGACGGCGCAGTTCACGGTAGTTGTAGATCTCCCCGTTCATGGTGATGGCCATGGAGGAGTCCTCGTTGAAGATGGGCTGGTCGCCGCCCTGCAGGTCGATGATGCTCAGGCGCCGAAAACCCAGAGCCACCCGCCCATCAACGAAATGCCCCTCGTTGTCGGGGCCTCGGTGGGCAATGATGTCCGTCATCCGCTTGAGCACGGCCGTTTTTTCCTCGGCAGAGGTGTCGTTGACGAACCCAGCAATTCCGCACATTGGTATGACTCCTTATCGATCCACCAGCAGTCCACAATAGCTCAAAAGGACAACAGGAAACAGACGGGCCTCACTTATATGTGGACTACGCCGGAACCCCATGGGCGAGAAGCTCCGGCGTGTCACTGGAGGCAGAACGGTCAACGACCGGCTTGGTCTACCAGGGGCAGGTAGTCTCCGTAACCCTCCTGTTCCATCCGGTCCCGCGGCACGAACCGCAGGGCGGCGGAGTTCATGCAGTAGCGCTGCCCGCCACGGTCAGCCGGACCGTCGTCGAAAACATGTCCCAGATGGATGCCGGTCTGTGCCGTACGCACCTCGATCCGGGGCCGGCCCAGCAGCTTGTAGTCCTTGCGGTTGACCAGCAGGTCGGGATCGATGGGCTTGGTGAATGCCGGCCAGCCGCAGCCCGAGTCGTACTTGTCCGCCGAGGAGAAGAGCGGCTGCCCGCTGACTACATCCACATAGATGCCCGGGCGGAACTCCCCGTCGTAGGCGTTGGTGAAGGGCCGTTCGGTGGCCGAGTGCTGGGTGACCTCGTAGCTTTCAGGATCCAGGGACCAGATGCGCTCGATGTAGCGCTGGCGGGAGGCGGCGTTGGCGATGGCCTCCAGAGGAATGTGGCAGTATCCGCCGGGGTTCTTGAGCAGGTAGTCCTGGTGGGACTCCTCAGCCGGATAGAAGTTGATCAGAGCCTCCACCTGCACAGCGGGATGACGGCCGGTCCTGCCCTCCAGCTCCTCCAGGGCGCGGCGGAAGACGGGCTCCTCCTGCTCGCGATGCTCGGGATCCCAGTAGAGGCCGCTGCGATACTGCCTGCCCCGGTCGTTGCCCTGCCGATCCACCGAGAAGGGGTCGATCAGATCCAGCAGAAGCAGGGTCAGGGTCCGCAGACTGACCGTCTTAGGATCATAGGTCAGTCGCACGCTCTCCACGGCGTCGGTGACACCGCTGCAAACCTGCTCATAGCTGGGGTTGGGCACTGTGGACTGGGCGTATCCCACCTGGGTGTCGATAATCCCGTCCACCTCCTGGAAGAACCGCTCAATGCCCCAGAAGCATCCCCCCGCCAGGACGACCGTGGCCGGGTTGTTGGTCGAAATCTTGTTCTTGTCCATGATTCCTCCTCGCATACCGGTGCCTATCGCTAGGTTCAACAGGAGCGGGAGAGCCCCTATTCCGCTCCTGCCCCGTCTTGACAGCCTTCTCACATTGTCGACTGGCCTATCCCCGCGGCGCGAGAGGGGATTATCATTGCTGACCATTCCCTAAAAGAAGTCAGGAGGCGGGTCATGCTGCGAGCGCAGGAAGAGGCCGACGAAGACACGGAGTCCTCCGGAACCATCCTGGACTCCCTGGCTGCGGCCTTCCCACGGACTCTGCCCATCATGGCTGGTTTCCTGGTGCTCGGGATCTCCTATGGTTTTCTGATGACCAGCCGTGGCTTCCCGGTGATCTACCCGCTGGCCATGAGCGCCCTGATCTACGCCGGGTCCATGGAGTTCGTGACCGTGGACCTGCTCATGTCCACTTTCAATCCTTGGGGCGCGCTGATGCTGACCCTGATGGTCAATGCGCGCCACCTCTTCTACGGCCTGGCCATGCTGCCGGTCTTTCGAGGGACGGGCCGGAAGAAGCCCTATCTGATCTTCGGCATGTGCGATGAGACCTTCGCCTTGGAATCCGCCGATCCTCACCCGGCCGGGACAGACAAGGGCTGGTACCTCTTCTTCGTCACCCTGCTCAACCAGATCTACTGGGTGGGCGGCGCCACTCTGGGGGCTGTGCTGGGCAACCTGGCTAACTTCGACACCAAGGGGCTGGATTTCGTCCTGACCGCCATGTTCCTGGTCCTCTTTCTGGAGCAGTGGCGGCAGGCCGAGGCCCGCCTGCCTGCCATAATTGGTCTGCTGGCCTCCCTGGCCTGCCTGCTGGTCTTCGGGCCCGACCGGTTCATCATCCCGTCCATGGTGGTCATCCTGGCCATCTTCATCCTCTTGGACTTTCACAACCAGAGGGAGGCCTCATGACCACCACGCAACAACTGATCACCATAGGCATTGTGGTCCTGGGAACCATGGCCACCAGATTCCTGCCCTTCATCATCTGGCCGGAGGGGCGTCGGCCGCCGGCCCTGGTGACCAGGCTGGGGCGACTGCTGCCCGCTGCCGTCATGGGACTGCTAGTGGTCTATTCGCTCCGGCACACCAACCTGGTCGGAGGCGACCACGGGATCTACGAGGCCCTGGCTCTGCTGGTCACGACCCTGGTCCACCTGCGCTGGCGAAACATGATGGTCAGCATCGCCTGCGGGACCCTGACCTACATGGCCTTGGTACAGGGGTGGCTGACCTTCCTGGTCAGTCTGGCTGGTCTGGGATGATGGAGGCGCCTCCAAGGGACGAGCGCAGAAAGAAGACTCTTATGCAGGATGACGGTCAGTCGGGCGAGGCTGTCCAGGCACCGCTCTGCCGGATCTGGGGCGCCGGACAGTATTTCGGACAAGAGATGGCGCGCGGCGGACAGGCCTTGGTCATCGCGGCGGACGGCGGACTTGAGCCGGCCCTGGAGCATGGGGACGAACCCGAACTGGTCGTGGGCGACTTCGACTCCCTGCCCGCCGGCAGCCGAAAGCTGCGTACAGACATCCCCCGTCGGGTCCTGCCTGCCGAAAAGGACGACACGGACCTGCTGGCTGCAGTCAAGGTGGGCTGGCGGCGGGGCTGTCGACGATTCCTTATATATGGTGGCCTGGGCGGACGCATGGACCACACGCTGGCCAATCTGAACCTGATCCATCTGATCGCCGCCAGCGGGGGCCGGGCTGAACTCTGGGGCCAGGGAATGCTGGTCACGGCCCTCGGCCCCGGAAGCCTGGACTTTCCCGCCTGGGATTGCCCGCCCAGGTCCATGGTCTCCGTCCTGGCGGCCGATGACCAGGCTCTGGGCGTGGTTGAGCAGGGCCTCAAATACCAGACGGATGGCATGACCATGACCAACCAGCAGGTGACCGGCGTCAGCAACGAGTTCCTGCCCGGCGCACCGGCCCACATAGGCCTGAAACAGGGAACGGTGTTCGTCACCTACCCCACCTCGGCGCCCCAGCCGGTCTGGGGCACCAGACTGGAACCCAGGGCCGACCTGGGCTCCCTGGAGACCCGTCCCTCCCGGCGTCTGGCTTGAGCCTAGCTTTTGACTTCAAACTCCACTTTGGAAAGGAAAAACTATGACAGCATCACCTACAGCCCAGCACCCGCTCTTCATCTGCTACAGCCGCTGCTCCACCTGCGCCAAGGCGCGCACCTGGCTACGTGACCACAATGTGGACTTCACCGAGCGCGACATCAAGGAGGACCGTCCCACCCAGGAGGAACTGACCGAATGGCTGAAGCTGAGCGGACTGCCCGTTCGACGATTCTTCAATACCTCTGGTCAGGCCTATCGCAGCCAGGGCTTAAGCAAACGCCTGCCACAGATGGACACAGAGCAGGCTCTGCAGCTGCTGGCCACCGACGGCATGCTGGTCAAGCGTCCCATCCTGCTGGATGGTCGGCGTGTCCTGGTCGGATTCCGTCAGCAGCAGTGGGAGGATTGGCTGGTCGATACGAACGAAAATTCTCACAATTCATGATCGTTTTGTTGCGCAAACAAACAACAAAACCTACCAATTTTTTTGTTCGTTTTTTCCTTGGCAGAACCCGCGTTATCGCTTGCTATAAGTACACAGGGTTCTATAAACTATGAGATGTTATCAGTAATCGGCCATATACGGTCCGGTAATTTTTGTGCTGTATACGGCCAATCTCCAAGGGAGAATTGAATGACAGTAAAGATTGGCATCAACGGATTCGGACGTATCGGTCGTCTGGCCTTCCGGCGCATCTTTGAGCTCCAGGCCCGTGGCGGTGACGCCTCCAACATCGAGGTTGCCGCCATCAACGATCTGACCACCCCGGCCATTCTGGCCTATCTGCTCAAGTACGACAGCACCCAGGGCACCTTCCGTCACGACGACGGCACCAATGTCTCGGTCACCTCTACCGACACCGCCATCGTGGTGGACGGCAAGGAGATTCCGGTCTACGCCGAGAAGGACGCCAACAACATCCCCTGGGTCAAGAACGACGGCGTGGACTACGTGCTGGAGTGCACCGGCTTCTACACCTCCTCCGAGAAGGCCCAGGCCCACCTGAACGCCGGAGCCAAGAAGGTCCTGATCTCGGCCCCCGCCAAGGACGACACCACACCCACCGTGGTCTACGGCGTCAACCAGGAGACCCTGAAGCCCTCCGACAAGATCATCTCCGCCGGCTCCTGCACCACCGGCTCCCTGGCCGCCATGGTCAAGATGCTGGATGACAACTTCGGCATCCGCATCGGCTACATGACCACCATCCACGCCTACACCGGCTCCCAGATGCTGCTGGACGGCCCCAAGGGCAACAAGCCGCGCAACACCCGCGCCGCCGCCATCAACACCATCGAGCACTCCACCGGCGCCGCCAAGGCCATCGGCAAGGTTGTTCCCTCCGTTGACGGAAAGCTGCAGGGCCATGCACAGCGTGTGGCCGTTCCCTCCGGCTCTGTCACCGAGCTGACCTGCGTCCTGGACAAGAAGGTCACCGTCGACGAGATCAACGATGCCGCCAAGAAGGCCTTCGAGGGCAAGGACTACTTCGGTTACAACGACGAGGGTATCGTCTCCTCCGACGTGATCGGCGACACCCACGGTGGCATCTTCGATCCCACGCAGACCGATGTCAACACCTACGGTGACGACCAGCTGGTCCGCACCGTTGCCTTCTACGACAACGAGTACGGCTTCACCAGCAACATGATCCGCACCCTGCTCTACTTCGCTGAATTGGGCGACTGAGCATCCGGCCGGTTTATCCGGCCATAGCGATTATGGGGTCCGCCTCCCTACGGGGGCGGGCCCCTTGCTTATCATCAGCGCTTCCGGGTGAGCGCCCGCATGGCCAGGTCGCAGACCAGCCCGACGATCATACCCGCCAGAAAACCGATGGCCATTACGGCCAGAGGGTTGTTTTCCAGCCAGGAAGCGGCCAGGTACCCCAAGGTCCACATGTAGATGGACCAGAGCAGACCGGCCAGGGCAGCCAGGGGCAGGTAACGGCTGAGCGGATACCTCGCCGCCCCGGCAGTAAGGTTGACCACGGTCCGGCCCGAAGGCACGAACCGAGAGGCCAGCGTGAAGAATCCGCCCCCCTGCAGCAGGGCCCGATGTGCCCATGAGGTCACAGCCTTGCCTGCGGCACCACGAAAGACGGCCAGACGATTCAGCGGAATCATCCTCCCCAGCCCATAGGTGCAGGCGTCGCCGCCTGCGAAGGCCAGGGCGCATACCAGAAAGACCAGCACGGGCAGGGGTCGCCCCGAGGCACGAAAGGCCGAAGCCGTAGCCAGGACCATGAGCTCCGTGGGTATGGGAATGATCAACGCATCCAAAAAGGCAGCCAGAAAGAGCACGGCCAGCCCCCAGCCGCCCGTCACCGCATCGAGCAACCAGGCATTGACAGCGGTCATGGACCACCCTTTCCGCGCAATGGCGTCAAAGACACCCCTCAGCCTACCAAAACGGTCAGTACCTTAGCATGGAGTCATGAGCAAGAAGAAGCGGGCGGACTCGGATGCCGCGACCCCGGCCATGGCCCAGCTGGAGCGTCTGGGAGTTCCCTTCACCATCCACGAGTATCAACACAATGCCGACCACATGGACCAGGGGTACGGCATCGAGGCCGCCAAAAAGCTGGGCCTGGATCCGCGCACGGTCTACAAGACCCTGATGGCCGACACGGGCAAGGAACGGGTCATCGGCATTGTTCCGGTGACCGGCCACCTGAACCTCAAACATCTGGCGGCTGCCGTGGGCGCCAAGAAGGCCCGCATGGCCGACAAGGCCCAGGCAGAACGAGAGAGCGGATACGTCCTGGGAGGCATATCGCCTTTCGGACAGCGCACTGCACACATCACCGTACTGGATCAAGGCGCCCTGGAATTCGACACCATCATGGTCTCCGGCGGCAAGCGCGGCATCAGCCTGGGTCTGGACCCGCGGGATCTGATCCGTGTTCTCAAGGCCAAGACCGCCCCGCTGGCCACCGACTGAGAGATTAGTGCTGAGGCTGTGGAGCCTTCCTGGACGCCCGTGCGGAGCGCAGAGCAGCCGGCAGGACGAAGTGCATATGTTCGTCGACCGCCCGAGCCCGGGTCACCTGGGTGAACCCCCGGGAAGCCAGAGTCTCCAGCACCCCTTGAACCAGGTTTTCGGGAACCGAAGCACCCGAGGTGAGCCCCACCGAATCCATGCCCTGCAGCCAGGCCGGATCCAACTCGCCCGCATCGTCGACCCGGTGGGCCCTCTGCTCACCCTGACCGGGAAAGCGCATATCCAAGGCCTGACGGGCCACCTCTACCAGGCGCACCGAATTGGAGGAGTTGGCCGACCCCACCACAATCATGCAGTCCGCCTGGCCAGACACCAGCTTGACCGCCTGCTGCCTGTTTTGGGTGGCGTAGCAGATGTCGGAGCCCGGGGGCTCCTCTATCCAAGGGAAGCGTCGACGCAGGGCCGCAGCCAGGTCGGCGGTCTCGTCCAGGCTCAGGGTGGTTTGGGTCAGCATGACCAAGGGTGTGTCCGGTCCGAAGTCCAAGGCCTCGATATCGGCCTCATGCTCCACCAGATGAACCCGGTCCGGGGCCTCCCCCATGACTCCCACAGCCTCGTCGTGCCCCCGATGGCCTATGTAAATAATCCGGTAGCCGTCGCGAACGAAGCGCTGGACCTCCCGGTGAACCTTGCTGACCAGGGGGCATGAGGCATCGACCACACGCATCCCCCGCCGCTGGGCCTCCTTGACGACCGAGGGGGCGATTCCATGGGCCGAGAAGACCACGGGAACCCCGGCACGGACGGCCTGGTCGGGAATCTGGTCCAGCTCGTCCACGAACACAGCCCCACGCCGGGACAGGTCCTCGACCACATGCCGGTTGTGAACTATTTGCCGACGCACATAGACCGGGGGCAGATCCTGATGAGGGTTGTCCGCATCCAGGATGGTCTGCACGGTCTGGATGGCACGGTCCACCCCCGCGCAGAACCCGCGCGGATCAGCCAGGATGACCCGTCCATGCCCCTGCGGGGCCGGCTGTTCGCACACGGTGGTCCGAAATCCTGCCACTGCCGCTCCTTATCAACGTCCATCCGGATACTCCCGGACATTGCAAGACCATGGTAGAAAGCCAGAGCGGCCCACGGTAGTCCATCCGCCACTCTTTCACCAAGAAGCCAAGACCACCAAGGCGCTAGGATGGTGGCGTACCAAGCATCAACGGCACTATGGAAGTGGGAGCATGCATACGAACGAGATGATGGGCGGGGCCGTGCCCCGGACAGGGCAGCAGTACAGCATCCGTCACGGGGACTACGAGGCAGTGGTGACCGAGCTGGGAGCCATCCTGCGCGTCCTGAAATACCAGGGAAAGGACCTGCTGGCTTCATTCGACCCGGATGGAACCGTACCCTGCAGCAACGGGAACGTGCTGGTCCCCTTCCCCAACCGGATCGAGGACGGCACCTACGACTTCCAGGGCCACACCTACACCCTGCCCATCGACGAGCATGACCGGCGCACCGCCATCCACGGCTACGGATACCGCGCCTACTGGCACTTGCAGGTCCTGGCCGAGGACTCCGTCAGCCTCTCCTGGCGGGTGCCCGACATGGCCGGATACCCCTTCGACGTGGTGGTCACCGTCACCTACACCCTGGACGACCAGGGGCTGACCATGACCACCCGGGCCCTGAATCTGGGCGACGAGGCCGCACCTTGGGCCTTCGGCATCCACCCCTGGCTGTCCAACGGCAAGCAGGGCATCGGTGACCAGATCCAGAAGGACAACGCCCCCTGCACCCTGTCCATCCCCTGCCGCACCCACGTAGTGGTCGACCCGGACAGGCTGCTGCCCACCGGTACCGAACCTGTCCAAGGACGGACCGATCTGCGTCAGGGCCTTGTGCTGGGCGAGGATGTGGCCTTCGACGACGCATGGACCGATGTGGAGCGGGACGACGACGGCACCTGCTCGGCCTGGTTCACCAGGCCGGACGGCATCCGCATTCAGCTCTGGGGCGATGAGACCATCACCTCCTGGCAGGTCTGCACCGGGACCGGCTTCGACGCCGGCATGCGCCCGGCCGGCGTTGCCGTGGAGCCCATGACCGCCTACGCCAACGCCTTCAGAACCGGCCGGAACCTGGTCATTCTGCAGCCTGCCGCCGTCTACACCACCCAGGTGGGATACCGGGCACAACAGCTCTGAGCGGACCATCCGGTCGACAAAGGTCACCCCTGTGTGCGATAATCTGCAAGGCTTATAGGTTCATCAGTAGCAAAGGAGTCCAATCATGGGCATGCGCGGACGCAAGCGCAGGGATCGCCGCAAGAAGGCCGCCAACCACGGCAAGAGGCCGAACACCTAATCGTCTGCCCCGGCACCAATGGTGCCGGGGTTTTGCATATGTGCATAAAAAAAAAAACCATGGTCGCATACGCATGACCATGATTCCAGCAATAGCCTGAATAGCCAGGTACTGAACCTACTTGACTTTATCTACTTGTCCGTATTGCGATCCGGGGTTCCCTGCTCCAGTTCGTCCATCTGGTCGAACATGTGCCTGAGCCGATCCAGCAGACAGTCCGGCGCGCACTCGGGGCGCAGATACCTGCGCAACTCCTCGATGACCATGCGCTCCCGATCGTCGCAGCAGGATTCAGGGTCGAAGCAGTCGCTGGGATCCACGCAGGAGGCATCCCGATAGATGCGCAGGCTGGTGTGGGACACCCTGACAGAGCCGCCGTCATCGTAGGCGTAGTGACTCATCTCCACGCGTCCGTCCATGCTCCTGCCCACTTCCTGGTACCCGATCTTCGGGGGCCCTCAGTGCCCCTTGGTGCTGATCTCTTTTTTTATACTAGGCCTGGCAGCACCAGCACCATGTCGTTCCGCTGAGGGCTTGCCTGCAGCACCGCGCCCCTGCTGGTAGCCGCGCTCCTGGGCATAGCGCTCCAGCTCCTGGCGCAACTGCGAGCGCGCACGGTTCAGCCGGCTCATGACCGTGCCGATCTTGATGCCCTCCTCATCGGCCACCTGCTGATAGCTCTTGCCGTCGATGGCGGCATCGATGAAGACCCGTCGGCGTTCCGGGCTGAGCCGGTTCAGGGCAGCCATGATCTCCTCGGGGGCGAAGGTCTCCATGTACTCCTGCTCGGCGGATTTGAGCCCCTCGGACCCGTGCTCCGAAGCCGAATAGATGTCCCAGTCGTTGTACTCGCCCGTCGAGTCGTTGGCCCTTTGGGGGCGCCGCTTGGCCTTGTGGTACTGGTTGAAGTAGGCGTTGCGTTCGATGGTGGTCATCCAGGCCTCAAAGTTGCTGCCGGGCTGGAAGCGGTCGAAAGCCTTGAATCCGCGCTCGAAGGTATCCTGAACCAGATCCTGGGCGTCCTCCGGATTGTTGGTCAGGCGCATGGCCTGGCGGTACAGCACATCCACCGCAGGCATGGCCAGGGCCTCGAATTGACGTTTTCTGCTTTCGAGTTCGCTGGTATCTGCCACACTTCTATTGTGCCATCCCCCCTCGCCCGTGGCGGTTTCGGCCCGTTCGCGGGCCGGTCGGTCCTCGGTTACCATAATGACGAAGGAGAAATCACGCTTATGGAAAACACCGAGTACACAAGCATGGAGCAGGCGCTTGCGTCAGCCCCGCAACAGGAGGGGTCGACACGCCTAGGGGATTCTTGGCTTGTGGGGTTCGACACCGAGACCACGGGTACCAGACCGGGCAAGGACGGCATTGTTTCGGCCAGCCTGGTTCTGCGCGACCCGACCAAGGGCTACGCAGGGGATGTCGTAGCCACCTGGATAGTCAATCCGCACCGACATATCAGCAAGGGGGCCAGTCGGGTCAACGGGTTCACCGATGAGCAGCTGGCCACCGAGGGCATGGAGCCTGAGCTGGCCACCGAGCAGATGGCCGGGTTCATTGCCCGCGCCCAGGACAAGCGCATCCCCCTGCTGGCCTACAACGCGCCCTTTGACGTGCAGATGCTGGATGGGGACATCGCCCACTGGTGCGCGGAGTCGGTCAAGCCACTAAGCGAGGGGGATCTGCTGGTGGTTGATCCTCTAGTCCTGGACAGGGAGATCTCCCACCGGTCGGGCCGCCGCACCCTGGGGCTGACCAGTGAGTACTACGGCGTCATCCCCCATGGCAACTTCCACAATGCCACAGCGGATACGGTGGCTGCCGTGGACCTGATCAAGCCCATGACCACCCTCTTCCCCCAGGTGGCCCGAATCACCATGGACTCCCTTATGGACTGGCAGCGGCAGGCGCAGGCCAAGTGGCGGGATCAGTTCAACCAGCACCTGATCTCCCAGGGACGCCGTCCGGTCACCGATTCCTGGCTCTGAAGCTCAGCTCCAAGGCCGATCCACTTCCTGCTTTTTGCCCATTCAGTCAAGGGGTCGTCGAATCGCCCTGCCCTCGCCTGGAGGCGGTTTAGACTTGTATCTGGTCTCGATCGGGGTCACCAATCGGGCAGGAACAAGTTATGTGACAAACCTACAGACAAGGGGGAAGCCGGCATGGCGCTGACGATGGCTTCAACTCTGGAGCTGCTGCGCAAACATCATCAACTGCGCGAGGTGATCCAGGGCGACCAGTGGACCTTGAATACTCCAGAAGACACCCAGTCATCCAAGCCCTTCACCGACATCACCTACGACACCCGCCAAGCTGGACCTGGCAGCCTGCTCTTCTGCAAGGGCCACTTCCTGCCCGAATATCTGGATGCCTGCGATCCCGAGGGTCCTCAGGCCTACGTGGCCCGGCAGGATCTGTCCGCCCATACCAAAGCCCCGGGGATCATCGTCAACGACGTGCGCAAGTCCATGAGCCTGCTGGCCGCTGCTTTTTACGGGTATCCCCAGGATCAGCTGACACTGGTGGGAATCACCGGAACCAAGGGCAAGACCACCACCGCTTACTTCCTGCAGGCCATGCTGGGCAAGATCTCCGGAGATCGCGCCGCCCTGCTTTCCTCAGTGGACAACTGCCTGGACGGCCGGCACTACGAAGAGTCCCAGCTGACCACACCCGAATCGCTGGACCTCTTTCGGATGATGCGCCAGGCGGCAGACGCCGGCATGCGCTACCTGGTCATGGAGGTCTCCTCCCAGGCCTACAAGGTGGACCGTGTCTACGGGCTGACATTCGACTTGGGGGCATTCCTGAACATCTCCCCCGACCACATCAGCCCCATCGAACACCCCAGCTTCGAAGATTACTTCTACTGCAAGCGCCACATAACCTACAACAGCCGACAGCTGGTCCTGGGAGCCGATGCGCGTGGAGCCGACCTGATTCGTCAGGATGCCCGCGCCGCCGGCATTCCGGTGACCACATTCGGAGACGGAACCCGACAGGCCGATTTCCTGGTTCGCAAGGCTCCCGGCCAGGGCGACGACTACCTGATAGGACCCGCCGGCGGAGCCATGAGGCCGGTCAGCCTGTCCATGGATGGGGATTTCAACGCCCTGAACGCGGCCGCTGCCCTGGCCATGCTGACCCGTCTGGGTCTGGAGCCCGATGCCGACGCACTCCGGGCCATGGGAAGCGTCAGGATCGCCGGCAGGATGGAACGCTTCAAGGCCGATAACCGAGTGGTCTACGTCGATTACGCCCACAACAAGGCCTCAGTCACCGCCCTACTGGATTTTGTGGACGAGCGCTACGGCGAGCGCAAGCCCCTGATCACCCTGGTCTCCGGTTCCGCTGGCGGCAAGGCCATCGACCGCAGGGAGGGCATCGTCAGCGCCGCCCAGAACCGCGTCGACCGGCTGATCCTGACTGCCGACGACGAGGAGGGGGAGAGCGCGGATCAGGTGGATCGCCAGATGCTGGGCTTCGTGACCAATCCAAGCCTGGATGCCAGCATCGTTCCGGACAGGGTCCAGGCCATCAGGCAGGCTCTGGGGGATCCGGGCCAGCCAGAGGACCGTCTGCGCGTCACGCTGGTCATCGGCAAGGGTGAGGAACGCTGGTTCAAGACGGACGGCGGCCACGTGCCCTATGAGGGCGATGACCACGTGGTGGCGCGCCTGCTGGGCACGGAAAGCTACAACCTGGGAGCCACCGGCGCAGCCCGGGGATGACGATCCCGACAGGACCCTAAGATGGAAAGCCAAATGCCCCGCGGCAGGGCGGGGCGCACGAGCACATGGTAGGTGGTTTCATACAGATGCAAGAATTCCAACCGGTCATACTGGGCAGCGATATCAACGCCTACGGCATGGCGCGCGCTTTTCATGAGGTCTATGGACTGGTCTCCACCGCCTTCGCCCACCAGCAGCTCTCCCCCACCAAGTACAGCAGGATCATCGACGTGCACCTGGTGCCGGATTTCGCCAATCCCAAGGTCTTTGTGCCGGCCCTGAACGACTGGGCGGATGCCTATCACCGGGACCACCCAGGAGCCACCCTGCTCCTATTGCCCTGCGGGGACACCTACGCCAACCTGCTGGACGAGTTCGGCGATCCCCTGCGCGAACGGTTCGTCTTCAACGCCATCGACGCCAAGCTCAACCGCGCCCTCTCACTCAAGTCCTCCTTCTACGAACTCTGCGACCGCTACGATCTGCCCCACCCGCAGACCGTCTCGGTGGATGCCGACGATGTGAAGGCGGGTCGCCACCGGAAGCTGCCCTTCGACTACCCGGTGGCCATGAAGCCTGCCGACAGCGACGAGTGGCTGGGCATCGACTTCCCCGGCAGGAAGAAGGCCTTCATCTTCAGCAACCCTGAAGAGCTGGACACCATGATCCGCAGGTCCTACCAGGCCGGGTACACCTCGAAAATGGTCATCCAGGACTTCGTGCCTGGGGGCGATGACAACATGAGGGTGCTCAACGCCTATGTGGACCGCCACCACCGGGTGCGCATGATGTTTCTGGGACACCCGCTGCTGGAGGACCCCACCCCCGAGGCCGTGGGCAACTACGCAGCCATTATGCCCGACTACAACCAGGACATCTTCGACCGGATCAAGGCCTTCCTTGAGGACATCAACTACAGCGGTGTGGCCAACTTCGACATGAAGTACGATCCGCGCGACGGCATCTACAAGCTCTTCGAAATCAATCTGCGCCAGGGCCGCAGCAGTTACGTGGTCACCCTGAACGGCTTCAACCTGGCCCGCTACTTCGTGGACGACCTGGTTCTGGACACCCCCTTCAACGGACGCACCGTCTTCGGCCGGGGGCATCGCCTCTGGATGGAGATTCCCAAGGACATCTTCCGCAAATACTGCGCCGAATCCGAGGACAAGCGACAGGCCATGGCCATGATTCGCCGCGGAGACTGGGGCACCACTCTGGAGTACAGTAAGGACCGCAACTTCAAGCGCTGGCTGCTGATTCGACACATGTTTTCCATCTATCGGCGTCGTTACCGGCGCTACTTCCGTGACAAGAGGACACTGGCATGAGGAACTTCTTCGTCGTCCTGGGCGGCATGGGCACACTGGCCACCGAAAGCTTCGTGCGGGTGCTGGACCGGATGACCGGGGCGCGCAAGGACCAGGACTTTCTGGACTATGTGGTCTTCAACCACGCCACCGTGCCCGACCGCACCGAGTTCATCCTGGGCCGCAGCAAGGATGATCCCTTCCCCTATCTGGCCGAGGATGTGCGCCAGGCTACAGCCATGGGCGCCTCCTTCATGGTCATGGCCTGCAACACCGCCCATCAGATTCTGCCCAGGCTCCAGGCCCTGACCCCTGTCCCTATTTTGGACATGCCCCAGGCCACCATCGACTGGGCTGATCGGCACTATCCGGCGAAAACCCATCCGCGCATGGGGTACATGGGCACCGAGGGTTCCCGCCATGCCGCCATCTACCAGGGCCCGGCCGACAGCGCCGGTTACCAGCTGGTGGACCCGGACCAGGCCCTGCAGGACCGCGTGAGCGCACTGATCTACGACGACGTCAAGGAAGGGCGACTGGACAAGGACCGCTACCTGGGCGTTCTCGATACCTTCCTGAATGACTACCACTGTGACTCGGTCCTGCTGGGCTGCACCGAACTTTCAGTACTCAACGAGGTTTACCCCATGCCACAGCTGCCCATCGTGGACTCCCAAGCCGTTTTGGCAGAGGTCACCCTTGATCGGGCTCGGGCTCTTCGCGGCCGGAACGATTCGGATCCTTCAGCCGCTGGGAAATGACGGCCGTCACCCCGTCCCCCCGCATGGTGACCCCGTAGAGCGCGTCGGCGATGCCCATGGTCCGCTGCTGGTGGGTGATGATGATCAGCTGGGCATGCTCCCGCAACTGCTCGAAGGCCTTGAGCAGCCTGGTCAGGTTCACATCGTCCAGGGCGGCCTCGACCTCGTCCATGACATAGAAGGGGCTGGGCCGGGCCGTGAAGATGGCCAGGAGCAGGGCCAGGGCTGTCAGCGACCGCTCCCCTCCAGAGAGCAGGGAAAGCCGACGGACCTTCTTGCCGGCCGGGCTGGCCTCGACCAGAACCCCTGTGGTCAGCAGGTCATCCGGGTCCTCCAGCCGCAGCCGCCCGCGCCCGCCGGGGAAGAGGGTGGCGAATATGCGTTCGAAGGCCTGGGCGGTATCGTCGAAGGCCTCCTTGAAGACCGTGACCATGGTCGAATCCAGATCCTTGACCAGGGCCATCAGATCGTCCCGGGACCCGATCACATCCTGACGCTGCTCGTGCAGGTAGCGGTTGCGGGACTCCAGGGCCTCGTATTCCTCGGTGGCCAGCGGGTTGACCTTGCCTAGAGCAGCCAGGTCCCGCTTGGCCTTGGCCAGTCGCTTCTCCTGTTCCCCGCGCTGGTAGGGCACCGTTTTGAAGGCTGACGAATCTGCATCTTCATCCTCCGTCGCCTCCAGGTCTAGGGGCACCGGATTGCCCTCGTCATCCAGGACGGGCACCGGACGATCGGGGCCGTACTCGCGGATCAGCTCCTCAGGCTCCATGCCCAGATCATCCTGGATACGCTGGCGCAGGCGACCATCTTCACCGGCCAGGCGCTCCCGTTCCAGATCCAGACCGTGCTCATTCTGACGCAGACCGGCCACCTTGGGTTCCAGATCGTCCCTGCTGGCCCGCAGATCGGTCAGCTCCTTGTCGTGGGCCGAAGCCTTGGCCCTGGGCTGATCCCGGCGGCGGGCCGCATGTTCCATTCTCCCCTTGATCAGCTGGGCCAGCAGGTCGGCCCTGAGCGCGATCAGCCCCAGGGATGCCATGCCGGCCTTGCGACGACGGTTTTCCTCGCCTATCCGCTGACGATGGCGTTCGGCCTGGTCGGCCTGATCCCGCAGCAGATCAATCTGCCGCAGCAGGGAGGCATGCCGCCGGTCGCTCTCCGTCCAGGTCAGCTTGGCCTCCATCTCGGCAGTGCGGGCCTGGTCCAGGGCCGTCTCCAATTCATGCTGCCGGTCTTCCATACCCTCCGGGTCATCCGGGTCAGAATCCCCATCCTCCTGGGCGCGGGCCAGGCCGGCTTTCAGGTCTTCCAGTTTGAGTTCGTGGGTGCGCACCTGGTCACGCACCTGGGTCAGCCGGTCATCCAGATCCTTGACCCCAGCCTGGGCACGATCCGACTCCTTGCGGGCTGCCGCCAGATCTCGGGCTGCCTGCTCGGCCTTGACCCGGGCCTCGGTGCACCGGTTGCGCGCCTCCTGCAGCTGCTGCTCAGCTTGCTCAAGGGCGGTACGGGCCGCATCCATCTGCGGTTGCAGCGTCCGGGATTCATCCTGGAGGGCCTCCACCTGCGCCAGGGCCTTATCCCTGCGTGCAGTCAACGCCAAGTCACTGGTGGCCGGAGCTGATCCGCCTACAGCACCTACCCGGTCGTAGAGGTCGCCTTGGCGGGTCAACGCCTGCTGCCACCCGTCCTCCAGGGCACGGCGGGCCTTATCGACGTCATCGACGGCGGCTGTCGAGGCCAGCAGACTGCGTACAGCCCTCAGCACTCCCTGGGCCTGGTCAGGATCGGCAGGATGCTCCCGCAGATCCACCAGGTCGGCGGCAGACCGCCAGGGGCCATTGCCGGGTCGTATGTCTGCCCCCTTGAGCGGACCGGATGCCGAGATCAACGCGGCGCGTCCCAGACGATCTTGGCGGGCCCGCTCCAGGGTCTGGTCGACCGCCTGGCCATCCTTGGCCACCAGAGCCGAGGCATAGTCATGCAAGGCCTGGGCCAGGGGCTCCTCCCAGCCATCCTCCACTCGGACGAAGTCGGTCAGTACACCCAGCAGGGCCGGATCCCCGGCCTGGGACAGGGCCTCGCCGGCGCCGCGATGATCCAGCGTGTCCGCCAGGGCATCGGCCTTGGCCTGGGCCGATATGGCATCGGATTGGATACGGCGTTCGCGCTCCTGGAGGTCGTTGAGCCTGCTTCGGGCCTGGTCCCTGACCTGAGCTGCCTGATCCAGGGCCTGTCTGCTATCCTGGTCAGGACTTTCCTCCTGGCTGTCCAGGTCCCGTACCCGGTTCCTGGCACGCTCCAGGCTCTCCTTGACCTGATCCTGCTGGCGGGACAGGTCACGCTCGCGCTGCCTGGAAAGTTCCAGGGCCGATTCCTCCTTGGCCACCAGCTGGGCCAGATCGCCCAACCGAGCCTGCCGCTTTCTGGCCGCCTGCCGCAGCTCGGTCATGGTCTGCCGGTGGGCGGCCAGCCGCCGCTCCAGATCCGCACGGGCTTGAACGCGGCCGTCCAAGGCGATCCGGTCAGCTCCAACCTGGGCCTCCTCCTGGTCGGCCTGACCCTTGAGCTCGTCGGCCCGCCGCCTGAGCACCCCGGGGTCCTGCCCCTGGTCGGCCACCATGCCGGCCTCCAACGAACGGCTGCGCTCCCTGGCCAATGCTGCCAAGGAACCGGCCCGCTCACCCAGCTTGGTCAGGTCGTTCCACTGCTGGTTGACAGCCTCCAGAGCCGGACTGGACTGTCGGTCCAGCCCCTCCAGCTGTTCGATGCGCAGCTTGACCCTGGTCAGATCCTCCTGCCCGCGAGCCAGCTGCCCCCGAGTCTCTGCCATCTGCGAGCGCAGGTCCTCCAGTTTTTTCTGCGAGGTCAGGGCGTCATCGGCATGGATGCGGGCCTGGGCGTCCCGCAGGCTGACCTGAATCATGTCGGCTCGGCGGGAGACCTTGGCCTGGCGGCCCAGAGGCCCCAGCTGCCGATGAATCTCGCCGATCAGGTCATCCAGACGGGACAGGTTGGCCTCGGTGTTGGCCAGCTTGTGCAGGGCCCGCTCCTTGCGCTTGCGGTGCTTGAGGATGCCGGCCGCCTCCTCGATGAAGGCCCGATGGCCGGCCGGATCAGCCCGCAGGATGGCATCCAGCCGACCCTGGCCGACGATCACGTGCATCTGCTGGCCCAGCCCGGTGTCGCTGAGCAGCTCCTGGATGTCCAGCAGGCGGCAGTCGGACCCGTTGATGGCGTATTCGGACCCGCCGTTGCGGTAGATGGTCCGGCTGATGGTCACCTCGGTGTAGTCGATGTCCAAGGTCCGATCAGTGTTGTCGATGGTCAGGGTGACCTGAGCACGGCCCAGTGGCGGCCTGGAGGAGGTGCCGGCAAAGATCACGTCCTCCATGGATCCGCCGCGCAGGCTCTTGGCTCCCTGCTCGCCCATGACCCAGGCCAGGGCGTCGACGATGTTGGATTTGCCTGATCCGTTGGGGCCCACCACGGCGGTGATGCCCGGCTCGAAGCGCAGGGTGGTGGCCGAGGCGAAGGACTTGAAGCCCTTGAGGGTCAGCTCCTTGAGATACATCAGGCGCGCTCCGCCTTAGGTTTGGCCAGATCGGGATTGGGACGCTCGGCCAGCAGGGTACGGGCGTCGCCGGCGGTGACGAAGCTGCCGCAGATCAGCACTCCCCGGCCATAGCCCACGCCGGTCTGGTCCTCGCTGTCGACCATGTCGACGGCCGTCTGGATGGCATCGGGCATCCGGTCGCGCCGGACCACCCTGTCGGGCCCGAAGACCCTCACGGCGACCCGTTCCAGATCCTCGGCAGGCATGACCCGACCCTTCCAGGAGTTCTCGGTGACTACGACGCTGTCCAGCACGGGTTCCAGCAGGCCCAGATAGTCCTCCACCTGCTTGTCGGCCATCATGGAAATCACACCCACCAGCTGCTTGAAGTCGTAGTTCTCCTCGATGGCCGAGCGCAGCGACTGGGCCGCGTTCAGGTTGTGCCCGCCATCGATGATGATGGTGGGTGAGGTGCGCACCTGCTCGATCCGTCCGGGGATGCGCACCTGACTCAAGGCTTCGGCCACCAGATCCTGGTCCAGGGCCCCGTTGACGGGGATGACCGTCTCAGCCGCGGCCAGGGCTGCCAGAGCGTTGTGGGCCTGATGCTCTCCGAACTTATCGATGGGCACATCCTTGTAGAGTCCCTGAGGCGTGCGCAGCGTAGCCACCTGGCCGCCCACCGCAGGCATACGGGAAACGACCTCCAGCTCGTTGCCGTCCCTCAGCAAGGTGGGGGCGCCCTGCTCGCGCACAGCCTGCTCGATGATGGGCATGACAGCCTCCTCATGCGGCTGTGCGCCGACGATGACCGTGGACTTGGGCTTGATGATCCCGGCCTTCTCCCCTGCTATCTGCTCGACCGTATCCCCCAGCCACTGCATATGGTCCATGTCCACCGGACCGATGATGGCGGCGTCGCCATCGAGGACGTTGGTGGCATCCCAACGGCCGCCCATCCCCACCTCGACGATGGCCACGTCCACCGGGGCATCGGCGAAGGCCCATACAGCCATGGCGGTCAGGACCTCGAAGAAGCTCATGGGAGCCCTGCCCTGCTGGGCGAAGCGGTCGTCCACCATGGCGATGAAATCCTCGATCTGCTGGTAGAGGTCCACAAAGTCCTCGTCCGAGAGCTCCTTGCCGTCGATGGCGATCCGCTCGTTGATCCGCTCCAGGTGGGGCGAGGTATAGAGCCCGGTGCGCAGACCGTAGGCCCGCACCAGAGCCTCGGCCATCCGCGCCGTGGACCCCTTGCCGTTGGTACCGGTGACGTGGATGACCCGGAAGCTGTGCTCCGGATGGCCCAACAGATCCAGCATCATCCCCATCCTGTCCAGGTCCAGGTTGGGGCTGTCATGCTCGGCGGGACGCGCCATGATGGCCCGCTCGACATCGCGAATATTCTGACCCTTGCTGTTGGGGTGTTCGAATGACATATTCTGCCTGCGCCTCCTGCTGGCTGTGGATGCTTCCCGCCCATTCTATGCGCCACCGACCCCGATTGAGGGCCGGAACAGCCGACTGTCACATCGGCCGAACGCACTACCATGGAACCAACATAGTCAGAACCGGAATCTCAAGGAGGCTGGACGTGACCGCATCCGCACAGGAGCATCTACAAGGAGACACTGATCCCAAGAACGTGGACCTGGATGAGCAGAACATGGAAGACCGGGTGAACAACCGCACCCTGCGCCCCAACTCCCCCGCCTTCCAGAAGTTCATGACCACTGGGTGGCAGGCCCAGGAGCCGCAGATCGAGCCGCTGGAGTCCAGCAAATATACTGAGCGCCGCCTGCGTGAACTGGGTCAGCGTTTTCCTGGCGAACGACTGGTCATCCCTGCCGGATCCTACAAGACCCGAAACAACGACAACGACTACGCCTTCCGCCCAGACACCACCTTTGCCTACTACACGGGCCTGGGCGAGGACTACGAACCCGGAGCCATCCTGGTCCTGGACCCGGTGGATCCCGACAGCCCGGAGGCCGCCAAGGGCCTGACCCATACCCCCGAGCTCTTCGTCCATCCCCGGGCCGATCAGTCCACCCGCGACTACTACCGGTCCTCCCAGTATGGGGAATACTGGGTGGGTCCCCGGGCCGGGCTGCGGGAGCTGGCCATCATGACCGGCATCCCCACCAAGGACATCGCCTCCTTCCCTGATGCCATCGCCAAGGATCTGGGGCCGGACCAGGGTGCAGTCAAGATGCGGGTAATCCGCACTGCCGACCAGGAGGTCCTGAACCAGGTGGAGGCCGCCCGCAAGGCCAACGGGATCGGCGGTCCGGACCGCAATGAGGAGGCCGACGACAAGCTCGAAGAGTTCACCTCCGAGGCCCGCATGATCAAGGACGACTATGAGATCAGCGAGATGCGCAAGGCCATCGCCGCCACCAAGGACGGATTCGACCGGATTCTGACCCACCTGCCCCAGGTGGTAGGCAAGCCCCGTTCCGAGCGGATGCTGGAGGGCGTTTTCAATGCCAACGCCCGCGAGAAGGGCAACGACGTGGGCTACGGTTCCATCATCGCCTCGGGCAAGCACGCTCCCATCCTGCACTGGATGCGCAATGACGGAACCGTCCAGGAGGGCGACCTGCTCCTGATCGACGCCGGTGTGGAGGTCAACAGCCTCTACACGGCCGACATCACCCGTACCTTCCCCGTAGGCGGCACCTTCAGTCCACTGCAGAAGCGGATCTACCAGACCGTGCTCAAGGCCCAGCAGGCCGGCTTCGAAGCCGCCAAGCCCGGCGCCACCTACTCGGACATCCACCATGCCGTCATGCGTGTGCTGGCTGAAACTTTGCACGAGTGGGGCATCCTCAAGGTCAGCGTGGAGGAGTCCCTCTCCCCCCAGGGCCAGCAGCACCGGCGCTGGCACGCCTGTGGATGCGCCCACCACCTGGGTCTGGACGTACACGACTGCGCGGAGGCCAGGTACGAGTCCTACCAAGGCGCGCCCATCACCCCCGGGATGATCTTCACCATCGAGCCCGGACTCTACTTCAAGGAAAACGACCTGCTGGTGCCTCCGGAGTTCCGCGGCATCGGCGTGCGCGTGGAGGACGACGTGCTCATGACCGAGCAGGGACCCCAGTGGCTGTCTGCAGGCATCCCCAAGACCGTCGAAGAGGTAGAGGCCTGGATGGCGCAGCGGGCCGCACTGGCCGACCCGGACCAGGACTGATATGCCCACCCCTGACTTCGTGCTCAGACTGCGTCGGTCCATAGGCCATGACCTGCTCTGGCTGAACGGTGTGACGGCCTTCGTCAGCGATGACCAGGACCGCCTCCTGCTGGGCCGGCGCTCCGACACAGGACAGTGGGCCCTGGTCTACGGGATCAACGAACCGGGCGAGGACCCGGCCGACACCGTGATCCGCGAGGTCAAGGAGGAGACCGGGGTGGATGTGATCGTCACCGACCTGGCGGCGGTCACATCCTCCCAAGAGGTGATCACCTATGCCAACGGGGACCGGACCATGTACATGGATCATCTCTTCATCTGCCGGCCTGACCCCAGCGGCAACACCGATCCCTTTGTGGGTGACGAGGAGAGCCTGTCAGTCGGCTGGTTCGACCCCGATCAACTCCCCTCTCCGCTGGCCCAGACCACTGTGGAACGCATGGCCCGAGCCCGGACCTACCTGAAGCGCCTCCAGGGCGGAGACGCCCACGCCCTCTTCAAGGTTGGCGGCAGGGAGCTGCCTGCAAATCCCGACTAGTCTCAAGTTGACCATTGGGCCCTTGGAAGGTTCAGCCCTTGGCGGCTCAGTCCTCGAAGAAATTCAGCGGATCGTCGATGAAGCGGCGCAGGCCTACCAGTGCTGCTCCCTTGAGGGCCGGATAGTCGGCCTGGGTGGGGATGAGGACGCGAATGTCCACGGCATCCCGGCCCAGGGTCAGCTGATTGAGCCGATCCTGCAGACGCTGGGCCAGGTTCCCCCCGAAGTGCGACCAGAATCCCCCCAGAATGACCGTATCCACGTCGACAATATTGATAGCTGAGGCGATGACCGAGATCATGGCATCGAGCCCGCGGTCGATGGCATCTACCGCTTTGGCATCGCCCTGCTGCCAGCGCTGGTAGAGTTCCTCCATGGCCTGGGGCGTGACCGCCTCAGCTCCAGTGGCGATGTCAGCCGCCTCAACCAGAGCCCTGCGTCCGGCGTAGGTCTCCAGGCACCCACGGCGACCGCAACGGCAGGTTGGGCCGTTCAGATCCACCGAGGCATGCCCCAATTCACCGGCGAACCCATGGTCTCCGGTCTCGACGGCCCCGCGACGCACCACAGCTCCGCCGATACCGATGTCAGTGGAAATGTAAATAAAGGAGTCGGTGGGCGAAAGTGGCCCCTCATCTCCGCCCGCAGGACGCTGTGCCGCGTAGCCGGGAATCTGTGCAAGGGCTGCCAGACGCGCCTCGTTGCCCACTCTGGGAGCTAAGCGACGGACCAGGGGAAATTCCTGCAGATCCAGACGTTCCCATCCCAGGTTGCGGGCCATGAGCAAGGTGGTGTCGCCGCCGACCAGGCCAGGCAGAGCCAGGCCCGAACCCACTGTGCGGTAGTGCCGCCGGGACAGCTTGCGTTCGATGGGCTTGGTCAGTTTCTCCAGGTCAGCGAAGACCCGATCGGGTTCCGCCTCATGCATATCATCTTTGACCCAGGCCGAATCGATCAGGGTTCCATCCAGATCCATGGCCAGACATCCGTAACCATCAGTGTTGATCTGCAGGCCCAGGCCAGCCCAGCGTCCGTGTGCGATGGACAGTGGGGTGCTCGGTCGGCCATGGCTGCTCTGCGAAGTCTCAGGTTCCTCCTCGCGTACCACCCTATTCCTGAGTAGGAGTCCAGCCAGGAGCGACATGGTAGCCTTGGTCAGCCCGGTAGCCTTGGCCAGATCCGCCCTGCTGAGCGAGGTAGGCGACCGCAGAATGGTGTCGATGATGACCGAGAGGTTGTGGTTCCTCAGATCATCCTGATTGATAGAGCGCAGGGCAGTCACGGAAATCATCCCTCCAAATCCGGGCGGCAAAACCACCCTACATGCCAGAAACCACCTTTCAGTATCACACATGAACCCGCCAAAATCCGCAAATTCAGCTGGAGCTTCCGCCCTCGGATACGTAGGTAGAAGCTAGGAAGGAAAATTAACGACGAGCTTTAAACAAGGCCCCGCCCTCTGTTCTTCCAAGCAGGAAACGAACAGAGGGCGGGGCGCAGACAGGTCAGCAATTACTTCTTGTGACGTTTGCTGATCAAATCATATGCCACGGCGATAATCACAACCAGACCCTTGATGATCTTCACTATGGCGGCATCCGCACCCATGATCGACAGCCCTTGGTTGAGCACACCCATGATCAGTGCACCTACCATGGCGCCGGGGATGGTACCTACGCCACCAGCCACAGCCGCACCACCGATGAAGCAGGCGGCGATGGCGTCCATTTCAAACTCCATACCGGTCTGGGCCGTAGCGGAAGCCAGTCGGGACAAAGTGATGATTGCAGCGATGGCGGCAAGCAGCCCCATGTTGAGGAATATCTTGAAATCGACCTTGCGTGTATCAATGCCCGAAAGCACGGCGGCCTTTCTATTGCCACCGACAGCATAGATATCGCGCCCTAGCACCATCCTGTTGAGAACGAACCAGTAGATGCCCACTAGCACAGCGATAATGACCAAGACGATGGGTATACCACCCTGAGTCTGGTTTCCGGAAGAAGCCAGCAGGTAGGTTACGAACCCAATGACCAAGGTGGCCAGCACGCACTTGATGATCATCCAGCTCTTCGGCTCAGCCTGCAGCCCGACCCGGATAGTATGAGACCGACGACGGACCTGCATGACGATAACCAGGAGTATGACCACTGCCCCAACGACCAAGGTCAGCCCATCCAGACCAAACCAGAAACCGAAGATGTTCGGCAGGAAATCCTTGGAGATGGCACGGAACTCACGGGAGCGAAGGGGAATGGATTCACCGGCGATCACAGTTGCCAGACCGCGGAAAACCAGCATTCCGCCAAGGGTCGTGACAAAGGCGGGTACGCCAACATAGGCTACCCAGAAGCCCTGCCAGATACCCACAATCAGCCCGAGCGCCAGCATGAGCACAATGGCCAGGAACCAGTTCAAACCCCAGTTCTTCATCATGAAAGCGCCCATGCCGCCAATGAAAGCAACCACAGAACCCACAGACAGATCGATATGAGTACCGATGATCACCATAAGCATGCCGATGGCCAGAACGAGCACATAGGCGTTCTGCTGAAATAGAGCAACGAAATTGTTGGGGAAGAGCAGACGCCCTCCGGTCAGCACTTCGAAGATGGCAATGACCACTACCAGTGCCAGATAGATTCCATATTGTCGAGCATTGCCCAGCAAGGTGGACTTAAGAGTGGCCACCTGCGGATTTCCGCTGTCATTGGACGCTTCAGCGACCGACTGCTTCATTGTTGTTTTTCCTTCCTTGACGCTCATGCGAACACCGCTTCCTCACTGCAAGGGATTTCAGACGTCATGTACCGCATCAGCTCCTCCTGATCGGTGGCATGGGCATCCAGACATGCCGTAATGATTCCTTGACTCATCGTGTAGATTCGGTCACAGATGCCCAAGAGCTCAGGCAACTCGGAGGATATGACCAGAATGGCCGAACCGGCATCGGCCAGCCGGTCGATGATCTCGTATATCTCGTATTTGGCACCCACATCGATGCCACGGGTCGGCTCGTCCAGTATGAGCACTTTGGGCTCAGTGGATACCCACTTGGAAAGCACCACCTTCTGCTGGTTGCCTCCGGACAGGCTGCTCGCCGGCATCTCTATGCTCGGGGTCTTCGTCCTGAAATCCCGCCGATACTGCTCAGCAATCTGCTTTTCACGGTCGAGATCCAAGACACCGTGGTGAGACAGGTGTCCGAGGTTAGCCATTGAGGTGTTCTCTCGAATGGAAGCAATCAGGTTAAGGCCGTACTCTTTCCTATCTTCGGTGGCGTAAGCCAGACCCGCGTCAATGGCCGAACGCACGTCGGGCAGGGTAATTTTCCTGCCTTCCATATATATGTCGCCGCTAGCCCCGACGCCGTACTGGTGACCGAAGATGCTCATAGCGGTTTCGGTTCTTCCGGCACCGATCAGCCCAGCCATACCCACTATCTCCCCAGCGCGGAGGTTGAAGCTGACATCCTTGGCCACCAAACGGTTGGAATCCTGTGGATGGTGGACGCTCCAATGCTCTACACGGAACATCTCCTTGCCGATGTGCGATTCGTGCTCCGGATAACGATTGGTCATCGGTCTGCCGACCATATCGCGGATCAAGGCATCCATATCCAGCGGGTGCTCCTTATCGACCCGACAATCACTGATGGTCTTTCCGTCCCTGATCACCTGGACGGCATCCGCAGACGCCGCTATTTCGTTGAGCTTATGGGAGATGATGATGGCCGTTATGCCACGTTCCCTGCGAAGCCGGTCGATCAAATCCAGCAGGTGGAAGGAATCCTCATCGTTGAGCGCTGCTGTGGGTTCGTCCAAAATAAGCAATTGAACGTTCTTGCTGAGCGCTTTGGCGATTTCCACCAGTTGTTGCTTGCCCACACCGAGGTTGGAGACCAGGGTGTCTGGATCCTCATCCAAACCAACCAGGGACATGACATCCTTAGCCTTTCGGCGTTGCTGATCATCCTGAATGAAGATCCCCTTGGTGATGGGATTGCCCAGAAAGATATTCTGAGCAATCGTCATGTAGGGCTCGAGTGCCAGCTCCTGGTGGATGATGACGATTCCCTCGCGCTCCGAATCTCGTATGCTAGAGAACCTGCAGGGTTTTCCCTGGTAGATGATGCTTCCTGAGTATGATCCATACGGGTAGACTCCCGACAGAACGTTCATGAGAGTGGATTTACCAGCCCCATTCTCGCCGCAGATGGAGAAGATCTGACCCTGTTGGACCTTGATATTGACATGGTCCAATGCCGTGACTGGACCGAAGGACTTTACAATGTCCCGCATTTCCAAAATCGTGTTTTGAGATGATGTCATTGGTGCCTTCTGAATTTAAGGGCATCCGCACTCAATGAACCTCGGCGAATGCCCGATGACGTTTCGTCACAGTCCGGCGTTTGCCGCGGAGATATACCCGCTGTCAACCAGTTCCTTCTTGACGTTGTCCTTGTCAACGGAGACCGGCTTCAGCAGGATCGAAGGCACATCCTTGTTGTTATTGTTGAATGTGTCGTTGGTCTTGGGCTTCTGTCCCTTGACCAGTTTCTCGATCAGGGCAGCAGTGGAATCAGCCAGTTTGCGAGTATCCTTGTAGACCGTCATTGTCTGCTTGCCCGCAACGATGTTGGCCACATTGGCCTTTTCGGCATCCTGACCGGTGATGATCGGATAGTAATTCCAGCCCGCCGCGTCTACAGCGTTTACAGTCCCCATGGCAATTGCATCATTGGGGGCGAGAACGGCATCAAGATGTCTTCCGCTGTTGTAATAGGAATTGATGCGGTTTTCCATCTCGCTCTGTGCGTTTTGACGATCCCAATTCTGTATGCCGATGCTCTGCCAATCCTCGAGATTCTTGGGAACTCGACCAGACGGGGACACCAATGACCCGTTTTTAAAATATGGTTCGAGGACCGACCAAGATCCTTGGAAGTAATATTTGGCGTTGTTGTCTGTTGGCGAGCCGGTCATCAGCTCAATGTTGAAGGGCCCTTTTTTGCCACTATCAAGGCCGAGCTTTTTAACTATGTATTGCCCTTGGAGTTTGCCCACCTCGGTGATGTTGAACGTCGAGTAGTAGTCACAAGCATCGGTGTTCATGATCAGTCGATCGTAGGCGATCACCGTAGCACCGTTTGATTTGGCTGCCTCCGCGGCTGGCCCTACAGCCGTGCCGTCAATGGAAGCAATCACAACGAAATTAGCTCCCTGATTAGCCATATTCTGAATCTGGGAAGCCTGCAGATCCGTCTTATTGTCAGCAAATTGCAGGAGGACCTTGTAGCCCTTGCCTTCAAGCTGTTTTTTGAGGTTATCGCCGTCGAGACGCCAGCGTTCCAGCTGTTGTTCCGGCATCGAGATTCCGACGGTCACATCTGAGGGGTTTTTAGCATTTACGCCCCCCCCCCCCCCCCCCCCCCCCCCCCCCCCCCCCCCCCCCCCCCCCCCCCCCCCCCCCCCCC
>NZ_NPOQ01000012.1:0-12007 GCF_003688305.1 Bifidobacterium sp. wkB344 | reverse complement strand
TTCCAGTCGCGTGTCCTGGACCCGAAGCGGGATGATCTAGCCCTGGGCAGGTTGAAGCGCGGGTAAGACCGCGTGGAGGACCGAACGGACCTGGGTTGAAAACCGGGCCGATGACCTGGGGCTAGGGGTGAAAGGCCAATCAAATTCCGTGATAGCTGGTTCTCTCCGAAATGCATTTCGGTGCAGCGTCGCGTGAGTGCCTCCATGGGGTAGAGCTACTGGATGCTTGAGGGCCCGTATCGGGTACCGACAGCAGCCAAACTCCGAATACGTGTGAGGTGTATCGCGGCAGTGAGTCGGCGGGGGATAAGCTCCGTCGTCGAGAGGGAGACAGCCCAGATCGTCGTCTAAGGTCCCTAAGCGCGTGCTAAGTGGGAAAGGATGTGGAGTCGCATAGACAGCCAGGAGGTTGGCTCAGAAGCAGCCATCCTTGAAAGAGTGCGTAACAGCTCACTGGTCTAGTGGTTCCGCGCCGATAATGTAGCGGGGCTCAAGCACGCCACCGAAGACGCGGCAGCGCAGTTTGCTGTGCTGGGTAGGAGAGCGTTCCGCGTGGGGCGAAGCGGCGGCGTGAGCCGGCCGTGGACCGCGTGGAAGTGAGAATGCAGACATGAGTAGCGAGAGGCGGGTGAGAATCCCGTCCGCTGGATGACCAAGGGTTCCGGGGCCACGTTCGTCGTCCCCGGGTGAGTCGGGTCCTAAGGCGAGGCCGACAGGCGTAGTCGAATGGATGAAGGAGTCGATATTCTCCTACCGGCGTCAAGCCGTCCAATCCAAGACGTGGAAGCGTGCCCTTACCCGTGTCGGGTGATGGTCTTCGGACCGTCCGATGGCATGGGACCGGCGTGTGGATGCGTGGCGGGTAGCGCGGGAGTGACACGGAACGGGAGCCGGGCCGCGGTGGTGGTTATCCGTGGTCAAGCATGCGGCGCGTCGGGCAGGCAAATCCGCCCGGCATGAGCGCGAGGTGTGATGATGGGGGGTCTTGTGCCCCGAATCCGGTGTGCCGTTCCGTCGAGAAAAGCTTCGGCGTGAGGAGTGGCGCCGCCCGTACCCTAAACCGACACTGGTGGTCAGGTAGAGTATACCAAAGCGATCGAGCGAATCCTGGTCAAGGAACTCGGCAAATCACTCCCGTGCCTTCGGTATAAGGGAGGCCCCTGCCGGTGAGGCGCCTTGCGCGCGGAGCCGGTGGGGGCGGCACAGACCAGGGGGTAGCGACTGTTTACCAAAAACACAGGTGCATGCGAAGACGTAAGTCGCTGTATATGCACTGACGCCTGCCCGGTGCCGGAAGGTTAAGAGGATCCGTCATCCCTCTTCGGAGGGGGCAGCGGTGAATTCAAGCCCCGGTAAACGGCGGTGGTAACTATAACCATCCTAAGGTAGCGAAATTCCTTGTCGGGTAAGTTCCGACCTGCACGAATGGCGTAACGACTTCCCCACTGTCTCGACCAGGAGCTCGGCGAAATTGCAGTACGAGTAAAGATGCTCGTTAAGCGCAGAAGGACGAAAAGACCCCGGGACCTTTACTATACCTTGGTATTGGCGTTAGGTGCGGACTGTGTAGCATAGGCGGGAGGCTTCGAAGCGGGTGCGCCAGCATCCGTGGAGCCGGAATGTGAAATACCGCTCTGTCCTCATCTGGCCTCTAACCTCGGCCGGTCATCCCGGCCAGGGACAGTGCCTGGCGGGTAGTTTAACTGGGGCGGTTGCCTCCCAAAGAGTAACGGAGGCGCCCAAGGGTTCCCTCAGCCCGGTTGGCAATCGGGTGTTGAGTGCAATCGCACAAGGGAGCTTGACTGCGAGACCGACGGGTCGAGCAGGGACGAAAGTCGGAGATAGTGATCCGGTGCCGGCGTACGGACGCGGCATCGCTCAACGGATAAAAGGTACCCCGGGGATAACAGGCTGATCATCCCCAAGAGTCCATATCGACGGGATGGTTTGGCACCTCGATGTCGGCTCGTCGCATCCTGGGGCTGGAGCAGGTCCCAAGGGTTCGGCCGTTCGCCGATTAAAGCGGCACGCGAGCTGGGTTCAGAACGTCGTGAGACAGTTTGGTCTCTATCCTCTGCGCTCGTTGGAATCTTGAGGAGCCCTGCCCATAGTACGAGAGGACCTGGGTGGACGAACCTCTGGTATGCCGGTTGTCGCGCCAGCGGCACGGCCGGTTGGCTACGTTCGGATGGGATAACCGCTGAAAGCATCTAAGCGGGAAGCCCCCTCCAAGATAAGGATTCCATGAAGCCTTCGGGCTTCTGAAGACCCCATGCAGAACACATGGTCGATAGACCGGACGTGGACACCCCGCAAGGGGCGGAGCCGACCGGCACTAATGGTCGAAGACAACACACCATCCACCCCCTTGCGGGGGGTGGCGGCATCAACCCGACTGCGGAACACATGCCTGCGGCAATGAACACGAACACGCACAGGCGATCAGACAATCGGAACACGCGTCCACCATCCGGTCCCCAAACCGCCAGGAGACCCCGGCCCGGCAGGGTCGGAAGAATTGAAGATTCGCGGCGGTCATGGCCTGGGGGAGACGCCCGGTCCCATTCCGAACCCGGAAGCTAAGACCCAGCACGGCAATGGTACTGCACCCGGAAGAGTGTGGGAGAGTAGCACACCGCCGCCATTACACTTGAATATGGGAGGCATCCTCAGGAGAACATTCCTGAGGATGCCTCCCATATTCATATTCGGCTCAGACCAATGCTTTATTGTTCCTGTCTTCCTGCACAAAGCCGTGAGGGAAACAATCAAACGCAGTTCGGCTGAATACCAAAGGTCGCCTCGCACTTGCGCAGTCTGCGATTTGAACCCAGAGAGCACTGATGTCAAAACCGTCGCCCACTTCGCCGCCTGTCGTTTCTGGTCCAGGACATCTAGAATGAAAGGCAGCCAAATCAGGCGAACAAACACGGATACGAAGAAAGCGGATGAGCATGGGCAAAAGAATCATTCTTGTAGGGGCCACGGGCAGAGTAGGCGCATTGACTTGCGAGGACCTGGTCAAAGCCGGCCATGAAGTGGTCGCTTGCGCACGAGGGGCCTCGAAGATTCACGACAGCCAGCAGGTGGAACCCGTGACCTTGGATCTGCATGACCCGCTCTCCCAGGTAACCGACGCATTCCGCAAGACGCATGCGGATGCCGTTGTCTTCACTGCAGGCTCACGCGGCAAGGACATCAACCAGATCGACGCCTTGGGAGCCATGAAGACCATAGAGGCCGCCAAAGAGGTTGGCATCACCAGGTACGTCATGCTGGGAGCCATGTATGCAGCAGACTGGCTGCGCTGGGAGCAGCCCCAGGTCAAACCTGCCATCGACGCCCTGGCTGACTATTACGTGACCAAGAACATGGCCGACCAGTACCTGATCAGCTCCGGACTGGATTACACCATCATCGAGCCAGGCAGCCTGACCGAACAGACCGGCACAGGAGCCATCCAGGTAGAACCAGACGGCCCCGGGCCCATACCGATCCCCGACGTGGCACAATGCCTGGCCGACTGCGTCGACCTTCCCCAGACCTCAGGCAAGATCTACAACATCATCGGGGGAGGCACACCAATCAAACAGGCCCTGACCGCAGAGCAGTGACAACACCAACCAACCAAGCCCTCACAAGAAACTTCTGCCGCGAGACTATGGCGTGTCTGCACAGCAACGGTGATGGTACCTTGGTTGCATTGCTTGTTGGTTCTTGCTGTTGATTGCGCGCTGGCGCACTGCGTCCCAGTGACCTTTATAAAGGCGGGATTGGCGTGGGGACTGGGCGCAGCCTAAGGAGGTCGTTAATGAACATCACCAATTTTCGTGATCTGGGGGGCATTCGGACCATCCACGGCCGCCGGGTTCGTCCCTACAAGTTCATCCGATCAGGACAGCTGGTGGGTCTGGACGAAGATACGAAGAGGGAACTGGTCGACCGCTACCGGGTGACGCAGGTCGTGGACTTTCGCCGGCCCTTTGAGAGACAGGAAAGTCCTGACGACAGGATCGATGGTGTGACCTTTACCAACATTGATCTGCTGGAGCAAAGTGGTACCAACGGCGCCAGCCTGGACGATTTCGCCTCGCTGGGTTTAGCGGATCAGGTCAACGGCCACATGTTGAATGTCTACCATGACCTGGTCATGAGCCCTGCGGCCCAGCAGGGGTATGGGAAGTTCCTGCGAATCGTCGTGGACAACATCCAGGGGGCTACGCTCTTCCACTGCTTTGCCGGCAAGGACCGGACCGGGTTCGCCGCGGCCCTGGTGCTCTGGCTGCTGGAAGTGGACGACACCCATGTATTTGCGGACTATCTGAAGACCAACCAAGAGAGGGTCGTGGCCAACAATCAACTGCTGGACCAATTTCGAGCCAAAGGCTTCGACCAGGATTCACTGGATGCACTACAGATTGCGCTCTGCGTCAAGAAAGAATACCTGGCCCATGCCCAACAAACCATGGTCGAGGCCTACGGGGATGTCTTCACCTATGCCCAGCAGGCTCTAGGGTTCGGACCGGACCATGTGGAGGCACTGCGCAGCAACCTGCTGGAGTAGCCGCACAAGGCTGGAGGTAGCCGGTACGGGTAGACTCGAGCCTAGACGTCAATTGCGAGGAGGACATTGTGCGATACATGAACTTAGGACGGTCAGGGTTCCGGGCCTCCCGTGTGGCCCTGGGGGTCATGCGGATCGATCAGAAGAGCCGCGAGGAAGCGCGGACCATTGTGGAGACTGCCATGAATGCGGGCGTGGACTTCTTCGACACAGCAGACTGCTACCATGCCGGAGCCAGCAGCCGAGCCCTGGGACAGGCTCTGAAAGATCTGAGCGTAGACCGGGACAGCGTGGGCATCCAGACCAAGTTCGGCATTTTCCGCAACCCGGATAGCGATCAGATCACCCGCTACGACTTCTCCAAGGATCACCTGCTGAAGGCCCTGGATGAAGAGCTGGTCAACCTGCAGACCGACCATGTCGACTTCGTACTGCTGCATCGCCCCGACACCCTGGTCGACTTGGACGATCTGGCCGAAGCCTTCAATGAACTGCAATCCAGTGGAAAGGTTCGGCACTTCGGCGTCAGCAACGTCAACCCCATGCAGGTGGAGCTGTTGCAGAGCGCTGTAAGCCAGCGCCTAGAGGTCAACCAGCTGCAATTCGGTCTGGGGCACACCGGCATGGTCGACCAGGAGATTCATGTCAATATGGGCGACGATCCCAGCCTGGACCATGATGGTGGTCTTCTGGCCTATTCGCGGCTGAAGTCCATGACCATTCAGGCCTGGAGCCCCTTCCAGACTGGATACTTCGATGGTGTCTTCCTGGACAATCCCCGCTATCCCGAGCTCAATGCAGAGTTGGACAAGTTGGCTCAACAGCATGAGGTAGCCAAGAGCGCTATTGCTGTGGCTTGGATTCTGCGGCATCCCGCGGGCATACAGGTGCTTCTGGGATCCATGAACCCCGAGCGCATCACGCAGATGGCCGCCGGCGCGGATGTGGATCTGACCGCTCAGGAATGGTACGACCTCTACCTGAGCGCCGGTCACGACCTGCCCTGATCCGTGCTCTAGAGTCGCTCGCGTCCGCCCGTCTTTAACTGCTTCTGGTTATGAAGGATTGCGCCCTGCCAGTCTGATCTTGCATCATTCGGATGTGTCATCTGGCAGGGCCTGCCCGATCGGGCATTGGGCGCTATGAGTGCAAAAGTGTACAGAAGGATAGTCAGATCGGTTTCGAGGTAGTCGTACGCTGTCATGCATTATTTCACCCCACGACGTTGCGCTGCTACGTCCAAGATCATGTATCACGATCGGGCCAAGGCCCAGCAGGCCGCCGACCGCAGCATGGTCGAACGCAACGTTCTTCTGTGGGTCTACCGTTGTGATTACTGTGGAAACTGGCATCTGACCAGCCATGAGCCGGGCTCCTACCAGCGTATGAGGACGGGCTCGCGAACTCTGAAACCGCATAGTCGCAAACGTGGGTATAAACCCCGCCGTCGGTAGGGGCAGTCATTGCCTCTGCAGCTCTAGCGTTCGACTTGGCATTCTTGATGATCGCAGAGGTGATCCATACGGCCCCAGGCAGCAAGATCGGATTCCGCTGATCTCACTGCTTGGGGCCGATTGGGTTTTGTCTGCTCGCCTAGGGCCGGTGAACTGGACTGGTGAACTTCTCAGGTGAGCCTTACAGTTGTCTGGCCAGCAGGGACTTCGTTGCCTAGCAGGCTGGGTCAAAGCCCTGTCGGCGGATCGAATCCAGCATGGGTTCATGGCCGGAGGCAGGGTTGCGAACCTTGTCAGTCATCATGGCGCTGAATGAACGGTGGGGATCATCCAGGTGCCGTATGTCGCGATAGTAGCGGGTGACCGTCTGATCGAAGTCAGCCAGGGCGTCCTTCATGTCTGCATCATCGTCGGCCCGCTGATAGGTGTTGGTGAAGATTTGCGCTTGACGGGGCATCCTGGGCTTGGGATCCGGATCCTGGGCCGGATGGCCAATGGCAAGACCCAGCACCGGGTAGACCAGCTTGGGCAATTTCAGCAGATCGATTAGTCTGTTCGTATCATTGATGACACTGCCCAGAATGACTCCGCCCAGGCCCAGGGCGTTGGCTGCGGTCTCCATGGCGTGCAGGGCCAGAACCGCATCGTTCTGCGACTGCAGGAAGACATAACCGGAGTTGAGCAGAGTGGTATCCGGTTCCAGATCATCGGCGAATCGTCGGACCAGATCGGCATTGCGGCGCTGGTCGGCGAGGAAGATGTAGAGCAACGGGGCTTCGGCCACGTAGCGCTGATGGGCCATATCCGCGATAGCCAGCGCCTCATCATGATCCGTGACCCTGATGGCCGACCATTCATGGAAATACCGGCTGGTCGCTGCATGCTGGGCCGCCTGCTCCAGCAGGGCGACGGTCTGGTCGTCTACCGGTTCGTCAGTGAATCCGCGGATGGAGCGTCGTTCAAGCAAGGTCCGTATGGTGGGATTGTCGGCCGGATTCGCGGCCGGGGTTTTCTGTGAATTTGATAAGGTCATTTTGACATTCTGGCCGTCAACGCCTGCCAATGCAAGACCTTGTCGTCAAAATCACGCAATCAGCGTTATCTGGACCGGTCTGGTTATCAGTCAGCGTCCCTTGCTCTCAGCGCTGGTGACGACGGTCGATCAGAGCCTGGGAACCCCGCTCGGACAGACCTGAGACCAAGGCGATAACGGCTGCCGACAGAACGCCGAAGAGAAGACCGTCAGTAGCACTCTCCTGATCCTCTTCAGGGCTGTCCACGCCTCCATTGCGTTTGCGGACCAGTTCGTTCCAAAAGGCCTGGAAGAGCTTACCCGCCAACAGCGCGGCGATGCTGGGAAGTGCAAGCTTGACCAGCTTGTCTGTCAGCGATTCCGGGTCAGATTCGATCGAGTTGCGCATGTCATTCACCTTGCTATCCACCTGATGAAGCATGCCGACCACTTGGTCGGCCATCCTGCCAGGTTCCCGTCCTGAGTCCGTCATAGGTTCATTATCCCACATGCATGGTGCTTAGGGCGTGACCGTACCTGGGGTTAAACTGCCATCCATGGACATTGCGAAGAATACGTCGGGCAAAGATGCCTCGAACGAGAGCGAAGGCTATGCTGTGCTGCTGCGGCATGGTCAGACAGTTTGGAGCGAAACCGGGCAATATACGGGGCGTACTGACATCCCTCTGACTGACCAAGGGCGTGAACAGGCCAAAGAGGCGGGTCAAAGACTGGCTAAGGCCTTTCCCGATGGATTTGACCCTGACTGCATTTTTTCCAGCCCCCTGCAACGAGCCAGGCAGACAGCCGAACTGGCCGGTTTCTCTGATCCGGCGCCGATGGATGGGATTCTGGAGTGGGATTACGGTCCGGCCGAGGGGCACCGTCCTCAAGACGTGGTGGCCAGCCTTGGCCGTGACTGGAAACTGTGGATCGACGGTCCGCATGCTTTGGGCATCGATGAGCTGGCTGGCGACCGGATGGTCGATCTGCCTTCGGGCAGCCCCGTTTCCGTACATGTGACTCAGGGCGAAAGTCTGGATCAGGTAGCTGCCCGTGCGCGTGGGATTGTCGAATGGCTCGAGCCTCTGGTGTGTTCGGGGCGGCATGTGCTTCTGGTGGCGCACGCCCACATCCTGCGCATCCTGACGACGCAGTGGCTTGACTTGGATCCCCATAAGGCCCAGCTGTTCAGAATGAATACGGCGCATTATGGTGTTCTTGGCATCTACCAGGGCAAGCGTGTGCTCAGGCAGTGGAACGTGTGATCGGGCTGAATATTATTTGTATTAGTCGCGACTTGCTGCCTGCGCCCCAACGTGGCTCTTTCCCCCGGTACGAACGTAAGCAATACTGCCATGCCATACTCCTGACTCCTGGCAGGCTATAGCCGTGGGAAAGGACTCAATGCTGAATATTTGGTCTATCTGGCTTTGTGCCATCTTGACGGCGGTGCGCTCCGCCTGGCTGGCTCGGCAAGCACAGGTATCAAAAGCATTGACCAGTTTTGCGCGCTGAGGATGGCATACAGAAGCGTGTATCTCAGTAATTGCGAGGGCAATGTTTCCAAGCCTCAAAGAGATGATATTACGTTATCGATTTGAGGAAAGAGTGGCCTTGTCATAGCTCGTGGGCATGTTTCGCGGATCCTGACTGCATCGGATCTGCATGTTGACGTGCCGTTTTTGCAGTCGATGATGACTGGGCGAGTCCTCCGTCAAGATAACGTACCGATCTAGAGAGTTCTTCTAGATATTATGCAAACGTTTGTATAAGAGAACACATTTTTCTTTGCAAAATAATGGAAATGAATCATTAAGGGCAATTAATAAGCCTAATTGAGAGACGATATAAAATGCTAGCGTTTGCAATTCGATCGGAAAAGTGGGAAATTATGAGTACAGGCGGTTGATGAAGCTTAGCTTGATCTGTGCCGCCGCGTAAGTGATTGCGGGACACCTCGCGATCTAGAGGAAAGGTTCAAAGATGAATAATACGGTCAAGACGGCCATAACTGCGGCGGTGGCTACAGTCATGACTCTTGGAGCCGTTGCCGGGTGCGGGGCCTCCGGAACTGCTGCCAAAAGTGATCAAGGGAAGGTGTATTTCCTCAATTCCAAGCCTGAAGTTTCGGACAGTTGGAAGAAGATTGCCGATGAGTATACCAAGCAGACAGGTGTTCAGGTCACGGTGGAAACCGCGGCTTCGGGAACTTATCAGCAGTCACTGAAATCCGAGTTTGCCAAGTCTGAACCGCCTACACTCTTTCAGCTCTCTGGGCCGGTGGACATGGAGACTTGGAAGGATTACACGGCTGATCTGACTGATACGGCAATCTACAAGCAGATGAAGGATCAGACCCTCGCCTTGAAATCTGCAGAAACCGGTAAGCCAGTAGGCGTGCCCTTCGTTATAGAAAGCTATGGCTTGATTTATAACAAGGACATCCTGGACAAGTACACCAAGACCAGCGGTGCAGCGGTCAAATCCGTCAAAGACATTAACTCATTCGACAAGCTCAAGGCTGTTGCTGATGGGATGCAGAAGCACAAGGACGAACTGGGTATCAAGGGAGCATTTACTTCAGCCGGTTTTGACTCGAGCTCCATCTGGCGGTATGACACTCACCTGGCCAACATGGCGCTTGATAGAGAATTCAAAGATGATGGAATCACGCAGGAGCCGGCCAGCATCAAAGGCACCTACCTGCCTCAGTTCAAGAACATTTTTGACCTGTATCTAACGGATTCGACCACTCCGCGCACGCAGCTCAGCAGCAAGACGAATGATGATGCGAACTCTGAATTTGCCTTGGGGGACGCTGCATTCTATCAAAACGGCACTTGGGCCTGGACTGATCTGCAGAACGCTGGGATGGATGCCGACAAGGTCGGTATGATACCCATCTACATGGGTTTGCCCAACGAGCATGAGCAGGGATTGGCGACCGGTTCTGCGCAGTACTGGTGCTTGAATAAAAAAGCCGATGCCAAGAACATCAAGGCTACCGAGAAGTTCCTTGACTGGATGATTACTTCAGAACAGGGCAAGAATGCCATAGCCAAGGATATGGGTTTCACCACCCCGTTTAAGACTTTCAACAAGGTGAAGACCGATAACCCTCTGGTCGCCGCTATGCAGAAAGACTCTGATTCCAAGCATGAGCGTGTGGGCTGGAGCTTCACGGTTGCGCCTTCGGAGCGTTGGAAGGATGATCTCGGAAGCGCCATGCTTGAATATGCCCAGGGCACTGCCGGCTGGGATGGTGTCCAGAAGGCCTTCGTAGACAATTGGGCGAAGGAGTATCAGGCCAACAAACACTGATTCGTTGTAAGGAATGGTCTCAGCGCTGGAGCGGAGCGGTGGACGACCGGAGAATCAATGTGGGAGGGATCAGCTCATGCGGATTCTCCGGCTTCTTTCCCTCGATAAGCTGCAGGGTCTTCTTGGCAAGCGAAACAGCCATTTCATAAGGCTTCTGCCGAATGGTGGTCAGGCCGATATCCTCTGCGAATTTGCTGTCGTCATATCCTATGACGGACATGTCTGAGGGAACGGCGATGCCGAACCGTTGCAGCTGGAAGATGAGTGGTATGGCCAACGAATCTTCCTGACCCGCTATTGCGGTGGGTCTGGTTTTCAGGCTTTCCAGCTGTGCCAGCACAGCACTGGTGGGGTTTTCGGTTGCCGGGGCTGCCAAGACCGTTGGTTTGATCTTGGCAGCTCTGCAGGCGCTCAGGAACCCTTCCAATCTGGCTTGAACGCTGAAACGAAGCGAAGCAACAGGAGTTGATCGTACATATGCAATATGAGTGTGACCGAGAGCTATCAGATGATTGGCCGACAGCATGCCACCATTGAAATCGTCAATGCGGACCGAGGCCATGAAACCCTTCTCCTCCGTAACGTTGAGACTGAGGATCGGCACGTTGATGCTGGCAAGACGAGAAACCTCTGAGGCTTCAATGTCGAAGGAGGTGACGATGACGGCATCGACGTTGCGCTTCACTGGTAATGCTTCAAAGAATTCTCTTCGTGCATGGCCACTGGTGATCTGGCAGATGGAGATGTCATACCCATTGCGAGAAAAGACCGCGTTGAACCCTTCCATGATGGTCGAGTTGAACCAGGTGCTCAAGTGGTCGTTGATGAGCACAGCCACCCGTAGGGACTGGCCTGATTTGAGCGCGGTCGCGGAACGGGAAATCGAAAAGTTCAATTTTCGTGCAGTTGACAGCACCCTGGAACGCGTGCGCTCGGAGACCAGTTCCGGCCGAGTGAATGATCGAGAGACTGTGGAAACGGAGACATTTGCTTGTTTGGCCACGTCCTGGATTGTGGATTCCATGGATAACTCCTCGTCAAAGCTGAGCCAAGACCAGCTCCTGCAATTGAATGCCGTTGCGGTGCTCAGATATCTGATGATAGCGCGCTCGATTGAAATACTGTCTGTTCCGCTTATGTCGTCTTTGGTTGTTGCAAGGAGCTATCGATGTGTTGAAAACGATACTGGAGCTGTCAATTTGCAAAGGAGCAAGCGTATGTGTGCATCAATGGACGTGTCGTCCCGAATGAGAGGGCGGGAATGATGATTTCGATGGTTGGTCGGTCGATTCGTAGGTGGTGGGGGTTGTTTGTGTTGCCTACGTTGTTGGCGTTTGTGGTTGGTTTTGTGGTGCCGTTTGTGATGGGTGTGTATTTGAGTTTTTGCCGGTTCACGACGGTGGTGGATGCCCGGTTTGTGGGGTTGGGCAATTATGCGGCGGCGTTGTCGGATAGGGAGTTCTGGCATGCGATGGTGTATACGGTGGCGTTCACGGTGGTGACGACTCTGGTCATCAATGTGTGTGGTTTCGCGGTGGCGTATATGCTGACCAAGGCGATCCGTGGGGCGAATGTGTTCCGTTCGGTGTTCTTCATGCCGAATCTGATCGGTGGGATCATCCTGGGGTATATCTGGCTGCTGTTGTTGAACGG